>JAPUGV010000263.1 GCA_027298025.1 Chloroflexota bacterium | reverse complement strand
TCGTCGAAGATCAGGAGCGCGCCGCGCTGCTCACACATTTGGTTCACGGCTTCGAGGAATTCGCGCTTGGCCGTGACGACCCCGCCCTCCCCTTGGACAACTTCGAGAATTACGGCGGCGGTCGAGGCGTCGATCGCAGCCTCCGCCGCGCGCAGATCATTGAATGGGATGTGGGCTACCTCCGGCAGCAGGGGTCCGAAACCCCGCCGATAGCTCGGATTCCACGTGGCTGAAAGTGCCCCGAGCGTCCTGCCGTGAAACCCCGACTTGGCCGCCACGATCCCCGGTCGGCCTGTCTGCAGCCGAGCAAACTTCAGCGCTCCTTCAACGGCTTCCGCACCCGAATTGCATAGAAAGAATCTGTTCAGCCCGTCAGGCGTATACTGAGAAAGCGCGGCATATAGCTCACTGCGCCGATCGTTGTAGAAGATCTCCGGGCAGGTAATCAGGAGCTCCGCCTGGCGCCTCACGGCCTCAACGACCGTGGGATGGCTGTGACCCACGAGTGCCACCCCCTGGCCGCTGGTCATATCCATGAATCGTCGGCCTTGAGCGTCCCACAACCAGATCCCCTCACCGCGCACGATAGCCAGCGGCCGCTTAGGGTAAGCGCCGGAGGTATGATGATCCTCCAGATCCATGATCGCATGAGCCTCCCCATGTGTGAGCCTGGGGGCAACTTCATCAAGCTCAGGCATTGAACCACGTCCCTTCGCCAGAAAAGGCCCTCAAGAGCGGGTGCGACTGACGCCCATCGGCCAGCGCCACTCGGCGTACGCCCGCGTCCAGCGCTTGCTGCACGCTCAAGACCTTACGCTTCATACGGCCCTGCGCCCAATCCAATGCCTGATCTAATTGGTCTCGGTCCACGCGGGGAACCAGGCTGTTTTCTTGCGGGTAGCGGCTCATCAGGCCGGGCACATTGGTGAATATCATTAAACTCTCAGCGCCGAGGGCCGCGGCGATGGACGCGGCGGCGCGGTCAGCGTCGACATTCAGCAGGCCGTCCGACTCACTGCGGGCTAGTGGCGGAACCACAGGCACTTGGCCGCTGGCAAGGATCGACCGTAACGAGTCACCGTCGACGGCAGTGATCTTCCCCGAATAATCGTTGCGGACCACCATGGTCCGGCCGTCCACAATTGCCCGCAAGACCTGCTTGCGGACCGCGGTGAGACTGGAGCGCTCACCGGTCAATCCGATTGCGGCCGCGCCCAGCCCACGCAGGAGGGCTACGATTTCCTCGTTGGCCTCGTGCGCAGCCTGGACGAAGATGGCCCGCGCCTGGGGATCCGTGTATCGACTGATGTGGCCAGAAGGCGAGGTTAAGAATCTCGGTTGTAGCCCCATTGCCGTGCTCAGGCGGTTGGCGCGATCCGATGCGCCATGGACGACAACGATTGGCTGGCCGCCGCTCGCCCACGCTGCCACGTCCGCGCAGACGCCTCTAGGGTCAATTCCAGCACCTCCGCCAACTTTAACAACTGTCAAGGGGTTTTCCCGCATCTGTGTCCTCCTTCGACCTAAACCGGGTGGAGCCCAGGGAAGCTGAGGCCGGTAGTCTCGTCCCACCCTAGCATCACGTTCATCGACTGCACCGCCGAGCCCGCTGCGCCTTTGACCAGGTTATCCAGTGCTGCCATAACGATGAGCACCTCCGAGCCTTTCTCCAGCGCAAAACCGATGTCGCAATAGTTGGTTCCGATTAGTAGCTTCGGTTCCGGGTATCGGTACAGACCCGTGCGCGATGCGACGAGGCGGACGAACGGTTCTTCCGCATATGCCTCTCGATAAAGCGCCCACACGTCCTTCTCCTCCCGAAGTTGGCTGCCTGATCGGAGGAAGCAATGCGCGGTTAGGTGTATGCCTCGGACCATCTCGATGGCGGTTACGGTCAGGTGGATGGGGATGCTCCCGAGCTCCTGCTCGACCTCCGCCAGATGTCGATGCCCCGAAGGGCTGTAAACTCGCACTACTCCGCTGCGCTCGGGATGATGGGAAGCGTCGTTGGCGAGAGAACCGCCTTCTGAGGATCCGACCTTGATCTCAACTGTAGCCGTCTCCAAGAGCCCCGCCTCGGCCAGCGGTGCGAGCGCCAAGATCACCGCAACCGCGTTGCACCCCACTCCGGAGGCGTAGCGCGCCTCTGTGAGCTGCGCGCGATGTCGCTCGGGCAAGCCGTACACAAAGTGCGATAACATCTCCGGTGCTTCGTGATCGCGCCCGTACCAGCGTTTGTAGTCGCTCGCATCTCGAAGACGAAAATCTGGTGAGCAATCGATGATATAAGCCGCCAGATCGGCCCATTGATCCAATCCGCTCGCCGTCTCACCATGTGGTAGCGCTACGAAGATGACGTCGCAAGCCTCGAGGTCGTCCGGTGATTTGAAGCGCAGGTCGGTCACGCCCCGCAAGTTTGGGTGAATCTGATGGATGTAACGACCCACGTACCGGCGGGAGGTCACCTGAGTTACCTGGACCTCGGGATGGAATAACAGGAGCCTCAGGAGTTCGCCTCCGACGTACCCGGATCCACCCACGATACCCACGCGCTTGCTCATGCCTACTCGCCTTCCCCTCGCTCGAGCTGTGCGGCCAGGGCCAGCGCATAATCGACAATCCTCCCGGCGATGTCCACACCGGTGGGCTCGATGCTGTTGCGGAACTCCATCGTGTGATTGATTTCGTTGAGAACAAAGCCACCTTCGGTTTCGAAAACGTCCATAGCCAGCACGCCGCCTCCCACGGCTTCTGAGGCGCGCCGGCATAGGTCTTGCAATTCCGCCGTGACCGGGCACTGTTCCACCGAGGCGCCGCGCGCGGTGTTAGTCACCCAGTGAGAGGATGACCGATAGATGGCGCAGATCGTCTCGCCTGCAACAACGAAGGCGCGGATGTCCCGGCCGCGAGGTTTCTCTACGTAGGATTGCACGAAGTGCACATGATAGGGATAGTTTCCCAACGTCTGACGGTGCTCGAGAACCGCCTCGGCTGCATCCGCGTCACTGACCTTCGCCAGGAGCCTCCCCCAGGAGCCGATCATCGGCTTGAGCACCGCCGGATATCCCAATTCAGTGACGGCCTCCAGGGCGGATTGCGGCGTAAACGCGATCCTTACTTCAGGCTGGGGAACTCCCGCCTTGGCGAGAGCCAGGGAGGTCTTGAACTTGTCGGAACAAATGCTCGCCGTGCGCAGGCTGTTGACCGTGGGGACTCCCCAGGCGTCGAACAACTCGAGAAGATAGAGTCCGCGCGAGGTGCTCAGGCTCCGCTGCAGAACGATGTCGAATTCGTCCCAGCGAGGATCGATGACGCTCGGGTTTATGACCAGCTCCTCATCTCGGATAAGCTCCGGGTCAGTTCCCCGTTGCCGGAACACCTCGAGCAGCATCTTTTCTTCCGCGCGCACCCGCGTGATGACCATTGCGACGCGTGTCACTCGCCCCAGTCCTCTTCCACTTCCGGCGCGAGCGCCAGCTGAACGGGATCCAAGGACATCACCTCTAGCTCCACGCCGCAGTCCGGACAGGGCAGGATCTCATTTTGAATGACGTCCTCATCCAGCCGGATTTCCGCCCCACATTCGACACACGCAATCTCGCTCATCTTCCACCTTCCTTTCTCGGGCATAAGCATCGCTTTAAGGCAAACGACCGGCGGTCCAGGGTCTGAACGGCCGGTCTCTACAAGGAGAAGCAGGTAGGCAAGCCTATCCAGACCCTGAGTCTGGCACCTTGTGCTCCTTCTTCTTTAGCTTCATGGGTACGGTCTCATGCATCAGGCGAACCTCAATAAATGAAAAATCCCGCCGGTGTCCGGCGGGACTCAGATCTAGGCCTGTGCAAGCGCGCGTCTCCTAGCCGGACATTTCTCCCAGCAGTTGCTTTTTCGCACGCTTGGCGGAAAACATCAAAATTGTCACGTTATTAGCTGACACACTTTAGTCCCGGATGCGGTCAGTGTCAAGGGTGATGGATTCCTCCGGCCGCAAGACGGAGCAAAAGCGGAACTTTAATCTGGATAAGGATAAATGATCCACAAGCTCGGATCCTCGTTAATATTATTCGTTAAAGAATACGGCACCTTGCAGGCACCGGACAGCCGTGCTAGAATTTCCCCAATATGTGCGCTGCAAACCGAGCTCGGGTCCATCATCACCACGCCCACAACCGCTATCTCCCCTGGTCAGGATCGGCTTAGCCGGCGCGCATTCTTATTACGAAGGCACTAGACGCCCTCCCTTGACCGGGGAGGGTCTTTTTTTTATGGAGAGAACATGACCGCCGACCGCAATGACATACGCCTCGCTCTTCCCAGTAAGGGCCGCTTGGCCGAGGGCAGTCTGGACTTCCTGGCCGAGGCAGGCCTGCGGGTGCATAAACCCAACCCGCGCCAATTCGAAGCCACCATCCCGGCCATGCCTGAGCTTACGGTGCTTTTCCAGCGAGCGGGAGACATCGTTGTAAGTGTGCGTGATGGCAGTATCGACTTCGGGATCACCGGCTGGGACATGGTCAGCGAACACGGCGGGGGGAACGCCGAGATCCTAACCCTTCACCAGGAATTGGGGTTCGGGCACTGCACGCTCAACGTCATTGTCCCAGAGAGCTGGCAGGATATTCGCAGCATGGCCGCCCTGTCCCAGTTTCGCGACCGAGTCGCGCGCCCACTGCGAGTAGGGACCAAGTTTCTCAACTTGACGGGGACGTTCTTTCGCGAGCACGGCCTAGAGAACACTCGCCTGATCAAAGCCGAAGGCACGCTGGAGGTGGCGCCTGCGATTGGCTACGCCGACCTGATCGTTGATCTGGTCTCCACCGGCACCACGCTTCGCGACAACCGCCTGAGCGTGCTAGAGGATGGATTAATCTTGACCTCCCAGGCTTGTCTGGTCGCCCATCGCGGTTCGCTCAGATCCCGGCCGGAGGTGCTGGCCATGGCGCGGCAACTATTGGAGTTTATCGAGGCTCACCTGCGGGCGGCCTCCAATGTGGCCGTTTACGCCAATATGCGCGGCGAGTCGCCAAACGCCATCGCTGAGCGGATGTTCAAACAATCCGTGATCGGCGGCTTGCAGGGACCGACTATCTCACCGGTGATCACATCTCGGGGAGGCGACTGGTACGCCGCGCATATCATCGTGCGTCGGGACCAACTAGTGCAGGCCATCGCCGAACTGCGCGCCATCGGAGGCAGTGGGGTTGTTGTCACTCCGGTGACCTATATCTTCGAGGAAGAGCCCGCCGCATCGAGGGCGATGCTGGATGCACTGAAGGATTAAGCATTTATCGGTAGCACCACGACCTGTGCGCTTTGCCGAGAGAGTAGGAACCATCGTGTTGAGCATTTACGACGTCGAGAGCGCCCGCCGAACCATCCTTCGCCGAGACCTGCCGGAGAGGCTGAATATCCCACCCTCCATGCTGGAAGGTGTGGCGCGGGTCTTTGGCCAGGGCGTGAAACCGAGCGAGGCGGTGGCCCAGATTCTGGCCTCCGTGCGCGAAGAGGGCGATCGGGCCGTGAGGCGATGGAGCCGGCTCTTAGATGACGCCCATTTGGACGAACTGCGGCTCCCCCAGTCCGATCTGCTTGAAGCTTTCCGGAACCTACCTGCTTCCCTCTCGGAGGCACAAAGGACCGCTGCCGACCGCATTCGCGGCTTTCATGAGCGCCAGCCACTTCGTTCTTGGACCACCGAGTCCCTGGGTGGGAGGCTGGGTCAGCGTCTCACGCCGATCCGCCGCGTAGGGGTCTATGTCCCAGGCGGATCGGCGCCGTTGTCCTCCTCATTGCTGATGTCAGTCATTCCGGCCCAGGTAGCTGGAGTCAAAGAGATCGTGGTCTGTACTCCTCCTCGGCCCCACGCCACCATCTTGGCCGCCGCCCACATTTGCGGACTCGAGACCGTCTATCAGATCGGCGGCGCGCAGGCCATCGCCGCCATGACCTACGGAACCGAAAGCGTCCCTCGGGTGGATAAGATCGTGGGCGCTGGTAACATCTTCGTCACCCTGGCGAAACAGCAGGTGTACGGCGTGGTTGGCGTGGACGGACTTGCGGGCCCGACCGAGACGGTGGTCATCGCCGACGCCACCGCTAATCCAACTTGGGTCGCCGCGGATCTGTTGGCGCAAGCCGAGCACGACCCAATGGCAAGCGCTATCCTTTT
>JAPUGV010000262.1 GCA_027298025.1 Chloroflexota bacterium | reverse complement strand
TGATGCCGGGGGACAGCGTGAACCTGACGGTGGAGCTGATCCTACCGGTGGCACTGGAGAAGGGCAGCAAGTTTGCCATCCGGGAAGGCGGCCTGACGGTGGGCGCCGGAGTGATCACCGAGATCATCGAGTAAGGATGGTTTGACGACCCATGGCGAAGCAAAAGATTCGTATCAGGCTCAAGGCCTACGATCACCGAGTGCTGGATCAGTCGGCGCAGCGAATCGTTGAGACGGCTGAGCGAACAGGCGCAAAGGTTGTTGGACCGGTTCCTCTGCCGACCAAGATCGAGAGGTTTACGGTTCGGAGATCGACGTTTATCGACAAGGATTCTCACGAGCATTTCGAAATTCGGACGCACAAGCGCCTCATCGACGTGCTTGAGCCCGATTCCAAGACGATCGATACTCTGATGCGACTCAATTTGCCCGCCGGTGTGGATATCGAAATAACGATTTAGCGATGGCAAAAGAACCAGAGAATCTCGAACCCAAGGCTGAGACAGAAGCTGAGACCGAAGCCGCGCAGGACAACGCAGCGGAGGAAGCTGTAGCGGTACAGGCTCAGGATGAGCCCGAACTCGGCGGCGACTCGGAGCCTTCCACGGAAGCCGGACCGAGCTCAGAATCGGAAGACGAGCGAGACGAGCAGGAAGAGGTTAGCGAAGAAGCGGCAGTCGACGATGTGGAGGAGCCCGCCCGAATTCCCGATCTCAAAGGTTTGATTGGACGAAAGGTGGGCATGACCCAGATCTTCGACGACACGGGGGCCGCGATCCCGGTCACGATTATTGAAGCGGGTCCGTGTTTTATCACACAGATTCGGACCCATGCGAAGGATGGGTACAACTCCGTTCAGCTAGGTCTGGAAGAGACTTCACAGCGGCGTCTGACGGGCGGACAGCTCGGGCATTTGAAGCGCACCAACGCGCCGCCTCTGCGACACCTGCGTGAGTTTCGTGTTCGCAATCTCGGCGATCTCGAAGAGGGTGAGCGGATCACGGTCCAGGTCTTTCGAGTGGGCGATCGGGTGGATGTGGTGGGCACCAGCAAGGGCCGAGGTTTCGCGGGCGCCATTAAGCGGCACGGCTTTCATCGCGGTCCAAAGACCCACGGACAGTCGGATCGCGAGCGGGCACCCGGATCGCACGGCGCCGGCTCGGCGCCCGGACGGGTATTTAAAGGCGTCAAAGGACCTGGCCATATGGGATCGGTGCGCGTGAGCTCACAAAACCTGCGTGTCGACCTGGTGGATCTGGAGCTCAACCTGCTGGGAGTTCGGGGCAGCGTGCCGGGCCCGAAGGGTGGGCTGGTGTTAGTGAAGGAGGGTCGCAAGCAGTAGGGCTGCGTGTAGCCATATCGCATGGCACTTATTCTGCCCAGAGACTGCGACGTTGGAGCGAAATTAGGGATGAAGGCCGAAGTTCTGAACATGAAGGGTGAAAAAGTCGATACGGCTGAGCTGCCAAAGTCCATTTTTGAGGCGGAGATCAAGCCGGATCTTATGCACCAAGCTTATGTGCGGCAGATTGCAAATGCACGTCTAGGCACCCACAAGACCAAGACCCGCTCCGAGGTTGCTGGCGGGGGGCGCAAGCCCTGGCGTCAGAAAGGCACCGGCAGAGCGCGGCATGGCTCCATTCGATCGCCAATCTGGGTCGGAGGCGGCGCGGCACACAAGCCCCAACCAAGGGACTACAGTCAGCGCATGCCTCGCAAGATGCGTCGGGCGGCGCTGCGATCGGCCCTTTCCGTCAAGGCCGGGGAAAAGCAGATCACGGTTGTCGATGAACTCAGCATGACCGAACCGAAGACGCGCGAGCTGTCCGAGATCCTGCAGACGCTCGCAGGCGATAAGAGCACTCTTCTTCTGCTGCCGGCGAGAAGCGAGAATGTGGAGAAGTCTGTTCGCAATCTGCCGAAGGCCAAGGTACTCCACGCCAGCTATGTGAACGTCCGAGATTTGTTGCAATACGACCGCCTGATCATGCCGATCGGCTCAATTGAGGTCTTGCAGAAGTATCTCGATCCGGAAGTAAGCGCATGACGACCCTATATGACGTTCTCGTGCGACCAATCGTCACCGAAAAATCGGCCTATCAGAGCGCGAGCCTTGGCCAATACGTTTTTGAAGTCGCGAAGACGGCCACCAAGGCGCAGATCAAAGATGCGGTCGAGGTGCTTTTCGATGTGGCGGTCCTGCGCGTGAACGTAGTGAATATTCCCGCCAAGCGCAGCCGCAGGCTACGAAACCGGCGCCTGCTGATTCGAAGGCCGGGTTACAAGAAGGCCGTTGTCACTCTTGCGCCAGGCGAGACTATCGACATCTTTGAGGGGATACGGTAATGCCAGTCCGGAAATATAAGCCCACCTCACCCGGACGTCGTGGAATGACGGGCGATCTGTTTGAAGATATTACCAAGACCCGGCCAGAGCGCGCCCTGATTAAGCCGCGCAAGCGGAGCGGGGGACGCAATGCCCAGGGGCGCATCACGGTGAGGCACCGCGGTGGCGGCCACCGCAGACAATTGCGCAAGGTGGATTTCAAACGCGAGAAGCACGGGATACCCGCAAGAGTAGCGGCTATTGAATACGATCCGAACCGGTCTGCGCGATTGGCTCTGCTTCACTACGTGGACGGAGAGAAGCGATATATTGTCGCCCCCCTGGACCTTAAGGTGGGGGATCGGGTGATGTCTGGGCCGGATGCAGAGATCCGATCGGGAAATAGCCTTCCGCTAGAGCGGATTCCATTGGGGACGGTTGTTCACAACATTGAATTGAAGGAAGGCAAAGGCGGCCAATTGGCACGCTCGGCCGGCACGGGAGCCCAGGTTCTGGACAAGGAAGGTGCCTACGCCGCGCTGCGACTCCCGTCCGGCGAGGTGCGCAGGGTGCGCCAGGCCTGCTACGCAACGATCGGTGAGGTTGGTAACCCTGACCATAGCAACATCAAATTGGGCAAGGCCGGCCGCAAGCGGTACCTTGGCATTCGTCCCACTGTCCGCGGCTCTGCCATGTCACCCCGCGATCATCCGCACGGGGGTGGGGAGGGGCGACAAGGCATCGGACTCCCGGGCCCTAAGAGTCCCTGGGGCAAACCAACTCTAGGCAAGAAGACGCGTCGGAATAAGAGCACCAATAAGTACATTATCCGACGTCGCTCGAAGGGAAGGCGGTAAAGAGATGTCTCGATCCCTAAAGAAAGGTCCCTTCATCGAGCCTAAGCTGCTCAAGCGTGTGGAGGAGATGAACCAGAGCGGCGACAAAAAGGTGATTCGAACCTGGAGTCGCGCAAGCTCCATTTTTCCGCAGATGGTCGGCCACACCATCGCGGTTCATGATGGCCGACGACATATTCCGATTTACATTACCGAAAACATGGTCGGCCACAAGCTAGGAGAGTTTGCGCCCACGCGCACCTTCCGCGGGCACATCGGGCGGGATCGCACTACGCGGGCAAGATAGCGAACTATGGCAAATGGTTTCGACGTACGGGCAACCCACCGTTATCTGCGCATATCCCCGCAGAAAGTGCGCCTCGTGCTGGATCGGATACGTGGTGAGGATGTCTTGGAGGCGATCCATATCCTCAAATTCATGAACAAAGCTGCCGCGCACCCGGTACAGATGCTGCTTCGGTCGGCGGTGGCTAATGCAGAGCAGAACTACGGCTTAATCGGATCAGACCTATATGTGTATCGAGTCTACGCAGATGAGGGACCGACTCGGCGTTGGCGAAGATTCGGAGCCAGGCTTCGCTTCAAGCCGATCCTTCGCAGGCAATCGCACGTGACCGTGATTCTGCGGGAACATGAAGGCTCGCTAGAGACACTAGAGACAGTGGAAGGTTAGGGAATTAATGGGCCGAAAAGTCCATCCAGTGGGGTTCAGGCTGGGCATCAATCGAACCTGGGATTCGCGATGGTTCGCCAATCGCAAGGAGTACGCTGCACAGCTTCACGAGGATCGATACATCCGGGACCTTGTGCACGGCAACACGCCGCGCGCAGGGATTTCCCTGGTAGAGATCGAGCGCTTTCCGAACAGCATTAATGTCACGGTCCACACCTCAAAGCCCGGAATTGTGATCGGAAGAAAAGGGGCGAACGTCAAAGAGCTGCGCGCGAAGCTTCAGGCGCTGACCGGTATCAACATCAAATTGGATATTTCGGAAATCAAAGAGCCTGACCTTGATGCGCGGCTTATTGCCGAGAACGTAGCCAACCAGTTGGAGCGTAGGATTACCCATCGCCGCGCTATGCAGCGTGCCGTCGATAGCACGATGCGGGCCGGAGCCCAGGGAGTTAAGGTGATGGTTGCCGGCCGACTTGGGGGGCATGAGATGTCGAGGACAGACTGGGCCCGCGAAGGGCGAGTACCGGCTCAAACGTTGAGGGCCAATATTGATTTTGCCAAGGTCGAGGCCCGCACGAACTCCGGGCGCATCGGAGTGAAGGTGTGGGTCTACAAGGGAGACATCCTGCCAGAGGCCGAGGGACAGGGCGAGGCCATGGATGTCTATGTGAGCGAATAAGGATTTCAGCATGCTGATGCCAAAGCGCACCAAGTGGCGCAAACAAATGCGAGGCCGGCGGAAGGGAATTGCCAGCAGGGGCACCTCGATCGAATTCGGCGACTACGGACTGCAGGCGTTGGAGCCGGCCTGGATCACGGCGCGCCAGATCGAGGCCACGCGTCGAGCATTGGTACGTTACATGAAGCGCCGTGGAAAGGTCTGGATCCGCATATTTCCAGATAAACCCGTGACCCAGCGAGCGGCGGAGACCCGCATGGGCAAAGGTAAGGGCGCCGTGGATCACTGGGTGGCAGTTGTCAAGCCCGGACGCATCATGTTTGAGATATCTGGGCTCAATGAGGAAGCAGCGCGCGAAGCGATGCGAAGAGCCTCGCACAAATTACCGATAAAAACGAAGTTCACTCAAAAACAAGAGTTCGGCGAATAGGATTTGGATTGGGACTAGATCATGCGGGCAAGTGAAGTACGCGAGTTGAGCCTGGAGAAGGCCGCCGAGAAGCTCGAAGATGCGCGGGAATCGTATTTCAAGCTGCGATTTCAGTTTGCGACCGGCCAGTTGCCCGATAACTCCAAGCTAAAAGTGGCGCGCCGGGACATCGCACGCATTGCAACCATTGTGAGGGAAAAGGAGCGAGCGCGGGAGATCAGTCAATGAGCAATAATCGCCGACGGCTAACGGGCCGCGTCGTTCGATCGAAGATGCAAAACACGGTTACGGTCAAGGTCGACCGAACCTTCCGACATCCCCTGTACCAGAAGGTGTTGCGTGCGAGCAAGAAGTATCTAGTCCACGACGAATTTGGCGCACAGCCTGGGGATCGTGTTCGTATCGTCGAAAGCAGACCGATCTCCAAGCGTAAGCGTTGGGTCATAGAGGAAGTCCTGATGAGGGCGGAGTTGGCAGAGTGATTCAACAAGAGAGCCATCTCAAGATCACAGATAACACCGGGGGGCGCGACATGCAGGTGATTCGGGTGCTGGGAGGCTCGAAACGCAGATATGGGCGCGTCGGCGATCTGGTCGTGGGCAGCATCAAAGCGGCCGTTCCGCATGGGACGGTTAGCAAGAGCGAGATCGTTCGGGCCGTGATTGTGCGTACCGTCAAGGAATACCGAAGAGAAGACGGATCCTACATTCGCTTTGATGACAATGCGGCAGTGGTTCTCGACACGGACGGCAAAAACCCTCGAGGAACTCGAATCTTTGGTCCGGTTGCGCGCGAGCTGCGCGAGAAGGGATTCACCAAGATCGTATCGTTGGCTCCAGAAGTGATCTAAGTAAATGGCTAAAGTTAGGCGAGGAGATACCGTCGAAGTGATCGCCGGACGAGAAAAGGGAACGCGGGGAGATGTCTTGCGCGTGCTTCCAAAGGAAGGTCGCCTCGTGGTTCAAGGAGTCAACCTGCGAAAGAAGCACCAGCGGCAGATCCAAGCAGGCGGCCGCACGATGTCGCCGGGCATTATTCAGTTCGAGGCGCCTATCAACATCTCCAATGTGATGTTCGTGTGTCCGAGCTGCAACGAACGAACGCGACTATCCATCCATCGAGAGGATGGCAAGGTTCGTCGTTACTGCAAAAAGTGCGATTCGCACGTGGATAGCTGAGATGGCGGATCATTACCTGAAAAAACGGTATTTCGAGGAAGTTGTGCCCACCCTTATGAGGGATTTTAATTTTGCCAATCGAATGCAGGTACCGAAAATCCAGAAGGTCGTGGTGAACGTGGGTGTGGGAGAGGCACTGGAGAATGCGAAGGCCTTAGATGCCTCGATCGACGACATGTCTATTATCACCGGGCAGCGTCCGGTCATCACTCGTGCCAAGAAGAGTATTGCTAATTTCAAGTTGCGTGAAGGCCGCTCCATCGGGGCCAAGGTCACCCTTCGTGGCCTGCGAATGTGGTCCTTTTTTGACCGGCTCGTCAACGTGGCCCTGCCGCGCACGCGCGATTTTCGCGGGCTCTCTCCTGACAGTTTTGATGGGAGGGGCAGCTACACATTGGGAATCCGGGAGCAGTTAGTTTTTCCGGAAATCGACTTCGACAAGATCGACAAGATCCGGGGGTTTGAAGTCACGATCGTGACCTCTGCCCCGAATGACGAACAGGGGCGTCGCCTACTGGCACTGTTAGGTATGCCGCTTAGAAAGAGTAAGGCCTATGTCTAAGAAGGCCATGCCCTACAGAGAGCTGCGGAGGAAGTACAAAGTCCGCGTTCGAAACCGCTGCAAGATTTGCGGTAGGCCGCGCGGATACTACCGACGCTTCGAGTTGTGTCGCATCTGCTTCCGGGAATTGGCGCTGGATGGCAAAATCCCAGGCGTTGTGAAGGCCTCTTGGTAAGCGCGAATTTGGAGACCAATCATTGAGTAGCTCAGATCCGATTGCTGATATGCTGACACGCGTTCGAAATGCCATTATGGGCGGGCAGCAACTTGTGTCCATGCCGAGTTCGAAACTCAAGATTGAGATTGCAAAGATTTTGCATTCGGAGGGCTACATCGAGGAATACGAAGAGTCCCAGGAGAACGACCGCAAGACGCTCCGGATGAAACTCAAATACGTGGGAGAGCGACGCTCGCGCAGGCCGGTGATAACGGGCCTGAAACGAGTCAGCCGCCCCGGCCGTCGAGCCTACGTAGGCAAGAGCCAAATTCCTTGGGTGCAGTCCGGAATGGGAGTGGCCATCCTCACCACGCCCAAGGGCGTCATGACCGGAACGAGAGCGAAGCAGCTCGGCGTGGGCGGAGAGCTGCTCTGCGAAGTTTGGTGAGATCAGGAGTCTAAACCGTGTCACGTATCGGCCTTATGCCCATTTCCATACCCGATGGAGTCGAAGTCAAGATCGAGGGCGCCCGAGTTCGCATCAAGGGGCCGAAGGGCGAGCTGGAGCAAGGATTTCGGCCTGAGATCGCTATCAAGGAAGAGGATGGCACCCTGCGGGTCACGCGTGAGTCCGATGAGCCGCAAGTCAGAGCCCTGCACGGCCTTACGCGAGCACTCCTGAACAACATGGTTTTGGGCACGACCGAGGGATTCGACAAGACGCTGGAGGTACACGGAGTTGGGTATCGGGCGGAACTCAAGGGATCCACCCTTGTGCTGAACGTGGGGTTTTCCCATTCGGTGGAGATCCCGCCGCCGAGCGGCATCCTATTCGAAGTTGACACACGCGCGCGCACCATCAAGGTAATAGGCATTGACAAGCAGTTGGTCGGGCAGGTGGCCTCCACTATTCGCAAGGTGCGCCCTCCCGAACCCTACAAGGGCAAGGGCATCCGGTATCAGGGCGAATACGTGCGACGCAAGGCCGGCAAAGCCGGCAGGGTGATTTAAGAATGGGAAAGCGAACACGCTCAGATATGAGGAAGCGCCGGCACCGGCGAGTACGATCCAAGATCAGCGGAACTCCAGATCGCCCTCGCCTGAACGTCTTCCGCAGCATCAACCAGATCTATGCCCAATTGATCGACGACAGTAAGGGGCATACGGTTGTCTCCGCCTCGTCGCTCGACCGGGAACTTAAGGCAGACGGCAGTCGGGTTGAAAAGGCTCGCCTGGTCGGAGAACTTCTCGGGAGGCGGGCCAAGAAGAGCGGCCTGAAGCTGGTCGTATTCGACCGTGGAGGCTACCGCTACCGCGGAAGAGTCAAGGCACTGGCCGACGGGGCGCGCGAGGCGGGGCTGGAATTCTGACCTAATTCAGAAACCCGGATTAATGGAGCCGTAAGTCGAATGGAGGAACTGTGAGGCGTAACTTCACCGATCGTGGACAGCGTGAGGAACTAGATGAGCGAGTCATCGATATTACGCGCGTGGCGAAGGTCGTCAAGGGCGGCCGCCAGTTTCACTTTCGAGTCGTGGTTGTTGTAGGCGACGGTCGTGGCCGGGTTGGGCTCGGGATTGGCAAGGCGAGGGGCGTGCCGGATGCCATCCACAAGGCCTCAGATCGGGCTAAGCGAAGCATGGCGCCATTCACACTGACAGGCACTACGATTCCCCATGAGGTGACCTCCAAGCATGGTGGCGCCATTGTGCTGCTAAAACCCGCATCGCCCGGAACGGGAGTCATTGCAGGAGGTGCGGTGCGAGCCGTGTTATCGGCCGCTGGCGTTCGCGATGTGCTCACCAAATCGTTAGGCAGCGCCAACGCCTTGAACATTGCGGAAGCCACACTCCGAGGATTACGCCAGCTCAGGGACGTTGAGGAATTGGCCGCCGATAGGGGGAAGAGCGTTGCGGAGCTGTCTCCGTTCTGGATGAGAACTCACGATGGCTAAGAAGAAAGCAAAGACCCTTACCGTCACACTCGTGAGGAGCCCCATTGGCTACTCGAGACGACAGAAGCGAACTGTGCGTGCGCTGGGTCTTCGGAAGATGATGCAAAGCGTGGAGCATTTTGACACCCCGGCACTCAGGGGGATGATTGCCAAAGTTACACACCTGGTGAATGTGGACGAATCATGAAGCTCCATGATCTTCAATCACGGAATCGATCGCGCCGAGCCCCAAAGCGGGTCGGTCGCGGGATCTCGGCGGGTCAGGGTAAGACCGCCGGCAGGGGTACCAAAGGGCAGGGCGCCAGATCGGGGAGCGGAGGCCATCTGTATCGCCAGGGCGGCAACTTGCCCTTCTTCCGACGACTCCCTTTCAAGCGTGGCTTCACAAACATCAATCGGAAACGTTGGTCCGAGGTCAATATCGGTCGGTTGGATCTGTTCGATGAGGGTTCCGAAGTCACGCCGGCTCTACTGCAGGCGGCGGGCCTCATTCGGAAAGAGGGTGATCCGGTCGTCGTGCTAGGACATGGCAAGCTCAAGAAAGCGCTCACAGTTCAGGCGCACCGCGTGACCTCGGGCGCCCGGGCCGCGATCGAGAAGGCCGGCGGCAGCGTCAAGCTGCTGGATCAGTAGATTGGATCTAAAGGCAGACAGGCAGATGGGGATCGAAAACTTCAGGGGTAAAGGAAGCTCAACATGAAGCGACTTCGATATCTATGGATCTCGGAAGACATCCGCAATCGCTTGCTGATCACGTTCGCGCTACTCGCCATTTATCGGCTGGCGGCGCAGGTGCCGGCGCCGGGGGTGAACCGACTCGTGCTTCAGCAGCTCTTCGCGCAGGGGGGTGACCAACAGACCCTGTTCGGCTTGCTGGACCTCCTCTCGGGTGGGACGGCCTCTACTTTCTCCGTGCTGGCGATGGGAGTCTATCCCTACATCACAGCCCAGATCATTCTGCAGGTGCTGGTACCGATCATCCCGCCTCTTCAGCGGCGAATGGAGGAGGATCCACGCGAGGGTCGCAAGTGGATGGAGAAGTGGACCATCATGATAGCGATCCCAATGGCGGCGCTAAATGCCGTCGGCCAATTCCGCCTATTTCAGCAGTTCGCCGGCGAAAGCATCGTCACCTTTGATTTCGGGCTGAACCTTTCTACTGCGACGCTGATTATTTCGATGACGGCCGGCACGATGTTCGCCATTTGGCTGGGCGAGCTCATTTCCGAGTTCGGGATCAAGAACCAGGGACTCTCGCTGATCATCTTCTCGGGCATTGTTTCGCGAATTCCGGCCAATATGGGGCGGATCTTCTCAGCTCAAGTGCAGACCGTGCCGCTGATCATCTTCCTGGCGATTCTGATGACGGCGACCATCTTCGTCATCGTCTACGTTCAAGAAGGCCGGCGGCATGTGCCGGTCATGTATCCCGGACGCCGTGTGGGGAGCCGTATGTCCATGCCTGTGAAGGGGACCTTGCCCCTGATGGTGAATATGGCGGGCATGATCCCCATCATCTTCGCTCAGTCGATCCTGACCTTCCCCGCAATCCTGGCTCAGTTCATCGTGGGCTCGACCAGCGATTTCCTATCTAGTTTGGGGATTTGGCTGCAGGAAAACTTCGGAGGTATCACCAGCACCTACTGGGTCCTGTACTTCATCATGGTGGTGGCCTTCACGTTCTTTTATACCGATATTCTCTTTCAACAGCAGAATTATGGACAAAACCTTAAGCGATCGGGTGCCCAGATTCCAGGCGTGACCAAAGGAGCTCCCACCCAGCGCTACCTCACCCGAGTCGTCCGGCGTATCACGCTTGTAGGCGCATTTTTCCTGGGTATCGTGGCGATTATGCCCTTCTTGGTGGGGCTGGTTACCCCGATTGGCGGCAGCAACACTGGGCTGCTGTTGGTGTCGTCGGCAGGCCTGCTCATCGTAGTGGGAGTGATCCGCGATACGTACCGGAATATTGAAGCCGAGCTGAAGTTGCGGGGATATGATTCAGCCCTGCTAGTCAGGTAGGCTAGATTGCCTTTCATTGCGCTGCTAGGAGTGCCGGGTGCCGGGAAAGGCACTCAAGCAAAGCGGCTCAGTGCGGCGCTCGCCCTCCCCCATGTATCGAGTGGCGATCTTTTTCGGGAGAATTTGAAGCACGGAACGCCGATTGGACAAGAGGCAGAGAAGTATCTCTCAAGGGGCGAGCTCGTGCCGGATGCAATCACGATCGAGATGATAGAGGAGCGATTGGCGCAGACGGATGGAGCGGCCGGAGCGATATTGGATGGCTTTCCCCGTACCGCCCGACAGGCAGATGCCCTGGAAAACATGGCCGGTGGAAGCCTTCGCGCTGCGGTGCACGTCGAAGTGCCAATCGAGCGCTTGGTAGAGCGCATGGCGGGTCGGCGGGTCTGCCGCGAGCAGGGCCATGTGTATCACACTAAACACAAGCCCCCGAAAGAGTGGGGTATCTGCGATATTGACGGTTCTGAACTGTATCAGCGAGATGACGACAAACCGGAAACGGTGAGGCATCGCCTCAAGGTGTACGAAGAACAGACCGCCCCTCTGGTTGAGTATTACCGTGAGCGGGGTGTGCTCGTGACCGTGAACGGGGATCAGCCGATCGAGGCAGTGACTGAGGCGATCCTGTCATCGCTCGAACAGGAGGCAACAAGTTGAACTCGGGCGTCGTGCTCAAGAGTGAGCGGGAGCTGGAAGCCATGCGCGAGGCTGGCCGAGTGAATGCACTGGCGCTGAGTGCGGCAGCTGCGATCGTTCGCCCGGGAATCACTACTTCTAAGATCGATGAAGCGGCCGTGGCAGTTCTGCGTGAACACATGGCCCAGGCCGCCTTCCTTGGAGTGCCGGGGCCATTCCCGTACCCGGCGACCACCACAGTCTGTGTGAACGATGAGCTGGTACATGCCATCCCCGGAAAGCGGCGACTGAAAGAAGGAGACATTGTAAGCATCGATTGTGGTTCGATCGTGGATGGGTTCGTGGGGGACTCGGCCATCACCATTCCTGTCGGCCAGGTGTCATCGAAGGCGGAACACCTCATGGAAGTCACCCTGGATGCCCTTGTAATCGGAATTGAACAAATGATTGAAGGCAATCGCACCGGTGACATTTCGGCCGCCATCCAATCCCATGTTGAGGCCAATGGATTCAATGTGGTTCGAGAATACACAGGGCACGGAGTGGGTCGCCACATGCATGAAGACCCGCAGGTGCCCAATTATGGGTCACCTGGAAAGGGTATACGATTGCGGCCCGGGATGACGATCGCACTGGAACCGATGGTGCTAGCCGGCTCACCAGAAACCCGCACGTTGCCGGACGGATGGGCGGTAGCTTCTGCGGATGGTCACTTGACGGCGCACTTTGAGCACACCGTTGCCGTGACGTCGGACGGGCCGCGTGTGCTGACTGCGTTGGATACACCCCCGGAGGGAATTAGGTATAATCGCTACTTTGTCAATCGACCGGCTAGTGAAAAGGTAAGACCGTGAAAGTTTCTGCTTCTGTTACCAAGCGCTGTCCCAAGTGCAAGATTGTCCGCCGACGCGGTAAGGTCTACGTGATTTGCGAGAACCCTCGCCACAAGCAACGACAAGGGTAACGCATGGCACGAATTGAAGGCATAGATCTCCCGCGCAACAAGCGGATCTTGATTGGGCTGACCTATATTCATGGGATCGGCCGATCCATGTCACAGGCCACGCTTGAAGCGACCGGGGTCGATCCAAACACTCCCGTGCGCGATCTCACAGAAGGTGAGGTCAGCTCGATTCGGGATTACGTCGCTCAGAATGTCACGGTGGAGGGGAACCTTCGGCGCGAGGTTCAGATGAATGTAAAGCGCCTGATGGACATCGGCAGTTATCGAGGGCTTCGGCATCGCCGGAACTTGCCCGTGCGAGGACAGCGCACACGTACGAATGCACGCACGAGAAAGGGTCCCAAGAAGACGGTTGCGGGGCGCGGTCGACGACGGGGCGCAAAGAAGAAGTAGTCCTTTCTGATGAGACCCTGGGGGTCGCAAGGCAGAGCACGGTAACGATCGAGGAGACAGGAATGGCACGTAGAGAATCGAAACGCAGCAAAATCAAGCGCACGATCTCCAATGGCCGGGCGAACATCCACGCCACCTTCAACAATACGATCGTGACCATCTCCGATCCACAGGGCAATGTCGTGGTCTGGGGAAGCGCTGGCTCGTCCGGGTTCAAGGGCTCGAGGAAGAGCACTCCTTTTGCGGCGAGGAAGGCGGCGGAGGTCGTCATTAAAAAGGCAAAGGATCTTGGTTTGCAGGAATTGGATGTATTTGTGAAAGGACCGGGTCCGGGCCGGGAGGCCGCCATACGTGCCATACAGGCCTCGGGGGTAAAGGTGCGATCCATAAGTGACGTAACGCCGATCCCGCACAATGGTGTGCGCCCGCCGAAGAAGCGGAGAGTATAGAGTTGATCGATCAAAGATTAGGAACAAGATAGCGAATGGCGAAATATACTGGCCCCGTGTGTAAATTATGCCGAAGGGAAGGCGAGAAACTCTTCCTGAAGGGACAGCGCTGCTATACCCCGAAATGTGCATTTGAACGAAGGGCCTACCCCCCGGGTGAGCATGGTCGGCAAGCTATGTGGCGCAGACGCAGAGTTTCAGAATATTGGAAACAGCTGAGGGAGAAGCAAAAAACTCGTCGCGTCTACAACGTGACTGAACGGCAATTCCGACGCTACTATCGAATGGCTCAGCGGCAGCGAGGCCTTACTGGCCAGACCCTGCTTTCGCTGCTTGAGCGCAGGCTGGATAACGTAGTCTACAGGCTAAACTTTGCTGAAAGCCGAGCTCAGGCACGGATGCTGGTCTCCCACGGGCATTTCTCAGTCAACGGGCGCCGAACCGATATTCCTTCCATGCTTGTCAAGCCTGGTGATGTGATCGAAGTCCGAGACGGATCGCGGGAGAGGACCTACTTCAAGGAGCTTCCGCAGGTCGCGGAGACACGAGCCAATCCGGCCTGGCTGGAACGAGATGCTCCAAATCTCACAGCCAAGGTTATCCAGGAACCCGAGCGAGGAGACATTGACGCGAACTTCAATGAACAGTTGATCGTGGAGTTCTACTCCCGATGACAACTGAGAGCATGTTGATCACCAGGCGAGATCCGTTCCGGACCAGGGGACGTCAGAACAAAGAGGGAGGGCGGACATGACGCTAACAACCAATATGGTCATGCCTAAGATCGAGCGAGAAGCGGTTGCCCGAAACTATGGGAAATTCATCATCAGCCCGCTCGAAGGGGGATACGGAATTACGTTAGGTAATGCATTGCGCCGAGTTTTGCTTTCCTCGCTCGAGGGCACGGCGACGACCTCCATCCGAATTTCAGAGGTATCGCACGAGTTCTCAGAGATTCCCGGTGTTCGTGAAGACGTTCTGCAGGTCATGCTCAACATCAAGGAGCTGCGCATGGTCCTGCACGAAGGGGATTCGGCCCGGCTTCGGATTGAGGTGCAGGGTGAGGGGGTCGTTACCGGCGCTGACCTCATCGTTCCGGCGGAAATTGAGATCGTGAATCCTGAGCTGTACCTGTTTACGGTGGACGCCGACGGCTCTCAGTTCGAGATTGAGCTCAATGTGGAACGAGGCCGGGGATATTCGCCCTCCGACGAGCGCGGGCGATTGCCAATCGGCGAGCTGCCAACAGACGCGATCTTCAGCCCCGTGCGTAAGGTCAATTTCGAGGTTGGCCAGGCCCGAGTCGGCCAGGATACGACCTTTGATCGTCTCAATATTGAAATTTGGAGCGATGGGACCATAAAGCCGGAAGACGCGCTTAGCAAGAGCGCAAGCATCTTGATGGCGCATTTGCGCGATCTGGCGGGCGTCACAGAGGAGAGTCTTCTTGAAGCGTCCACCCGCGAGGAAGAGCCACAGATGGCGAGCGAGGTATACGAGATCCCGATTGAAAACCTCGATCTCTCGGTCCGCGTATTTAATTCCCTAAAACGAACCGGAATCACAAGCGTGGGCGAAGTCTTGGACATGCTCGACAAGGGTCCAGATGCCATGCTCTCCATCCGAAATTTCGGTGAGAAGAGCCTCGACGAACTCAAGGAAAGACTCGCAGAAAAGGGATATCTGGACGAGGAGGGCGAGGACCAGCCGGAGCCGGAAGCTGCGCTGGTTCAGGCATGAGACATCAGGTCAGTGGCAAAAGGCTCGGCCGGTCCACCGGACATCGCAGAGCACTGCGGCGCAATTTGATCTCCGACTTGTTTCGATACGAGCGAATTCGCACCACCAAGGCCAAGGCGGCCTCGGTGCGCGGCGCTTCAGAAAAGCTCATCACGATGGCAAAGCACGCGGACGAGGACGACCAAGTGCATGCACGCCGCATGGCCGCAAAGCGCCTCCGCGATCCAGAATTGGTGATGAAGCTATTTGATGACATCGCCCCCAGATATATTGAGCGACCTGGGGGCTATACGCGAATCTTGAAGCTTGGGCCTCGCAAAGGCGACGGCGCCGAAATGGTTCTGCTCGAGCTGGTTGAAGAGTAGGGCAGCTGGGCGAATCCGCACATTACAAATCGATCGTAGCGTATGACGGAACCGAGTTTCATGGGTTCCAGCGTCAGGTGGCCACAGAGCGTACCGTCCAGGGAGTTATCGAGGCGGCACTCTCCGAGCTCGGTTGGAGAGAGAGCTCGATCCGGGCTGCCGGCCGAACGGATCGTGGTGTGCACGCAAGGGGCCAAGTCGTTAGTTATTCGTTGTCCTGGTCGCGGGAGCCCGATCGGCTGACAGCGGCGCTCAACGCACACCTTCCGCAGGATGTAGCGGTGCGGCGCACCGAGGTCGTCCCAGCGGGGTTCCGGCCGCGCTTTGGCGCCATTCGTAGACGCTATGTTTATCGCCTGCTCATGGATCCAGCGCCGGATCCACTCAAGGAACGTACGGCGTGGCGCGTGTGGCCCGCACCGGATTTTGATCGCATGCGCACTGTGGCCGATTTGTTCATCGGGAAGCGTGATTTTGGTGCATTCGGCAAGGCGCCCATTCCCGGAGGCCATACGGTGCGCGCGGTCAGCAAGTCGGAGTGGGTGCGAGAGGGCACTGATCTGTGCCTGATCCTGGAGGCCGACGCCTTCCTGTTTCGGATGGTCCGCCGAGTAGTGGGGGCCAACTTGCAGGTCGGATGCGGAGAAAAAGAAATTGAGGATATTGAGCGAAGTCTGTCAGATCCTACTCAAAAGTGGGTGGGCAGACTCGCTCCAGCGAAAGGATTATGCCTCGAAGCCGTTTACTACGAGGCGTGAGGTGTTCTAAATTTGTTCAAGACCTATTATCCAAAACCGGAGGATCTTGAGAGCCAATGGCTGTTGGTGGATGCGGATGGCCAGACCTTGGGCCGCATGGCATCTCGCATTTCCGCAATCTTGCTAGGAAAAGGTAAACCCACGGTGACGCCGGGCGTCGACACCGGCGACTTCGTGATCGTGGTCAATGCTTCCAAGATCCATGTCACCGGTGACCGCCTGGATCAGAAGATGTACTATCGGCATTCAGGCTATCCTGGTGGCCTAAGGGTTATCCCACTACGCGAGCAGCTGAAGCGCGCACCCGAAAAGGTCATTCGTTCTGCGGTGTGGGGTATGTTGCCGCACAATCGATATGGGAGGCGGCTGCTCAAGAAGATGCGTGTGTACTCCGGGCCGGACCATCCTCACCGCCCGCAAAAGCCGGTCCGCATTGAGATAAGCGAGTAGGAAAATATGGCAGAAGAGTATTTCGAAGGTATCGGTCGCAGGAAAAGAGCCACTGCTCGCGTGCGCATCGTGAGCGGCGAGGGCGCATTTGTAGTGAATGACAAACCCGCCGAAGAGTACTTCCCCAGGCTGGGGGATCTAATAAAGATCAAAGATACCTTACGGGTCGCCGGATTAGAGGATAAGCTGGATATCTCGGTGATGGTCAACGGTGGGGGTATTACGGGCCAGTCGAGCGCAGTCAGCCATGGGCTGGCGCGCGCCATGCTGAAAATGGACGAAAACCTCCGTCCTCGACTCAGAAAGGCCGGAGCGCTCACCCGCGACGCGCGGATCAAGGAACGTAAAAAGCCTGGTCTCAAGCGGGCACGAAAGGCTCCTACGTACACTAAGCGCTAAAAATGAATCCCAGATCAGGTCTTAAGCCAGCGACCTGAGCCGTAATCCAGGGCCGAGGCCATGAATTAGCCTCGGCCTTTGTTTTTATCAGTTCTAGGGAGGCGTTAATGAAATCGATGGATGCATTGCTGTCCGCCCTCGGGCTCGATCCCCTACAGGGGTTGACCACCCTCAGCGCAAGCCGACTGGCAGCAGCATACTCTCCTCCCCTTAATCCGGACCTGGGCGCGCTGGTTCTGGAGCTCGATTCCAGCGAAGTGGCCAGGCGCGCCTGGGCGGTGCTCGGTGGCCAATACGCTCATGACCATCGAGTTTTGCTACTGCGTGACCTTGACAGTCCTGCGCAGGAACTCTCGCTCGAGGAGCTCGACCCTGAAGCTGCCGTCCTGGCACTTTACCTGCCTCCTATGGAGGCGCTCTCCTCCTTTGAGTCGCTTCAAGATACGGTCGCCCACCTGCGTGCACCTGATGGGTGTCCATGGGATCAAGTACAAACTCATGAGTCTTTGCGCAAGCACATGCTTGAGGAGGCGTACGAAACGCTGGAGGCACTCGATCGAGCACGTCCGGACGAACTGCGCGAAGAGCTCGGCGACTTGCTGCTTCAAATCCTCATGCACGCGCAGATTGCCCAGGAGCAAGACAATTTCAGAATGTCGGATGTGGTAGCCGACATTCAGGCCAAGTTGATCCGGCGCCATCCTCACGTGTTCGGCGATGTGGAAGTGACCGACGTGGAACAGGTCCTGAGTAACTGGGAACACTATAAGAGCAAGGAGACGGACGCGGGACCGCTCGGTGGAGTGCCGCGTTCGCTGCCTGCGCTCTCGCAAGCCGCGGAGCTGCAGGACCGTGCGAGCCGAGTCGGATTCGCATGGCCCTCCATGGACGAGGTGATGGACAAGGTCAAGGAAGAACTCACCGAGTTGGAGAAAGAGAATGTGCAACAGATGAGGGTCGCGGAACTTGGTGACTTACTATTTGCAATCGCAAATTTCGCTCGCTGGATTGGGGCGGATCCGGAGGCTGAGCTGCAGCGAGCCAATCAACGCTTCAGATCTCGGTTCGCCAACCTGCTTAAAACCGTGTCCAACTCCGGTCAGCGGCTGGAGGATCTGGAAATCACGGAATTGAAGCAACTCTGGAACGCCTCGAAGGATACAGGCGTTTGAGACCAGTCGTTCTTTTCGCCTCCTTCGCCGTAGCGGCCGCGGGCTGCGTACCGGATCAAGGTGCGCCCGGAGTAGCGTCAACGGCCACCCCTCAGGCAAAGATCGACGCGCCGTTAACCCTAACACCCTCCGCCAGCCCCGCCCCGGAGTCCACTGCTACGCGGACTCCGAAGCCAACGAATACACCGCTTCCAGAAGTCGCCTTCTCCGTGACCGCGGCCGACATTGACTATCGGGTCCCGCTCACGTTGCAGCGGCTCACCCCATTCGAAGCGATAGTTCACTTCGAGCTGGAGCGACCGGGCTCCGGATGGCTACTCTACCAACCGAATCAGGTAGATTTTCGGGGCTGGTGGGCCACTCCGTTGGCGGAAGACCAGGTCAGCCATCAGATCCCTCTGGTCGGATTAACGCCCGGCACGAGCTACCGCGTCCAGGTGGGTCTTGGAGAGGCCCTGGAATCACTGCGCGTGCCTTTCTTGCTCGGCGCGAGCTGGGGACCGATTCGATTTGAAACACCCGCGTTGGGGGAGCCGGACCTACGATTTGCAGTTATAGGCGATTCGGGCTTCGGAGATGACCAAACGCGGGAGCTGATCGAGCTAATGGAAAGCTACGATCTGGATTTCGTGCTGCACACCGGAGACTCGGTATACAAGGCAAATGAGGAATCTGGACCCGCAGAGGCATTTGCAAGAAAGTTCTTCAAGATGTTTGCACCGCTATTGCACGAGGTCCCCATCTTCCCGGTGCTCGGCAATCACGACTTCGATCAACCCGCGCGATCCAATGGCCGTCCTTACTTTGTGCGTGCCTTTCCCGCGCTCACCGATCCCAGCGTGCCAGAATCCGCGCTCGGGACCTGGTACGCCTTTGAGAGATCTGGGGTTCAATTCATTATGCTCGACTCTCACGCCTTCCATGGGTCAGGCGGACGGGCAGAGCAATCTGCATGGCTGGAAGAGCGCCTTGAAGATCCAAGCTTCCGTGTCTCGATCCCAGTTTTCCACACGCCCCCATATACGAGCGGTTTGCATCGAAATGATGGTGGAGCGCTGAGGCTTGACTGGGGGCCGCTGTTCGAGGCTGCCAGGGTACCGCTGGTCTTGTCTGGGCATGACCACAACTACGAACGCATCGAACGCAATGGGGTGACCTATGTGGTGAGTGGCGGAGGCTCACCCGTGCTCTACCGTGAAACCGAACGGGTTGAAGGAAGTCAGAAATTTCACCGGCGCATGCACTTCCTGCTGGTCGAGGCCGCTGCGGAGCATCTTGCGCTCACAGCAATCGACATCGACGGTACTGTGCTGGATCGCAAAACGATTCCCCTAGGCTCGGGCTAGGCATTAATTCCTCAAGTCAAAGCGTGATACGATACGCGCCCGCGCAAGGCTTTGCCGCCAATCGCCCATGGAGGAAAGGCTCGAATTCCATGTCTCAAAGCTTCGGATCACCCAGTACATACGGGCTGGAGAATCACGGCCTGACAAATTCCAACCCCGTTTACTGGGGGCTCAGATCTCCAGCCCTCATTGAAATTGTGACCCAGCGCGGCGAGGGGCGGCTATCGGAACACGGAGCGGTGGTGGTGGAAACCGGTAGCCACACCGGTCGAGCTCCCAATGACAAATACATCGTTCGAGAGGGGGAAAGCGCAGAGCAAATCTGGTGGGGCACAGTCAATCTGGAGTTTAAGCCTGCAGCTTTTGAGCGATTGCACGCTCAAGTGCTTGACTACCTAAATGAGAGAGAGCTCTTCGTTCAGGACGCGGCAGCCGGAGCATCCGAGCAATACCGCACCCCCATACGGGTCGTGAGCGAGAATGCGTGGCACAGTCTGTTTGCCCGCAACCTGTTCTTGAGGCTACCGGAGTCCCAGGCCGTCTCGCAGATACCGAAATACACGATCCTGCACGCGCCAAATTTTGAGGCCGATCCTGCGGTCCACGGGACGAATTCTGAAGTTTTCATCGTTTTGAACTTCGAGCGGGGCATCATTCTGATCGGCGGAACAAGCTACGCGGGCGAAATCAAGAAGTCAATCTTCACGGTGTTGAACTATGAGCTGCCCCTTCAGGGCGTGCTCTCAATGCACTGCTCAGCCAATCGAGGGGAGGCCGGCGACGTGGCGCTCTTCTATGGGCTAAGTGGAACCGGCAAAACGACGCTCTCCTCCGACCCAGAACGCAGCCTGATCGGGGACGATGAGCACGGTTGGAGCAACGAAGGGGTATTCAACTTCGAGGGCGGATGCTACGCGAAGACGATCCGGCTGAACCCGGAGCATGAACCTGTCATCTGGCATGCGACAGAATCCTTCGGCACGGTGCTGGAAAATGTCATCCTGGACAACATCAGTCGAGAAGTCGACTTCGACGATGGTAGGTTGACTCAAAACACTCGAGCCGCCTATCCGATCGAGGCGGTAGAAAAGCGCGTACCAAGCGGCATCGGCGGGCACCCCAATAACGTATTCTTCCTCACTGCGGACGCCTTCGGCGTTTTGCCTCCTATTTCCAAACTTTCCGCAGATCAGGCCATGTATTATTTTCTTTCCGGCTACACTTCAAAGCTTGCAGGGACTGAGAAGGGGTTGGGCGACGAGCCGCAGGCCACCTTTTCGGCCTGCTTTGGAGAACCCTTCCTACCGCTGCATCCCAGTAAGTATGCTGAGCTGCTTGGGAAGCGCATTGCGAAGCACGATACTTCAGTATGGTTGGTCAACACCGGCTGGACCGGAGGACCCTACGGCATAGGTGAGCGCATCAGGCTGCCCTACACTCGCGCGATGGTGGCGGCTGCGCTCGACGGCTCGCTCGCAAAGTTGCCTACGCGAAGGGATGAGACCTTCGAGCTCGATGTGCCGGTGAGTTGCCCCGGCGTGCCGGACGAGATCCTGGATCCCCAAGCGACCTGGGCCGATAAGAATGCTTACGCTGAACAGGCGAAGGGCCTGGCGGCACGGTTTCGCGCCAACTTCATGATTTACGAGCAGTACGTTACTCCGGAGGTTGCTTCCGCCGGCCCCCTCCAATAGGAATGCAGAGCGTTGTTCGGATTGAGCGCCTCACTAAAGTTTATGAAGAAGGCGAACGGCAGCGGGTTGTGCTGGATGACCTAAGCGTAGAATTTTCATCCGGTCAGTTCACGACAGTCCGCGGACGCAGCGGAAGCGGCAAGTCAACTCTCCTGAACCTGATCGCCGGTATTGACGAACCGACCCGTGGCCAGGTAATGATCGGAGGCCGCAGTATTAGCAAGATGAGCCCGCGCGAGCGGGCTCATTACCGTAGAGACAACCTTGGTTTTATCTTTCAGTTCTTCAACCTTATTCCCACTCTGACGGTGCTCGAGAATGTAAGCTTGCCTTCCGAACTTTCCGGCCGAAGTGAGGCAGAATCCCATACACGAGCAGCGCAGCTTATCGATCAGGTTGGCTTGAGCGGGCGAGAAGCAGATTTCCCCGACCGACTTTCGGGAGGCGAGCAACAGCGGGTGGCGATTGCTCGTGCTTTGGTGGAGGAGCCCGTCCTGGTGCTAGCCGACGAGCCAACTGGAAATCTGGACCGAGTCACGGGAGAACTTGTGCTGTCCATGCTTGAGGAGTTGATCCGCGCCCGAGGACTGACGCTCATTCTGGCTACACACAGCCATCGGATCGCGCAATCAGCAGACCAGAAATGGGCCCTGGTAGATGGGAAGCTTGAACCGGACGATGAGACCCCTTTTTAGGGCAGGCATTCGTGATCTGATCCGCAGACCGCTGTTCAGCGGCCTGATGTTGGCGGGCCTCGCTCTGGGGGTCTCGGTTGTCACCGCCATCGACCTTGCCAGCCAGAGCGCAGTGCGAGCCTTCGAGCTCAGCACCGACACCGTCGTGGGCAGAACCACACACCGTGTGGTAGGGGGGCCTACGGGAGTGCCCGAAGACGTATATATAGAGATTCGGTCAAGGTCCGGAATAATACAGGCCGCGCCGCTAGTGGAGGGGCTGGTTGCGGTGTTGGATTTCGAGGAGCGACCGATGCGAATACTCGGGATCGACCTTTTCGCCGAAGCGCCCTTCCGGGACCATTTGGGGCCGGAGCTAGCATTTGACCCCGATTTCCGGCAGTTTTTTACCGAACCTGGAATGGTGATCATCGGTGAGGAACTTGCGGCCGCTAACCAACTGGTGCCGGGGACTGAACTCGCAGTCCAGGTGGACGATCACATTGAGACGCTCACCATCCTTGGGATCGTGAGTTCGCTCGGTTCGAGCGACATCCTACTCATGGATATCGCCGCCGCACAAGAGCTGCTGGGAGCATCCGGGCGCTTGAGCTGGATCGATCTGATTGCCGAAGATCCAAATGCGGTAGAAGAGCTTCGCTCGCAGCTCCCCACCGGTCTGCAGATTATTTCCTCGAGTCAGCAACGAGAAACAGCCGACCAGCTGACCTCCGCATTTAGACTCAACCTGACTGCGCTCAGCTTGCTTGCTCTCGTTGTGGGATTCTTCCTTGTCTACAACACCATAACGTTCTCCGTGCTTAGCCGCCGTACGGTATTGGGAACTCTTAGGTCGCTCGGCGTCAGTGGAGAACAGATCTTTACCCAAGTTGTGCTTGAGGCCGCCCTGGTGGGGTTGGTGGGATCGTTGCTTGGGATTCTCCTCGGACTGCTGCTGGCGCAGTTCGCGCTCGCTCTCGTTACTCGAACGATCAATGATTTCTACTTGCTGCTAACGGTGTCCGAAGTAACGCTCACGACCCGCGTCGCAGCCAAGGCAGTTGCGCTTGGAGTCGGCGCGGGTGTCTTAGCCTCAATCGTCCCCGCTCTTGAGGCGGCCCGCGTAGCGCCCATACAAGTGCTGAGGCGAAGCGAGATCGAGGAAGGAACCCGAGTTTGGGTACCTCGCATCGGACTGATCGGCCTCGCCCTGGCCGCTGCGGGCAGTGCATATTTCATGCTATCGGACGATTCGCTGGCTCGAGCTTTTCTCGGCATTCTGATAGTAGTTCTTGGTTTGGCAATGATGGTGCCATTTGCCACCCAAATCCTTATGCGGCTATTTCGACTGCTGTCTACCCGGGTCCTTTGGCGGCTGGCAGTCAGGGGCGTGACCAGTCAACTCAGCCGCGTGGGCATCGCAATTGCAGCACTGATGATAGCCTTATCGGTCACGATCGGTATCGCGTTGATGATCAACAGCTTTAGGACGACGGTGGAAAACTGGCTTGATATC
Source organism: Chloroflexota bacterium (assembly GCA_027298025.1). Lineage (GTDB taxonomy): Bacteria > Chloroflexota > Anaerolineae > Anaerolineales > E44-bin32 > JADFRG01. Next base: position 15,845 of record JAPUGV010000262.1, on the reverse strand, counting down.
ACGCTTTACGCGGATATCTACGTCTCGTCTCCGTCCGCGATTGGGAACCGTCCTCAGGCCCGCCTATCGCCCTCGCTCGAAGCGCGCCTGGCGCAGTTGGAGGGAGTTGCGACGGTGGAAGCGATCCGAACGGTGCATATTCAAGGTGAGTTTGGTGAGCTCGACCTCACGGCCGTCGATCCTCGGCGCGTACGCGATGCGGGCCTATACCGCTTCGCTAGCGGAAGCGCGAGACAGGTATGGGATCGCGTCCGTGAGGGTGCGGTCGTCATTAGTGAGGCACTGGAATTTAAGAACGGAGTCGGAGATTCCCTGATGCTGGAGACGGATGCCGGACCGAGGACGTTCGAGGTCGTCGGCGTTTTTTATGACTATTCCTCGGATCGCGGCACAGTGCTAATGAGCCGCGAAGTCTACATGGAGCACTGGAACGACCCCGCGCTTTCTTCTTTGGGCATCGAAGCTCTCCCCAGCATCGCTGTTGGCGATCTAGCCGAATCAATCCGAGCCGAACTTGCGGGCACAGGACTGGCAGTGCAGGAAAATCGACAGATCCGGGAAGAAGCACGACGCATCTTCGATAGAACCTTTGCGATTACTGAGTCTCTTCGAATTCTGGCCGTTGTGGTCGCCTTTATCGGCGTCCTGAGCGCGCTCCTTGCGCTGCAATTGGAGCGCAAGCGTGAGTATGCAACGCTGCAGGCCATCGGCCTGGCCCCTGAGGGGCTGGAGAGACTGACCTACCTTGAAGCCGGGCTCATGGGGCTCTCCGCCTCGCTGCTAGCATTGCCGACCGGCCTGCTGCTGGCTCTGATCCTGATCCATGTCATCAATGTACGCTCTTTTGGTTGGACGATCCAGCTGGCACCCGCCATCGGTCCGTTCCTACAAGCTATCGTGGTTGGCTTGGTGGCCTCCCTTGCGGCCGCGGTTTACCCGGTTTCCAGGCTGCGCAAGATGCCCATCGCCGTGGCGATCCGAGGAGAATAGTTATGAGAGTGGCGATCGTTAGTCTCGTATTAGCGACGGCCCTTGTTGGGTATTTCCTGCTCCCGACCCCGACCGATTCACAGAGCGCCACCTACGAACTGCTTGGGGCGACGGGGCCCCCTGGGTTTAAGAGGGCCCGGGAACCGCAGGAGTTCAGCTTCCCTCAAGACCACGGACCGCATCTCGATTACCAGACAGAATGGTGGTATTACACTGGCAATCTGGTTTCGGAGGGTGGAGATCGCTTCGGCTATCAGCTTACGATCTTCCGCAGAGGCTTGACGCCTGGCGACACGCAGCGGGAATCGGACTTTGCTACGAATCAAATTTACTTCGGGCATTTGGCTCTGACGGATATCGGCGAAGGGGAACATGTGGCGCTGGAGAAATTCGAGCGGGGCTCTGCCGGTTTGGCTGGTGCAACCGGGGACCCGTTTAGCGTGCACCTGGGTGGTTGGAACATCGAAAGCCTCGATGACACTGGAAGTCAAGTTCGTTTACGCGCCAGCGAAGCCGGCATCGGACTCGATCTCACGCTCGCCGCCACTAAGCCGATCGTGGCGCATGGGGAGCGGGGTTACACTCTAAAGGGAGAGACCGACGGCGCTTACTACCTCAGCTTCACCAACATGGAGACTCAGGGCAGCCTCGAAATCGGAGATCGCATAATCGCAGTTCGCGGTTCGACTTGGTTCGATCATGAGTGGGCCACAGGTGCCCTGGGTCCGGAGGCGACCGGGTGGGATTGGTTTGGCTTACAGCTTGAGGATGGCAGAGAGCTCATGCTCTTTCACATCCGCACAAAAGATGGCGGGATCGAGAAAGTATCGGGCGGGACGTTAGTTGAGCCGAACGGAGAGTCGCGATGGCTGACCGTTGACGAGTTTGAGATCCTTCCGATCACCACCTGGACGAGCGACACTACAGGCACTACCTATCCGTCCGGTTGGCAAATTGCCATTCCTGCGGAGGGGCTGGAACTGGTTGTGGAGCCCTGGATCAAGGATCAGGAAATGCGGCTCAACATCGAGTATTGGGAGGGGGCGGTCAAGGTGGGGGGCACAGTGAACGGTCAGGGATACGTGGAGTTGACCGGCTATTCGGGAAGCATACAAGGTCTCTACTAGGGCTGCCAGACAATCGTATCTGGCCTAAAGACCGACCAGGCGAACCAGAAGTGCTCACCAGATACCAGCCTATTCAGCTGATTGCCTGACAAGGGTCCCTCGATGGCCTCCCCGGTCAGGGTCCAAAAGGAGCCGGTCTCCAAGTCTGCGAACCCACCCTCTGCAGCCTCGAAAGTCAGGATTTGCCCCTCCAGTTCGCGTGAGAAAGCGCCGCTTGCCCCCACGTCCTTGTCAGTGTTGCCAAACGCCGTATGGGTGCCCCATTTCCAGAATATTACAATCGGCTGGCCCGCATACTCTTCGTTTGCGACGCCCACTTCAGCCAACAGGCTGAATGGGAAAGCGACATCGATGTCCCCGAGCGTCAGGGCGACAATGCGCTCGATTGGAGGCAGCTCATCCCCATACTTACCTACAGGGAAGAACGGCGATCTGCCGACATCGTCATACCCTCCGTAAGGATTGCTGCCGTAGTTTCGCGTGTTTCCCGTATCTCGTGACAAGACCAGAGAATCCGGGTGGGTCTGCTTGAAATCGGACCAGGAGATGATTTGCGAAGGCAGCATTTCCAACATAGTGCCCGTGAGCTGCCCAACAATCGCTTCGCCCGTGAATTGCTGCCACCAGGATCGGGTCTGGCGGTCGTACATTACGAGGTCTGAATTTCGCAGGTTGCCGCTGGTGCCAAAATCAAGCACCGTGCCATCCGCCAGGACAGAGTTGAAGGCAATCGTGGAATTGCACAAAGGACAGAAAGTCAGCGCAACTTTTTGTCCGGCCACCTCGTCGTTAACGATCTCGTGCCAGATCAGGATGGCCAGCGGATACGCTCTAGCCTCCCCGTTGGCCTCAAAGAATAGGACCGGCCATTCGTTCTCCAGCCACTCGTCGGCGGACTCTACGCTTTCGAACACCGGATCATCAATGGCGGGGATTCCGTCAGGGGGAGGGCCTCCGGAAAAGATCTCGCCGTAGTCGACGCTATGATTGCAGAAATCGGTCGTGGTCCAGTATTGGGTGGCGAATCGGATTTGTATGCCCTCGAACGGATCTGAACAGTCCCCGACTACGTCGGATTCGGGGAGGGGAGTAGAAGTCGGTACTGCCGCGGGATCCGGGACGGGTGTAATGGTCGGCGCCGGAGGCGCGGCTGTAAGGGGTGCTACATCAGTGGGAGCGATAGGAGTTGCAATCACGGCCGCCGAGCAGGCAGTGAGCAGCAGAAGTCCGAACGCGAGTAGCCGCATACTTCATACATGTTATGCGGCAGAGCTGCAACTCGCCGTAGCTGGGGCTACAGAATGGATTTCAGCGGTATTCCGGGGACTATTCGAGAGTCATCAGGTAGGAGAGCAGCGCCTCGAGATCAGCCTCAACGAGTCTCCGCTCGAAATCTGGCGGCATCAGATCGGCAAATCCCTCCACGATTTCCGCCTGCGGTGACAGAATGGCGCGACGCAAGACCTGGCGTGGTTGAAGGTTATCGCGGTTGGCGGCCGCGCGCGTTGCAACCCCGGCCAGAGAGGGTCCCACGATGACGACCTCAGAACTGACCGAATGACAAGCGACGCAATGCTCCGAGAATACCTGCTGCCCGCGGGCGACGTCCCCGTCTGCCGCTCCCCCGCCGCAGGCGGCCATGAGCGAGGCCGCAATAAGTTGCATCACGAATCGCGTCATGAGCCGGAGATTACACCGCTTCGAATGGTGGCGCAAAGCGGCTCCTGTATAATCAGCCGCAATTTCATAAAGATCGGATTCGGGAAAGAGAAGGAGGATTGAGAGATGGTCTTCGGGCTTACGGGTGAACAATGGATAAGCGTCGGGACTTCGATACTGATCGTTATCGCAGCCGCGGTACTCGTGCGCATCCTGCTCGGGTACTTACTCGACCGAGTTTTCAGGCGAGCGCTTGGAGAACGAGGTAGGGCGATCAGCCGCACACTGATCAAGCCGGTTCGGGCCCCGCTCAACATACTGGCGGTGTGGATCGCGCTCAATATCGCCATTCTTCGGCTGGACATTCCCTTCGTCGCCGAGCAAAGCGCATCGATCCGGAACATCTTTTTTGTGCTCTACTTGTTGACCGGATTCTTGATCGCCTCGCAGCTTATAGGAAGCCTCGCGGCATGGTACGCGACAGACATTGCGCCGCGCACAGAGTCAAAGCTGGACGACCAGCTGGTTCCTTTTGGCAAGCGGGTGACCTTGATCCTGCTGACCATCGTGATGCTCATCATCTTATTGAGTCGCTTTGAAGTAGACGTGAGTGGGCTCGTTGCCACACTCGGTATCGCCTCGCTGGCCATAGCGCTTGCGGCACAGGCTACCCTGGCGGATACGATCGCGGGCTTCGTCATCATGCTCGATCGGCCGTTTCGCATCGGGGATCGTATCGAGATCCAAGCTCTCGACACATGGGGCGATGTGATCGACATCGGCCTGCGCAGCTCACGTGTCCGGACCCGCGACAATCGAATGGTGATTGTCCCCAACTCGGTGATGAGCAAGAGCCTGCTCGTCAACTACTCCTATCCCGACACGACCTATCGCATCCAGATCGAACTGCCGATAAGTTACGGAACGAATGTGGAACTGGCGAAGGAGACCCTCATCGAGGCTGTGCGCCAGGTAGAGGGAGTGGAGCCTGATCGGCCCGTGGAGGCGCTGTTCCTGCACTTTGGTGACGCGGGGATGATCTTTAGAGTGCGCTGGTGGCTGGATTCCTTCGTGGACACGCGGCGCATGTTCGACCGGGTCAACACCGCCATGATTCGGGCGCTGGATGAGGCGAACATCGAAGTCCCCAATCCTGTGCGAGACCTCAATCACAAGATTAGTGAAACCGAGCTGCGTAGACTAGTAACTGCTTTCCGAGATGTCGGCTAGCTAGCCGCCTCGGCCTGCACTCGATAATCTGCGATCAAGATCAAAAGCGGCACTGATCAGCGCCAGGTGGGTGAACGCCTGGGGAAAGTTTCCCAAATGCTCACCGTGGGGACCAAGCTCCTCGGCGTATAGATCGACATGATTAGCGTAGCCGAGGAGCTTCTCAAATATGAACCGCGCTTTGTCGACATCGCCTGTGCGGCCTAATGCCTCAACATACCAGAATGAGGTGATGCCAAAGGTGCCTTCCATTCCGACCAGCCCATCTGCCGCGGCTTCCTCGATCTTGTACCGGAATACGAGCGAATCGTCGACCAGATCCTCCTCGATGGCCCGCATGGTAGAGAGCCAACGTGGATCGGTAGGACTGATGAAGCGCACAAGCGGCATGAGCAGCGTAGAAGCATCCACTGCCTTGGTGCCCTTGTGCTGAACGAAAGTCCCTCGATCGGGGTCCCAAAAGTTCGTGTAAATGTCCCGATAAATCGCGTTGCGGGCCGCATACCATTCGTTTAGAGGCGCCGGGAACGAGCGTTTTAGCGCCAGGCGGATGGCCCGATCGACGGCCACCCACGCCATCAGGCGCGAGTAGGTAAATTCTTGCAGACCCCCGCGGACTTCCCAGATCCCTGCATCCGGTCGCTGCCAGTTATCCACCACCCAATTTGTCAACCTCGATAAGTTCTCCCACAAGTCATGGTGAATCGGTTCACCATGCTTGTTGAACAGGTAAACCGAATCCATAAGTTCGCCATAGATGTCCATCTGAAACTGGCCGTAGGCCCCATTTCCGATGCGTACTGGCGAAGAACCCATGTAGCCTTCCAGGTGGGGCAGAGTGTGTTCGGTTAGATCTTTGCGGCCGTCGATCCCGTACATGATTTGCAGCGAGCCATCAGGGTTGAGCTCTGAGACACGATCTTCCACCCAGTGCATGAACGCACCAGCTTCTTCCACGCACCCCAGCCGCATCAAGGCGTACATCGTGAATGAAGCATCCCGAATCCAGGTATAACGATAATCCCAGTTGCGCTCTCCCCCAATTTCTTCCGGCAATCCAAAAGTGGGCGCCGCGACCACTGAGCCGTAAGCAGCGGATGTCAGCAACTTGAGCGTGATAGCTGAGCGGTAAACCCGCTCACGCCAACGACCCTGGTAGTGGATGCGGCCTACCCAATTGTGCCAATAGTCCAGAGTCTGTTTGAAAGCCTCCGGAATGAAGGAGGGGTTGGCAGAAGGCGACGAAGTTCCAATCTCCTCGAGCACAAATGCCGCGGTTTGGCCGGTGCCCAGCGTGAATTCACCGAATACGGCACCGTCCTCCGCGACACTTAGCGGTACCTCCGTTTTCAATCGAAGTGTCATTGATTCGGATTTGAATAGCACTTCGCCATCCCGGATCTCGACTTCGTGCGTATCTCGCGCATAGTTGAAGCGCGGAGCACAGCGAATTTCATAGCGCACTTCGCCGCGCACAGTCTTGGCCCTTCTTATGAGTGCGCGGGTATCAATTCCCTCGCCCATGGGCATGAAATCAGACACCTCAGCTACTCCTTCCTCGGAGAGGAATCGTGAGAGCAAGACAGAAGTGTCTGGAACATACAGCTGTCTCTGCCGCACCTTCTCAAGTATCGGTCGGATCGAGAACCTACCCCCCTTCTTGTCATCTAGCAGGGCGGCAAAGATGGTGGGGGAGTCGAAGTGCGGAAGACACATAAAGTCGATGGATCCATTCATTCCGACTAGAGCGGCAGTGTGCATATTGCCAATCAATGCGTAGTTCTCAATCGGCGAATAAGGCATAGATTTTCTCCATAAATGAGCACTTCCGAAGCCCTCTGAGGACTCCGGAAGAGGCCAATCATAAGCCCAGGGCGGCGATCTCCGTCCTTGTGAATGGGTGGCAGTCGGGGCGGGCGGATTTGAACCGCCGACCTCACGGACCCGAACCGTGCGCTCTACCGGGCTGAGCCACGCCCCGTCATCGCTGCGGAGTATACCTCGGAGCGTAGCGAGGAAAACGTGCGAGTTGACCGCAAGGTTGGTTGGGGTGCCACCGCAAGGCAGCCAGGGTCAAGGAACTGGCAGCTGCTATCGGGCGGAAGCGTGCACACCCGGGGGATGACGAAGCACGTGAGACGTTAGCTGTAAAGCCAAACGAGGAACCGGCGAACATCCTACTTGGAAGCGGCGCCCAATAGCTGCAGGCATCGAAGTACCTGGGCGAGCCGTTGAATATCGGCGTGGGCGCCGGAGGTAGACGACCCTGACGAATGTCCTGTGGGTAAGGGGGAGATAGACTGTCCGATATTATGGGCTATCTGACGTGACTGCCCCTAAAGGCGGCTGAGTGCTGAAGAAGTGCGAGATAGCTTCCGCTTTTATTACGGAGAGGAGCTGCTTGAGATTGTCCGAACGGGGGTTCCCGATACAAGTCAGATGATGAACGCGCCCGAACTGCATAAATTCTGTGCGGCGGGTCATCTGAGCAACAACTGGGCAGCGCGGTTTGAAGGATTGTCTATGCGGCACGGGCCCGAAGGCGAAACGGGGCTATCCGGAATGCTTGATCAAACTGCCGTGAAATGGATTTTTGTCATATTATGTTTTAGAAAACCTAATGTTTGCGAATAGTGGCAGGTTCTTTAGATTTATCTCCAATAAGGATTGGAAAGCGGATCTAGTCGTTTCTCGCGTCCTTGTCCCTTTAGGGGTTTTGACTCTTTACTTTATTTCTTTTTCGCGGCTGCTTCCAGTAGGCGTAAACAAGGTCTTTGTGACTCGATCGGGGACTTACGTACTCCTGATTACGATCTTTCTGTATCTCGTCTTTTTCGCCTTCATAAAGTTGGGAAGGGTGAAACCACCGTTCCGCAAAACATCGAGAGGGAGCTTGTCCGCTGGTGACCTGACCCTTCTCTTACTTCCTTTAGCGCCCGTGGTTCAATACATCCTGAATAATCAGGATATTCTCTCTCCTTTCGATTCTTTTTATGTGCTTTTTGTTTTTGCGCTCTTTGTAGCTCTTTTTGTCCTCCTTATCCCCATTCTTCTTACGATAGTTGGCTCGACTCGAACGGCGATGTTTTTAGGATTGGCGTTTGCTTTTTCGATTACCAATATGGCGGCTCTGAGCCGACAATTTGCGTGGTTTGAGGAAGGGGACCTAAAAATCCAGCTGGCAGTTTTTAGCGGTGTATTGCTGGTAAGTTGGTTCTTGTTTCACCTCAATTACCAAAAACTCTTATATCTCTTAATCGCGGCTTATTTTTTGACCAACAGCGTGTCCCAGCTTTTGGCTCGGGACGATGGGTCGCTTACAACCGATCTTGATGGAACTGACAATAAGCTCGTAACGCTGATTGGTTCCAAGGAACCAGCCGTTACCCCAAGCGTTTACCTCCTCGTCTATGACGCCTATGTCGCTAACGAAACCATGCTTGCTTACGGGATCGATAACCGTTCCCAGGAGCAGTATTTGGAAAAACTGGATTTTCAGATTTATCCACGCACCTATTCGGTAGGAGGTACTTCGGTTTCCACGATGAGCCGGGTCCTCAACGCATCAGTGGACTTTTATGGCAATCCAAGAAAAGGGGTTTCGGGGGACGGGACAGTTCAAAACTTGCTGAAAGGATTTGGCTACAAGACTTACGGAGTATTTGCTTCGGATCATTTCGGTCGAGGGATTGTTCCCAGCTACGACTATTCATTTCCTAGCTACAGCTCCTCGGCAAACACCCTTTTGAAAGCCATATTATTAGGAGAGTTCCGGTTTACCATCGCCTTTGATAATGTGTCCAGGGAACAGTTTATCCTGGAAAAAATCAATCTCTTTTCCGAAGAGTCGGAAGATCCAAAGTTTATCTACATGCATTCGAACTTTCCTACCCACAGCCAAAATTCGGGGGCTTGTTTGCCCAATGAGGTCGAGTTTTTTAACGAGAGACTGTTGAGAGCTAACCTTGAGATGCGGCAGGATGTCGAAACGATCATTGAGAATGACCCTGAGGCGATTGTGATTGTGGCGGGCGATCACGGACCTTACTTAACGAAAAACTGTAGCTCTACAGGCGATTCCTACGATATTTCCGAGATATCCCGCCTCGATCTTCAGGACAGATTCGGCACTTTCTTGGCGATCAGGTGGCCAACCGAAGATTTTGAAAAATTCGACGATATTACCGTCTTGCAAGATTTATTTTCAGCGGTTTTTGCCTATCTCTTTCAAGATCAGAGATTGCTGGAATCCAAAATTGAGCCGGCGACCCTTGAAGAGGAAACGGTTAGCGGGGCAGCAGTCGTAGATGGCATGATTGAGGGTGGGGTCCACAGTGGCGAATCTCTTTTTACTGGAGGAAAATAATTAATGAAGGCCCAGGGAACAGGAGTGGGAAATTTCTACCGCAAGAGGAAATAGGCGTTGAATTCGGGAGCAAAGAGCGGGGCAGCTCGATCTGAAGCATGAGTGTTCCGGGCTGGGCCACGCCCCGTCTTCGGTGCGGAGTATAGCTTAGGGCAAAGATGGAGGGTCCGGCCGCGCAAGTGAATCATAGACTGCGCGGCAGACGGCAAGGGCTAGTAGTTCGTGAAGACCTTAGAAGCGGCCTCTGCTCGCTCCTTCGTAATGGGCAGCATGAAGCAGAAAAGGCTCCCAACCCCCTCTTTGCTCTCGCACCAAATCTGACCTTGGTGCATCTCCACCATGGCCTTGGCAATGGATAGACCCAGCCCCATTCCGCCGTGCTTGCGCGTGAGATGCGATTCGACCTGGTAGAACCGTTCGAACACTCGATCGATATCCCTTTCCGGAATTCCGATCCCGGAATCGACCACAAATACGCGTGCGTAGTCCTCGGAGGCCTCGGCCTTCACCCCGACTTCTCCTCCTTTATCGGTGAAGATAAGTGAATTGCGAATTAGGTTCGTGAGCGCGATCTCGATTTTGTCTCGATCTCCCTCGACTGTAAGGGGATCATTCTCGGGAACGTCGGCGCCCAGCTGAATCTTCTTATCTTTCGCGAGTTCGCCAAATCGGCCCACGAGGGATTCGACCAGTGCACTGACCGAGAAGGGTTGATGACTTACACGAGATTGACCTTCCTCCTGGTGAGAGATGCGCGCCAGGTCCTCCACAATTGCCTTTAGGCGCTCCGCGCTGCGAATGATGACTTCAAGCTGATCTTGGTGTTGCTGCTCAATCAGTTCCCTGAGAAATGTTGCGTGGCCGAGTATCAGTCCCAGCGGCGTTCGAAGTTCGTGAGAGGCGATGGCAATGAAATCTGATTTCATGCGATCCAAGCGCACCAATTCCTGATTGGCGTCCTGAAGCTTAGCTATCAACCGGGCATTCTCGATCGCGATAGCGGCCTGCGCCGCCAGCGTTTCCAGGGAGGCCTGATCGGCGCCGGTATAATTGGCGTTGCCCAGTTTGTTAACCGCCTCCAACACCCCGATGGGCTCCTGCTTGATCATCAGCGGCACCGCAAGAATGGAGCGAGTCTTGAACCGAATTAGCCGATCGACCTCGCGGTAGATACGGTGGTCAGCCATGGCGTCATTGATGATCAGCGGCGTAGCGGATTGGAACACCATGCCGGCGACGCTCGAATCAATGGGCACGTGAATTTGCTTCATGCCCTCGCCTTGAATCTCCGGTACGGCTTCGAAGACCAAGTCGCCCGTAGCGGGATCATGAAGCAGGATCGAGGCCGACTCGCCCTCCGTGATTTCAGCGGCGACTTCCACAATCGATTGGAGCAACGAGGGCAGATCGAGATTTGAGGTTAGCGCGCGACTGATTTCTAACAGGCGCTCAAGCCGCTGAGCCTGATCTAAGACGATCGGTTTGTCCGTCATATGGGACCCAACGCGCGATTTTAGCACAGGCACCGTTCTGGCCAAACTAGGAAGACTGTCTTCCCGAGAGGCAGGAAATTGAAGGCCATCCGGCTGAACAAACCCGGCCCAATTGAAAGAAGCCCCCTGCGGTTAGAGGAAGTGGCAGATTCGCAACCGCGAGCAGGGCAACTGCTGCTTAAAGTGCTTGCCAGCGGAATCTGCCGAACTGATTTGCATATCATCGAGGGCGACATCGAGCCCTCTCGAGTCCCGTTGACGCCCGGGCATCAGGTGGTTGGTGAAGTCATCGCTATCGGGGCAGATGTAAAGGGCTGGACCCTCGGCGAGCGAGCAGGCGTTCCCTGGCTCCACAACGCCTGCAACACTTGCGATGCTTGCCTGCGCGGTGAAGAGAACCTCTGCCGCGAGGCAGAATTCACTGGATTTCATGTGGATGGCGGCTACGCGGAAGCCATTCTAGCTCACGCTAATTATGCTTTGAAGGTTCCGCAAGCGATTCGAGATGAGGACCTGGCGCCCCTGCTGTGCGCAGGAATCGTCGGCTATCGGTCGCTGCACAAAGCGGATCTGAGGCCGGGAGAGCGGTTGGGATTGGTTGGCTTCGGTGCCAGCGCCCACCTGGTGATCCAGGTGGCAGTGCACTGGGGGCACGAGGTTTATGTCTTCACGCGCAGCAAGGGCCATCAAGCATTGGCCCGGCAACTCGGAGCCACATGGGTCGGCGATGCGGAGGACGAAGCCCCTGCGTCGCTAGACCGAGCCATCATCTTTGCTCCGGCTGGCCGATTGGTGCCGATCATGCTTCCAAAGCTTCGCCCGGGGGGAACGCTGGCCCTCAATGCCATCCATATGACGCCGATCCCCGAGTTTCCTTACCGCCTCATTTGGGAAGAGCGGACGCTGAGAAGCGTTACAAACGCCACATATCAGGACGGTGTCGAGTTCTTGGCGCTTGCGGCCGAGATACCCGTTCGCGCCCGCATCGAGCGATACCCATTGGAGCAGGCCAACGAGGCCCTGAGGGATATGAAGGAAAGCAGAATCGACGGCGCGGGGGTGCTCATTCCGTGATCCGATTTGGCACCTCCGGTTTCTCCTACGAGGATTGGATTGGCCCGGTTTACCCGAAAGACCTGCCGAAGTGGCAATGGCTCCCGTTCTACTCGCAGGAGTTCGATACGGTCGAGCTAAACGTGACCTACTATCGCGTACCTTCCGCCAAGACCGCGGCCGGATGGGTGGAGCGCACCCCGGAGGGTTTCCTGTTCTCGGTCAAGGCTCACAAATCCTTGACGCATGAACGAATGGAGCCTGACTTTGAGACATTTCGGGAAGGAATCGAGCCGCTAGCACGCTCCGGAAAATTGGCTTGTGTCCTGGCGCAGTTCCCCTTTTCTTTCCATCCCACGGCAGATAACACCGACTACCTGAGCTTGCTCCGCAATGGTCTGTCAGACATTCCGACGGTTATCGAATTCCGCGATCATGCCTGGGTGTCGGAGGAGACATTCTCCCTGCTTGAGTCGCTTGATTTCGGCTATTGTGCCGTCGACGAGCCGCGGTTGCGGGGATTAATGCCGCCCGTATCCCGAGCGAGCGGGCCGGTATCTTATGTGCGCTTCCACGGCCGAAACGCAGAAAAATGGTGGAAGCACGAGCATGCCTGGGAGCGATATGACTACACATACTCCGAGCAGGAACTGGAAGAGTGGATTCCGAAGATCCAGGATCTTGATTCTGAGGATGCACTCGTGCTGGTTTACGCCAACAATCACTTTCGCGGTCAGAGCATCGATACCATTCGAAAACTACGCCAAATGCTCGGGTAGCTCATTAGCCTCCAAGGGTTTGGTACCTGCGAAGGCCGTTGGTATAATCGCCACGATCCCCTCTAAGCGTGACCCATGTCCGGACATTCCAAATGGTCGACGATTAAGCGAAAGAAAGCCGCCACGGATGCCAAGCGCGGCAATCTCTTCACGCGGCTGGCACGTGAGATCTCTGTGGCCGCGCGTGAGGGCGGAGGTGACCAGGATACCAATGTGGCCCTGCGCCTTGCGGTGGATCGTGCGAAATCGAATAACATGCCAAAGGATAATATTGAGCGCTCGATTCGACGCGGCACGGGTGAAGAAAAGGAAGGATCCAAGTTCGAGCAGATCATGTATGAAGGCTATGCACCGCATGGCGTGGCTCTTATGATCGAGGTCGTCACGGACAATCGGAACCGTACTGTGGCCGATCTCAGGCACCAGCTGATCAAGGGAGGCGGCAACCTGGCCGATGCGGGTGCGGTTTCCTGGCAGTTCGTGCGCTCGGCGTACTTTGTGATAATGGCTGGCTCCACGGATCCAGAGGCGATCTTCGAGGCTATGGTCGAGGCGGGAGCAGAGGACGTCATCCTTGGCGAGGAGGATATCGAGATCATAGCGCCGGTCGAGGCTTACAAGGCCATCAGCGATGCACTGGAATCCATGGAGGTAAGAGCTGACGAAGCCAGTTTGCGGATGATTCCTACTTCGGTCGTGAGTCTGCCCGCGGGAGAATCGCTGCAGGTCATGCGCATGATTGAGAACATGGAAGATCTGGACGATGTCCAAGGCGTATTCTCAAACCTTGACGTCACAGATGAGGCCGTTGCGCTTCTGGAAACTGCTTAGGAGCTTGAGCCCCTGCTTGTCATCGGCATAGATCCTGGGATCGCTCTTACAGGGTATGGGGTCGTAGATCAAGGGAGGGACGGGTCTCTCACCGCAGTCGAGTACGGAGTCATTGAAACTTCGGCGGAGCTGCCGCAAGCCACGCGGCTGCTCGAAATCTCAAATCAGCTCTCGCAGCTCCTGACCCTTCACCGTCCCGAGAGCGCAGCGGTGGAGAAACTCTTTGTGCGCGAACACGTAAACACCGCGCTCAGCGTAGGCCAGGCCTCCGGCGTAGCGATGCTGACTCTGGCAGAGGCGCAGCTGGAGGTGCGCGAGTACGCTCCGCTGGCTGTTAAGCAGGCCATCTGTGGCTACGGTGGAGCCGGTAAATCCCAAGTGCAGGAGATGGTGAAGATCCTCCTGGGATTAGAGGCTCGACCACAGCCGGATGATGCAGCAGACGCGTTGGCGGTAGCCATCTGCCATATTCACACTGAGAGCACACATCAGAGGCTTTCTGAGGCTTGAATTTCGCTGATCGCGACCCGTGATTACGTCGCTTCGGGGCATTCTCCAGAGGGTCGGTGACCACGAGCTGACGCTCGAGGTCGGGGGCGTCGGCCTGCAGGTGGCCGTGACGGGCCGCGTGCTGGAGAGCGCGCCCTCGATCGGGAGATCGATCTACATTGAAACTTACCTGGTCGTCAGGGAGGATGCACTCCTCCTTTACGGTTTCAGCAGCCAGGAGGAACGCGAGGTGTTCCTCGAGCTCTTGAAAGTGACCGGAGTGGGCCCAAGACTGGCGCTCGCTACCCTATCCAATCTGTCCATAGACACGCTGCGGCTGGCGGTGGCGAACAATCAGCCGGAAGCGTTAGTTCGTGTGCCGGGGATTGGGAAGAAAACTTCCGAGCGCATTGTATTTCATTTGAAAGACCGAATTGCGATGGCTCCGATTATGGATTTCGCTCCAACTGAGATGGACGAGGAAGTCGTATCTGTGCTTACTGCACTGGGCTACAGTCCGATGGAAGCCCAATCAGCGGTCCATTCATTGGGATCGGAAGCACCCGACGAAGTCGAGGAGCGAGTGAAGCTGGCTCTACAATACTTCGCCAAACCCTGAGTCGATCAAATAGAGAACTGGAAACTGTGGGACATGAACCTTGGACCGATAACCCTCTCTGATGTTTGACGACCGGCCGATCGCATTCATTGGCCCGGGCGTGATGGCGGAGGCGATGGTGGCTTCTTTGACTGAACGCGGGGAGCTGCCTGGGGAGCGTGTCATGATGAGCGGGCCTCGGCCTCACCGTTTGGAGCGCCTGCACGAAAAGTATGGCGCCATGACCACCACCGAGAACCGCAAGGCCGTGGAGGGCGCTTCAGTTGTCGTGCTAACGGTCAAGCCCCAATCGCTTGCGGAAGTGCTGGACGACCTTCAATCCAATATTCCCCAGCAGGCGCTGGTGGTTTCGATTGTGGCTGGAGCCAACCTTTCAACGATCGCAGACGGTCTCAAGCATCCGGCAATCGTGCGTGCGATGCCCAATACGCCTGGACAGGTGGGGGCAGGCATCACTGTATGGACGAAAACCTCCGCAGTAACCGACGGACAAAGCGAGCATGCGGTGGATTTGCTAAGAGCACTGGGCAAAGAGATCGAGGTCGAAGAAGAGGACTACCTGAATATGGCGACCGCACTCTCCGGTACGGGTCCAACCTATGTGTTCTTGTTCATGGAGGCCATGATCGATGCCGGCGTCCATATGGGCTTCCCGCGCAGGATCGCGGAGGAGCTCGTGCTGGAGACGATCCGCGGCTCGCTGATATTTTACGAGCATTCCGCAAGTCACCCCGCAAGGCTGCGCAATCAGGTCACATCGCCGGGGGGAACCTCGGCCGAGGCAATTTATTATCTCGAGAAGGCGGGGTTCAGAACGGGGTTGGCGCGTGCTATCTGGGCCGCTTACGAACGCTCTGTCGAATTAGGCGAGGGAAAGAAGCGCGGACTGAACAGTTCCTAAGCGCAGAAGCCCGCGACCCGAGTGCATTCCGGATCCCATGTCTTCGAAAGTTCTCATTCCAGGGCTGGACGTCGTAGGCCCGTTTGTGAAAGTGTGGACAAACAAGAGTCGAGATGGTAGAACAGCGTGGGAGGCGCGATGTCCGAATTTGTAGAAAACATCTTCTCTGATCTGCAAAAGCAGGTCGAGGAATTTACACCCGAAGTTGAGCGCCAAGATGTGGGGACGACGGTCGAGGCCGGTGATGGCATCGCGAGCGTCTCTGGCGTGGCGGATGTGGTTGCACAGGAGCTTGTACGGTTCGAGAA
>JAPUGV010000261.1 GCA_027298025.1 Chloroflexota bacterium | reverse complement strand
CGCTCTGCTCGATCACTATCTTAAGGTCGCCGATGCCTCACAGCTACCCGTCGTCCTGTACAACGTGCCCGTGTACACGGGCCTGGACCTGCCCGCCAGGGTCGTACGAGAATTGGCAACCCACGAGAACATCATTGGGATCAAAGAAAGCGGCGGGAGCATTGCCAAGATGTATTCAATGGTGAATGGGACGCCGGCCGAGGATCAATTGCTCTCCGGCTCGGCGAGCTTTTTCCTGGCTGCACTGGTGGTGGGGGCGGTCGGAGTCGTGCCGGCCTTGGGTTGTCTGGCCGCCGAGCGAATCAGCGCGCTCCTGTTGGCTTACGAATCTGGGGACCTGGAATCGGCGCGTGAAATTCAGGCGAGCCTGGTCGGCCCGAATGAGGCCGTAACCTCCAAGTTTGGCGTTGCCGGGCTCAAGGCGGCCCTCGACCTGATCGGGTTATACGGAGGCCCGGTGCGGGCTCCGCTGCAGGCCATCACCCAGGAGGAGCGGGCTGTTCTCGAGAACACTCTGGCCGAGGCCGACTTGATATGAGCGAGCCACGTGGGTCGAGGAAGAAGTAGCTACAACTGTCCGCTGCGGCCCCAATTTGCCAGCAGCGCCTGATACTCTGGATCATCGTAGCGATCCAAGTAAAACCAACGCGCAATTTCTGGTGGCTGCTCCCCGGCAATTTGGCTGCCGAGTAGCTCGCCCGCCGCGGGCGAGGCCATGAGACCATAGCCGGACAATGCGCCGATGACCCAGGCGCCCTCGGCTCCCATCGGGCCGATCAGCGGGCGATTCTCTTCCGTCTTTAGGTAGTATCCGCCGTCGATGATCGGCCTGGGGGGTGAGTCGAAATAGGCTCCCATGGCGGGTAAAAAAGTTGCCACGCCTCGCATTGCGATCTCAGGATAGTTGGGGTCGAACTTGAGCGGAAATGTGGGGGCGACCCGCTGCGTCTCATAGGTCCAAATTAACAGGGTGATTGGACTGTCGGCGGGACCCTCCGGGCGCCCATGGGCGCCCTGTGGAAACTCCTCCAGCAGGAATTGCGATTCCGCATCCTCGAGCAGCGCCTCCCGCTCCTCTTGCCGCCAAGGGAGATACTGTGGATCGGTCCAGATCAACATCGGCGCCTCGCGTGGGAAGGCACCCAATCGATCCTGAATGGCAACCTTAGCGTGGAGCTCGGCGAAGACCGGCAGGTCGGCACCTACAAACGCGCCGACCTCTTTGAGAAACGGCCCAGCGGCATTCACGAAATTTCGGGTCGTGATCCTCAGCGAACCATCCGGCGTATCCACACGAACGGCCTCCACACGACCGCCTTCCATATCAACGCCGGTTACGCGACCCTCGATCAGCTGCGCTCCATTGAAGCGAGCTTGCTCCAGCAGGAGGCGGCCCAATTGCTGGCCATCGAACCAGCCGGCTCGACGAGCGTGGAGCACGCCAAGCGTCTCCTCCGTCAAATAGGGAAAGTGTTCGCCGATGAGCGCCCGATCGGTAATTAGATCGGATCCGGTCGGCTGATTCTGGTAACCCGAGGCCGGGGCAGGCCGGTAAGTTGCTGAGGTTTCTGACCCATCGTGTATTCGAAGCGGGCCCGCGCCATGCGAGGCAGCTTCTTCGCCCTGCGCTCTGAAATCCTCAATTCGATCCGCCTGGGCGGTGGCGAATACATAGCCCCGCCGGTTGAGATTGAACGGATTTCCATGGCTGCCCGAAAGCTCCTCCAGAATGTCGATGCTGCGGTTCATCAGAGACACCATCGCATCGCCCGGTCCGGGCCACCAATTGCGATAACACTCCGTGGATTTGTCACTTGTGAGCGAAAGCGGGGGGCGCTCATCTATGATGAGCACTTCTTCGACGCCCTTTCCAACCGTCAGGTGATACGCGGTCGAAATCCCGGCAATTCCTGCTCCGCAGATGACGACTTCGGCAGATCGCGAGCTCATGTGTTGACCTCAGATGGAGTAGGGGGGATCGGCAGCACCGCGCTACTCACCTGTTTCTACTTCAGGGCCCTCCGTGAGGAGATCCGACAGCCGCTGCGACACTTTCAACTGTGGCTGAAGTCCTTCACGCCTAAGCCGAGCTGCGATCGTTCCAAGGGCTTCGCCCGTGATCGGGTGACAGAAATCGGGAGCGAGCTCGGCCAGGGGCACTGCTAGACGCCCGCGGGTCAGGATGTCCGGGTCGGGCAACGGGAAATCCGGGTCCACTCGGTCTCCGAGTAGAACCAGATCCAAGTCGATGGTGCGCGAGGCGTATTTATCTTCGGTTCGTACTCGGCCCAGTGCCGTTTCAATCTCCCGCAGCAGAGTTCGAACGCCGGCCGGCGCTTCGGTCACGTTGATCAGGACGGCGGCGTTCAGGAAATCGGGCTGGCTTCGGCCGCCCTCGGGTTTGCTCTGATAGGCACGGGAGACGGCCATCATCTGGCCCACGGACTGGAGCTGCGAAATCGCCTCGGGCAGGTGAACTTCAGGCTGGATATTGGATCCCAAGGCGATAAAGGCCAGCTTAGTCGGCCGCTCGCTCAATCTCGACTCCAACGGAGCGCGCGAAACGAAGTGCGCCGGGTTTTTCTACGCGAACACGGGCGCGTTCGACGCCATTCTGAGATAGACAAATCCCGATGATGTCTGCAGCCAGGGCCTCGAGCGTAAATCGTTGGCTGGATTCCACGTGGCGGATGATTTGTTTGGTAATCGTTCGATAATTGACCGTATGCTCTATCGAGTCGGACCTTCCCGCCTCGGATAGATCCGTAGTCAGCGTGATGTTTATCAATATATCTTGCTCTACTTCGCGTTCCCAGTCGTTGATGCCGATGACACCGCGCAGCAGCAGGTCCTTGATCTCAATTCGATCTTCGGGCATGGATTTAGCCTCGATTCATCCGAACGGTCAGCGAATTGTGATGGGGCCGCTCGATCAGGTTAGATGCCTGCCCCCGTCGACATGCAGAATCTCTCCCGTCACATACTCGGGTCCGGCCAGAAGAAACAAGAGTGCCTCAACGGCTTCCTCAACTGTGCCCCACCGTTCTGAAGGCACGCCCTCCAGTGGGTCATTCGTGCCTCCGTCAGAGGGCGGCAAAATTGCCCCAAGTGCCAGACCGTTGACTCGGATATCCGGTGCCAGCGATACGGCCAGGCCACGGGTGAGGGCTGCCAGGGCGGCCTTGCTGATCGTGTAGGGGAAGTGGTCCGCGCCGGGTCGCAGGGCGCGCCAGTCCAGCAGGTTCACGATTGAACCCGGCGCACCGTCCCGAGCGCGTGCGAACTGCTGCGAAATCAGGAAGGGCGCTGTGAGGTTCACGTCCAAGTGGGATTGCCAGTCCTCAATGCTGGCGTCCAGTGCCCCAACCGGCCCGAATATTGCGGCGTTATTGACGAGCAAATCGACTTTGCCAATGGCTTCCTCGGCTCGGCTCACCAATTCCGCAGCTTCCACGGGATTTGCAAGATCGGCCTGTATTGCTACCGCCTGAACGCCGTGAACCTCTAAGTCACGCACGACTCCCCCTGCCTCTTCCGCGGAATGACCGTAGTGAACAATAACGTTGGCGCCATTTATGGCGAGAGCTTCTGCAAAGGCCCGACCCAATCTCCGGCCGGCGCCGGTCACGATGGCGGAGTGTCCTGCAACGTCGAATTTCGCTGGCACCCTGCTATTTTACTTCGGGCTTCTCAACATAAATTGGCGATCACCGATGCTTGACGCGCCAATCGAGTCAGTGGATTATGGTAAGCTCCGGCATCATGACGTCGTCTAGTTCGACTGGAGGATAATATGACCGACACTAAGGATCACCTGCGTACTGTGGAACACAAAATGGAGATTGAGGCAGCCGCAGAACTTTTTGGCGGCGTTGGAGTCGCTCGTCCGGAAATCGAGACCGCGGTCCGCGAGCTGCTGACTGCGGTAGGTGAAGATCCGGGGCGGGAGGGCCTGGACCGCACTCCCGAACGTGTGGCGCGCATGTACGATGAATTGCTTGCCGGTTACCGCGTGAACCCCGAAAAGATGATCAACGACGCCATCTTCGATGAGGAATATGACCAAATGGTGCTCGTGAGGGACATTGAGTTCTACAGTCTCTGTGAGCATCACATGCTCCCATTCATCGGCAAGGCGCATGTAGCGTATCTGCCGAAGGGCAGGGTCATCGGCCTCTCCAAAATCCCGCGCATCGTGGACCTGTTCGCCCGCCGCTTGCAGGTGCAGGAAAGACTGACGCGGCAAATCGCGGACTTACTCGATACGACGCTGCATCCCCACGGTGTAGGGGTCGTCGTAGAGGGTCTGCACCTGTGTACTATGATGCGCGGCATCAAAAAGGCCAATGCCCGAATGGTGACTAGCGCGTTGTGCGGAACCTTCTCCACGAATGAAGTGACGCGGCAAGAGTTTCTGGATCACATCTCGCGGGGGAGTTTGGGGATCTCTTTCTAGGCATATCATGAAGCGAACTACCCTGGTGTGGAGCACCGCGGGGCGGGCGAAGAGCTCGCCTCGCCTGCGTTTAGGTCACAGTCGTTGAGCGATACACGATGGCCCGACAAGGGCGAGATCGCGCCCCTGTGGTAG
>JAPUGV010000260.1 GCA_027298025.1 Chloroflexota bacterium | reverse complement strand
ATGACCGGTCCAAACCGGCCGCAGACACGCCGACCAAGGATCAAGTTTCGGATTAGCGCTTCCCCGCTCACCAGGAACTCATCGGGCAATACGTACCAGGGCCCAATGAGCAGACGGCCGGCTTGGATGAAACTGCGCAGTTCATCCTCCCGTTCAGGCCGGACCTGCAGATAGTCCTCTAGGAGGATGGCTTGTCCGTCGAGGGTGAAGGCCCGGAAATCAGGGTCACGCCCCAGTATTTCCAAGACGGAGTCAACCAACTCTACGAGCCGGAGACGGAAGACCTGAAATGGAAGATACCACTCCCGATCCCAATGGGTATGGGAGACAATGGTGCATGTGTATTCCTTCATAGTTGGGAGCGATTGACTCGAGAGGGGCAATCCGAAAGGTGGATGAAGCCCGGCGCCAACCTCAAGGAGCGCCTATGGACTTCCCCAGGCGCCCCTATCGCCGTCAATCTGGCTGTTGTTCCATGCGACGACCCCGCCGCTGTCTTCATCCAGGAGATTCTCAAGCAACCACACATCAGAGTAATACTCAACCAGGATAGCATGCGCCCGGCCAAGCTCGCCGGGTCGCGTGCCGCCGATCTGATTGCGCTCGACTTGGGCCATGGACATGTCCACGACGTAGAGCCCAACATCGACGTTATTTAGCAGAACGTTGTTTTCCACGGTGGCCATAGACATCTCCGTGACCGCCACGCCGCGTAAGCCATTGTTTCGAACGATGTTGTTACGGATGATCACGTGACTCATGTTGGTGAGGATGCCCTCTTGCGCGTTGTCCTCAACCCGATTGCCTTGTACGAGCGACCCTGGCCACTCCATCGTGTTCGTGATGTGGATGCCTTTGCCGTAAGGTGGTAGACCCCCCACAACTGTGTTCTCCACGATGCTTGCCGAGGCATTCCGTACTCGGATGCCGAAGCGACGGCTGCCGTCGATGGTGTTCTCACGAATGACAACCTCTTGGCTGCGCTCGACCAGCACCCCATACTCACCGCCGACAATCGTTAGACCTTTCAACTTCACATCATGGGTGTCCCGAATGTGAACGGTGGGGAGCTCGGGATTGCCCAGCAACGTGGCCACGCCTTGCTCTGGGCCCAGCAAAGTCACCGGGCGGGTTATGACGAGCGACTCGGCATAGTCGCCCGCAGCGACCCGAATTCTGCTCCCCGAGGGCACGGAGTCAATTGCAGCTTGCATGCTCAGGAAATCCTCCGGCACTCGGACGGTACGGACTTGACGAGCCAGGAGAGGGCCCGCGATCAGAACTGCAGAGAGCAAGACCAGAGTGGTTGCCCGCCGTGAAACAGGCAGCGGCCGAGGAGCTTTGCCGCTCGAATCCAGCTGAGAAACAACCGGACGGCGCCTGCCCAGACCCCACAACGCGAGGGCGATGAGTCCCCATACAAACGAATTGATCCAGAAATGCACGGGAATGATCGGCCACCCCGTTGCCAGCGCCAGTAGGCCGCGTGTGGGCTGTCGGAGGAAGGAGTAGAAGGGCACGAAATTGTGCTGGTAGAGCTTAACGATGTGCTCAAGGGCTTGATAACCCTGCAGGATTACGACCGTCGAAAGGCTGAAGCGGCCGAGCCGTCTCGCCGATAGCCATGATTCCTTATTCCGACGGTAGTAAAGGTAGACTGAGATTAGTGCCAGCTCCAGGGCGATGTTGTACACAAAATGCACCCACTCATCATCAAAAATGTTCCCCAGCAAGCCATGCGCGTCCTTAAGATAGAAGTTCAGGGCATAGACTTGGAGGGCTTGGGCGATACGCTCCAGTAGGTAGGCGGTCTGAACGAGCAGCGTGAGCGCTAGGAACACGTAGCCCTTGCGAGCCGCGCTCGTTGGTCGTCGGACCTCTCTTGATTCTTCCACGCGAGGAAGTTGGCTATGGGATGTATGCCAGCGGTCTCATCCCTTGACCGCGCCGGCCGTGATTCCGTGAACAAAGTAGCGTTGCAAGGCAAAGAAGACCAACAACGGCATCGACATGGTCACGAAGGCCCCGGCCGCCAGCAAGTGCCACTCCGACCCGAACTCACCCAGCAAGTTCTGAATGCTTCGGGTTAGCGGGTATTTGGCCGGGTCCTGCAAAAAAATGAGGGCGTTCAAGAGGTCGTTCCAAACCCATGTGAATTGGAAAATGGCCAAGGAGGCAATCGCCGGCACCGAAAGCGGCACCACGATCCGGAAGAAGATGCCCAAATCTGAGGCGCCATCGATCTTGGCCGAGTCAAAAAGCTCTTTAGGCAGACCCACGAAGAAGTTTCGCAGTAAGAAGATGGCAAACGGCAGACCGTAGGCGGTGTGGGCCAGCCAAATACCGGTAAAAGTTCCGGTCAGGTTGAACAGGTTGAACATTTGCAAGACAGGCACCCAGGTCGTTTGCAGCGGCACCACCAGCAATGCGATCACGATCAGGAAGAGCGCATCCCGGCCGCGAAACTTCAGCCAAGCCAAGGCATAGGCTGCTAGGGCCCCGATCAGGATCGGAAAGACGGTGGAAGGTATGCTGATGATAAAGCTGTTGATGAAACCATCGCCAAAATTCCTGGCCGCAAGCACCTCGGAGTAGTTCTCGACCGTATACCGAAACTGGAAAAGAGCGGTCCACCAGCCTGACGCGGCGATGTCGGGTCTTGTGCGCCAGGACGTGACAAAGAGGCCTACCGTGGGGACAAGCCACAGCAGCCCGATCCCGACCAATACGATGTGGAGCAAACCGCGGTTGGTCGCCTCGACTAGCCTTGTGGCCACGCCGGTGGACCTCCGCGCCTGGGTTGTCATCGAAGCGCCTGCTCGGCCCGCACGCGTCGGATCTGAATGATGATGAGAGGGGTCATCAGGATCAGCAAGATGATCGCCACCGCGCTGCCGTATCCAACCAATCCATTGTTGAACACTTCCAAGTAGAAGGTAAAGCCAATGATCCGGCTGGCGGCGCGTGGCCCGCCATTGGTCATCACCAACACCAGGTCAATCATTTTGAGCGATGTGATGACCAAATATATCGCCACGAATGCGATCGGCTGGGCCATCATGGGCACGCTGACACGCCATAATGTCTGCCACTCACTAGCACCGTCCACGTGGGCGGCTTCCAGCACCTCTTTGTCCAATGTCTTATAGGCCGCTGAGAGCACAACCATCGCCAGACCCGTAAAGATCCAGATTCCGGCCCCGATAACCGCGTAGTTGACCAGGCTTATTCGTCCCAACCAAGGGATCGGTTCCAGGTTTGGAAATATGCCTGTCAGTACGGCATTGAGCACCCCGATGGTCCGATCGGGGCTGTATACAAACCTGAAAATGACCGCTGCGGCGGTGGCTGAAATGACCATCGGAAGAAAGATCACCGCTTTGACGATCGGCTCGTATCGCACCCGGTCGGCCAGGACCGCCACAAACATACCGATTCCCAAGCTGCCCGAAGTAAACAAAACGATCCACAGCACGCTGTTGATCATGGCGCCGGAGGGCGGCAACTCATCGAGTTTGAGGAAAAGGCGGTCGTTGGTCAACAACCGGATGTAATTGTCTAGACCGACGAACTCCGTGGGATTGAAACCCGTGCCGCCGAAGAAGCTCAGCCATAAGGTCCGAACTACGGGGTAAAGGAGGAAGGCGATAAGCAGGATGCCGGCAGGGAATACGTACAGCCACGCGCCAGATCTCCTACGCGCCCGGGTCAACATTGCTTTTGCTCCTCGCTATCCAACCCAAAAGCCAGGGCAGCCCAAAGAAAGGCTGCCCTGGCTCAAGCGACAAACTAGTACACGCGATCCGCCACCTCCTCCAGGAACTCAAGCACGCCCGCGATGCCGGCAGGATTATCTACAAAGTCCTGTAAGCCGACAAACATCGCGTCGCCACCGAGCGCTGCAGGGGCCAGGTCGGAGCCGTCGAAGACAAAGGAAGCGGCCTGCGTGAGCTGCGCAGCTTCCAGCGCCTTGCACGGCGAATACACGTCCAGCGATACGTTCGAGTTCGGGGATATGACGGAGCCAGCTTCGGCCGAGGCCCAGATCGTGTTGGCCTCTTCGCTGGCCAGGAAGCGGATGAACTCGCGCACTTCAGGCCGATCGACGAAGACGACCGCCAAGTCCCCACCCCCTACTACCGGCTTGCCCCAGGCGGGATCGATCTCGGGGAACTCGAAGAAGGCGTAGTCCTCACCGCAGACGAGATCGGGATGATTCTGCTCGCCGAAGGAGCTCATGAACCCGCCCTCGTAGTACATCTCGGCCACGGGGTCATCCCGCAGCACCAGGGAGAAGGCATCAATAAACCCGGTCGACAGGGCCCCCTCGGAGCCACCGGCCAGTTTGGTGTCGGGGTCCACGATCTCACGAAAGCGTTCCATGGCTTCGACGACCGTGGGGTCGGTCCACTCCACTTCGTGGGTCACGAACAACTTCAGGTACATCTCGGGACCCGCGATGCGCACGTAGATATTCTCAAACCAGTCGGTCAGGGTCCAACCGTCCAGTCCGCCCATCGAGTAAGGCGTCTGCCCGTTGGCCAGATAATCATCGGCGATGGCCGTAAGCTCATCGAAGGTATTCGGCGGAGACACGCCGAGCGCCTCAAACGAGGGGGGCTTGTACCAGAAGGTGCTCTTTGAGTTGGCCTTGACGGTCAGGCCGTAGAACAGGTTGTCCACTGTGCCCAGGTCAATCCAGGCCTGGGAGTAGTTGTCGGTCAAGATGTCTGGAGGCAGGATCTCATCGCCTCGCACACCGTCGAGTGGCAGGATCGAACCCTCTCGCGCCAGCGCCACCATCACGCCCGGCCGCGGCAGCATAGCCACGTCAGGTGGACTGCCGCCGGCCACACGCGAGGCCAGCAGCACGGTTACAGCACGGCTTCCCTCATAGCGAAAGGGGATACCCGTCTTGGCGGTGAAAGCATCCAGCACCTCGCGGAAGCCGGCTTCCTCGTCGCCACCCCAGGAGGCCAAGATGGTGACGGGTTCTACCTCTTCGGACACGGGCGGCGCCTCGCCCGGGACTACAACGGTGACAACCTCCGGCACCGTTACCACCTCACCCGGTACCTCGACCTCGACCACCTGCGGAGCGCAAGCCCCGAGCAGCAGCGCAAGCATCATGCCTATGCCCATTACGGAGTACAGTTTCTTCATCTCTTTCTCTCTCCTCAGTAACTTGGTTTCAGGACTGTGATTTCAGAGGCTCGTGTAGGAGTCTGCTCGGGTTAATAACCCTCCTTCCATTTCAGAACACACTTGTCCGGCAGACTGAAGTGTAGGCCGGGCCAATTTTCCGTCGTTTGGTTCTTGCTAAGGGCCACAAGCCTGTGCACAGGAATGGCTGGCTTCGCCCCGTAATCAGAAACCTAAAATGGCCGGTGAGAACTAGCCCGGCACCCGCTGATACCGATGCCGCGCTTCAGGTCGACAATTAGGTTCGGACCGTTGGAGTCGGGACTGGTTTGAAGTAGGTGACTGACCCGGGTTGCTTACGAGAGAATGCGTAGTCCGCTGCTTCGGTTCTGCGCGCCAATCCCTTAGGCAGAAGGAGCCGTCCTGAGCGAGTGCCTCGCAGTCGCGCTCCATAGCGCACGCATCCCCTCCTCAGCAACTAGTTATCGTAAGCATGATTATGCTGTCGCTTGACAGGACTGTCAAGGTAAGGTCGGCGCGGCACCCTTTCCTTGAGGAACGAGCCGCTTACAGCGCGAAAACATGGCATGTTCACGGCTCGCAACCCTTCCGGATTGGATTACGAACCCGTGGGCGTCACTGTGGCCAGAAAATCGCCTAGGAGCCAGCCTTCTGCGCCATCTTCCTTGCGCACCAGCCACCACAGCTGGCCCGTGGACTGCTCCGGCCCGCCGATAACTAGCAGCGATTCCCGTTCGGCGACGAAGTCCACGGGTACTCCGTCCGGTGCATCGCGCAAGATCGCGCCCTGGAAGTTGGTGCCCAACACGATCGCTAAGGGAGGCGTGGGCGTAAGCGTAGGCGTGTTCGTTGCCGTACTTGTGGCCGTGGCAGTGGCCGTGCTGGTGGGCGTAACGGTGGGCGTGGCGGTCGCCGTCGCGGTCGCGGTTGCGGTCGGAGTGAGAGTCGGGGTGGGGGTAGGGGTTGGAAGGGCAGCCAGGACGGAGGTACCAAACCCCAGCGCGCTGACTATTCCCAGCAGGCCCATCATCACGATGGCTGCCGCGAGCGAGCGACCGCTCCCGGTGAGCGGCCTGAAACCCATCAAGACCATGGTGAATAGGCCCGCAGCCACCGCCCAGGTGAGGTGCAGCACAAAGGTGAGCGTGGCGCCTTCAATGAGTTCGGGTTCTCCGAGCACAAATCCCACGGCGACGGCTCCTAGCGGCAGAAATAGCTCGTAGGCAACTGCCACGCTTGCTACACCGGCGATCCGTTCCGAACGGGCAAGAACGATCGCCATGATCACCGCTCCCGTCAGGAGCAGACCGAAATCCACTAGATTAAGTTTGGTGTGCTCGTAGGGAAGAAGCGAGTTTGTGTCGAGTTCGAGAGCCAATCCGAAGGCCAGGCCCGCCGCCACGGCGACCAGCAGGACTCCCAGCGCCAGCGCCACGAACATCCGGAGAAAGAAGCGCAGAGAACCCGAGACCGCCGCCAGGGACAGGCCCACGACCGAACCCAGACGCGGCGCTAAGAGCGCGCCCGCTACCAACAGCGCCCGCTGATCGTAGCGAAAACCTAGGCCGATGAGTGCACCGCAGAGCAGCGCATACAGAAAGAACCCGGGGCCGGGTGTAACTGCGTTTGCCAACCGATCGAGAAAGGCTTCGCGCTCCGTAGCCTGAAGTTGGCTGATCCGGCGCCTGGCCCGCCGCAAGCGGGCTCTGTCTCGACGATCCGCTTCTGGTATCGGTTCGCTTTTCACCCGGGGCCCAGCTCTTTGGATGAGATCTTTGGGGTATTCAAGGGAGTTTCTGGAAGAGCCGGCGCATTATAGCACCCGCGCCGGGAAGCAAACCAGAATAGAGGGGTCAGGTGAGGCATGCGAATCACCTACAGTGAGAACCGCATCCGAATTCAAATCTCGGCTGGAGGTTTGGTGCTATTCGAGAGCGCCCCCCCCCACTGCTATAATTTGACGAAATTGGGCGCGTAGCTCAGCTGGTTAGAGCGCACGGTTCACATCCGTGAGGTCGTTGGTTCGAGTCCAATCGCGCCCACTTTTAGTTTCCTCGAAATACCGTGCCCTCTCATCATTGAGGGACCGAAATTCATGCATCGAGGTGCTTTATTCCGCAACCTAGCGCTGTCGGGGAGCCGTTAGAACAGATGGCAGTAAACGGATCTGAGCTGGAGAAGGTTGGCTACCAGGTTGTTGATGGTTTCTTGACGGATGAGCAATGTCGGTTGCTCCTGGAGAAGATCAGCGACTTCCGGGATCATCATACACTTCCGGAAATTCACCGTCCCATGAAGGGACGCTCCTTGCGCTACCACGTCATCCAGGGCGAGCAGATCCGAGAGCACCTTCCCAGCATTTGGGATCTCTACAATGGCGAGGTGAATCAATTGGTTGACAGATCACTCGGATTTCCGCTCGGTCCATTGGGGAACACCCGCGCGGGCGTAAACGTCAATCTTATGCGCCCGAATCAGTCCTCCTACCGCTGGCACTACGATCGGGCTTGCGTCACTTCAATTATCTATCTCAATGAGGTAGAGGGCGGCGAAACGGAGTTTTACCCCAATTACCGCATCCTGCTCAGGAAAGGCAAAAACTCCAGCATCCAGCGCGCGCTGGACCGATTCATTCAGATCAAGCCCATCCTGAGCTCATTCGGGAGCATGGTTCGAGTTTCCCCCAAGGTGGGGCGGCTGGTTATGATGCGCGCCGACCGATGCTGGCACAGCGTACGCTCAGTCCGAGGTGAGCGCGAGCGGATCAACATCATCCTCTCCTACGACTTTCCCGGCACGGAATTCCCCTCAGAGGAAGGGTTGGACTCCTACCTGTACACGCAGGAAGAACAGCGCTCCGCCGACCCGAACTACAGCTAGCACCGCATTCGTGACCACTCAATCCCCAAAGTATTTTTATACAGCCGACAGTTGGGACGAAGCGGCCTGGATCGATGTCATTTCGGTCGAATACGAGTCGCTCGTCTCGGCCTACCCATTCGATACGAAATTCAGGGGGATTTCCAGTGAGGGTCGACTCAAGGTTCTTGATGTCGGTTGCGGCTCGGCGCTCTTCCCCCAGTACCTGGATCAGACCCTCACGGACGGTATCCACCTGACCTGCGATCTGCTCGACGTCTCGGAGCGTAGCCTAAGGCAAGCTGAGAGAGTCATGGAAGAGCTGGAGCACTTCAGCGCCGGGCGAAGCATCAAGACCCTGATCGAGGACATCCCCCGCGCGCTTCTCCCGGCAGTACCCAGCTATGACGTGATCTGGGCCATTCACTCGTTAACCACCGTCGATTTGAAACAGATGCCAGACGTAATTGAGCACCTACTCCGGCTGCTGTCACCGGGCGGCCACTTGTTCATTTATCAACTAACCGCCGATTCGGCCTACCAGGCTCTTCATCGCGTGTATCGCGAGCGGGTCTCAACTGAGGTTCCAAGATTTATGGAATTTGAGGACACCCAACGCATACTTGAATCCCTCTCCGCCGAGTACGAAGTGCTTGAATTAAGCTTCGATCACGAGCTCCCTGGGGGTCGGCCTGATCTTATGGAAAATTATCTACGTAAGTGCGTTCTCGATGAATCCGTCGACACGGAACGAGTTTTCGGTGATCTATTGCCCGGCTTCGAGAGCGGAGGGTTGTATCGGATCCCTCAGACCGTCAACTTCATTAGCATTTACCGGTCATGATTCCCCTTAGTGGTGAGTACTACGTGGAGTGTAACGAGGTCTTTCGTCGCTCCACCAACCAGGCGGAGCACATGCTTGCTGA
>JAPUGV010000026.1 GCA_027298025.1 Chloroflexota bacterium | reverse complement strand
AACCCTCGCATCTCAGCATAGACCGCTTGCTCCACCTCGAGCATCTTCTCGCGCTCCTCGGGTGCCCAGTCGTAGTGAAACGGCCGGACGCTTACCCCGATCCACGACTGATCTCGTACTTCTTGGATCTCCATCTCCATGAGCGCGACCTTGAATGGAGCGGATTGAATCCGCGAGCTCGCCAAAGTGACGTTTCCCTTGATCAGAGAGGGCTGACCTTCATCGATGATGATCTGCACTGACGCTAGGCCGGATCGCTCGATATTAGCTAGCGTCGTACCTCCGTGGTCCGCGCCGAAGCGCAACCGATCGGGAGAGGTGGCCACGACCCAGGTGAAGGAGCTATGAGGGCACCCACCGTCGACGATCGTGAGCAGCAAACCAGGTGTTCCGAGTAAGGCGTATTCTGTAACCTTGTGGGAAAGGGTCGGCTTAACGCGTGAGCTCATTTTGGGTCTTTCTCCTCGGAGGCCGAGAGATCCTCTTCAGTCTGCCTAATAGCTGGAGTTGGCGGTTCCACAGCTCGATTCCGAGCGCGGCTTAGGTCGGGCCTACGGTGTTCTTCCGAACATCGTCCGCCGGCTATGGTCTGAGGTAGATGCCGGCGACCCCAACATCAGGCATAGATTCCGGATCGGGCATATTGAATGGGGAGCTTCACCTCGGCATGGAGCTCGCTGGCCGCGTGACGGGGCCAGTAGGGAGACCAGAGCGCTATGCGTCCGATGACGATGAGATCGGCCCTCTCGTTTGCCAGGATCTTCTCTGCCTGGACCGGCTCGCTGATAAGGCCCACGGCGGCGGACTTGATGTTCGCACCCGCGCGGACCGCGTGGGCCAAAGGCACTTGATATCCAGGATGGATGGGAATCTGCTGCTCTGGAACCGCTCCCCCGCTCGAACAGTCGATGAGATCGACTTCCAGCTTGCCCAGCCGCTTTGCGAGTTCGACGCTGTCCGCCACCTCCCAGCCCCCATCGACCCAGTCCTTGACCGAAAGCCGTACGAACAGCGGAAGCTCGGCTGGCCACGCTTCGCGGATCGTGCTCGCCACCTTTAGCACTATCCGCACCCGATTATCATAGCTGCCGCCATATTCGTCGCTGCGCTGGTTCGTAAGCGGCGAAAGGAAGGAGTGCAGGAGGTAGCCGTGAGCCGCATGGATCTCTATGACTTTGAAGCCCGCGCGGAGCGCGCGCTGCGCTGAATCCCTGTATTTAGCCAATATCTGGCCGATCTGATCTAAGGTCAGTTCAGTCGGCAAAATATCACCCTCCGTCCACGGTATCGGACTCGGGGCCACGATTTCCCAGCCTCCATCCTCGATATGTATGGGCTTTCGATCCTCCCAGGGCCGCATGTGGGAGGCTTTGCGGCCAGCATGAGCCAGCTGGATACCGGGGATCGCTCCCTGTTCCGTAACGAATTCCGTAATTCGCGCGAAGGCGGCCTCTTGCTCGTCGCTCCAGAGACCCACATCCCAGGGTGAGATCCTTCCCCGCGGCTCGATAGCGGTGGCCTCTGTCATGACGATTCCCGATCCACCCACGGCTCGCGTCCCCAAATGGACGTAGTGCCAATCCGTAGGGATCGACTCCGGAGCGCTGTATTGGCTCATCGGCGACGTCATGATGCGATTGCGCGAGGTCACCTCACGGAGCTCCAACGGCTCAAACAATCGCACATCCCGCTTTCGCTTCGGTTTCGGGGCTGCTGCCTCAGGAGCTGCCATCAGCGCTCAGCGAATGAGCGGCATCTAGCCGCCAAGTCGTGCAATCTCGGCCTCGTAGTCCTCTGGCGTGTCGATATCAGGAGGCAGCTCTGAATCGATGTCGACGCGGAGGACCCGATCCGGATAACCTTCGATGAGTTTCCAGACGGCCTTGTCACCGTGGAGCGCTCGCAAGTCATTGAACGCTTCTCGTGCGAATAGGAGTGGATGTCCTGGGTTGCCTCGGTACTGGGTTGCCGAGGCCCACGTCCGCGCATTCCGCCACTTAGCGATCACTCGGTCGATAGTTGCAGTCGTGATGCCCGGCTGGTCGCCGAGGATCAAGACGATGCCTGCACATTCCCCCGCCTCATCCAGTCCAGCCAAGAGCGAAGAGGCGCAACCTTCGCCATAAGCCATGTTATCAACCACCATCGCTGATCCGGACTCGAAACTGCTCCTTACCTTTGGAGCTTCTCGTCCGAGCACAACCACCACCCTGTCGAGCGTCGATCGATTGGCATTGCGCACAACAAGTCCGAGCAGAGTGGTGTCGCCAAAGGGGAGCAGCTGCTTCGCCGTTCCGAAGCGGCTTGATTCACCGGCGGCCATGACGATTCCTACCAGGTCATCCTGGCTCATAGGAGTCCCTTAGCTCGTCTCAAGTCGGTTGCAGATCGAGCTCGGGTCGCTGCTGACGACGAATCGGCCGCCTATCGTCTAGGCGCTCCAGCTGGTCCGCAAGCTCCTCCAGGCTGGCGAGATTATGAACGGGCAGAAAGTCATCCACATAGGGCAACGCAGCCTGAATACCGCGAGTGAGGGGCTCATATTCGGCGGAGCCAAGAAGCGGATTGAGCCAGATGAGACGGTGGCAGCTGCGCTGAAGCCGCGCCATCTCGTTGCGGAGCAGGTCTATATCCCCTCGATCCCAACCATCGCTGATGAGCAAGACCACCGCCCGATGCCCAAGTACCCTGCGCGTCCATTCATAGTTGAAGGTCTTGAGCGCCTGACCGATGCGCGTTCCACCCGACCAATCGGGCACACTGCGTGCGATCTCCTTCAGCGTGCCCTCAACATCGCGGCTTCGAAGCCGGCGAGTGATGCGGGTGAGGCGGGTGCCAAAGACAAAGGCTTCTACGCCCGAGTCCAGGCTAATCCGGAGAGCGTAGATAAAGTGCAACAACAACCGTGTGTAGCGTTCCATCGAACCGCTGATATCGGCGATGACCACAAGCGGGCGCGGCCTCATCTTAAGTTGGCGGCGAGCGAGTTCCAAAAGCTCCCCCTCATTTCTCATGTTACGCCTCAGGGTACGTCGAAAGTCGACCTGGCGCGCCTTTCCCGGGCGCCAACGACGGCTGCGTCGCTCTCCAAGCCTCCAGGCCAGTTTGGCCATCAGTTGCTTGACTTCTCGAAGCTCATCCTCGCTGAGCTCCCCGAAATCCTTCCGGCGCAACATCTCATTGGGGCTGTAAGTGAAGGTTGCGTGTTTGACCTGGGGCTGACCGTCTTCTGGCTCTCCCAACTTTCCCTGGTTCACCTTCTCCAGGCGGAAGTCCTTGCTGAGCTCGGAGCGATCGACACTCAGCCGAAGGCGATCCTCAAGCCGGCGCACATCCAGCTGCATCTCTTTATCCCTCCCTACACGCAGCTGCCAGAACCAATCGAAGGCCTCATCGAAAAGTGCTAGATCTTCCCGCCGGCTGACGTAGAGGCAGCGCGCGGCATAGTAGAACTCCCGCCGCTGGCTGATCCGGATCCAGTCCAGGGAGCGGACGAAATCGCTCACGCCTCGCGTATCAAGATCCAGGCCGATTGCACGCAGGAGGCGGCCAAACATTAGAATGTTGTGCAGCAAAGAACCCGAGGCTTCCGTCAATGGTCACTATTGGGAATGCTGAATACCCCCCCCGCGGACTTAAACCGAATTGACTCTGGCCCGGGCGGGGGGAAGGTCGAAGTCGAAGGCCGCGGCCGGCTGAGTTTGATCGCCGGGAAGACGGATGTGGCCCAACCGCGATCGGCGATCGAGTTGAAAGTCAAGGTTTTTCTCTCAGATCAGCCAGCCTGCATTCTATCTCTGATGATTATCGGGCCTCGGGGAGCCGGGCTTCCTGCTAACCCACCCGAAAGACGCACTGTTCCTACCCGTCTCCTTGAACCATTCTCCGAACCTCTTCCACAACTTCTGCGTTGGCCAATGTGGTGACATCACCAATATCGCTGCGGTTGGAGATAGCCGCCAGGACACGCCGCATGATCTTTCCCGAGCGGGTTTTGGGCATATCGGGAACGATATAGACGTGCTTCGGCCTGGCAATTTTTCCGATGGATACCTCGATCGCCTCAACAATTTTCCCTTGCAGTTCACGGCTGGGCTCGTAGCCTGGCTTAAGCGACACATAAATGTCAGGTACCCGACCCTTGAGTTCATCTGCCAGGGGAACGACGGAGGCTTCCGCGACTTCAAGGACCGTAAGACATGCCGACTCTAACTCCTTGGTGCCCAATCGGTGACCGGCGACGTTAATCACGTCGTCGACCCTGCCCAAGATCCTGAAATACCCATCTTCAGCTTGCACGGCGGCATCACCTGCGAAATAAGGCCAGTCGCGCCAGTCTGTGCTCTTCTTATCCTTGCAGTACTTCTCGTAGTAGGTCGAAATGAATCGCTCGCGATCTCCCCATATGGTCTGGAACGCCCCTGGCCAAGGGTTCCTGATACAGATATTCCCAGCTTTGCCGATCCCAGGATCGATCTCGTTCCCATCCTCATCATAGATCACTGGATGGATGCCCGGTACGCCGGGACCTGCACTGCCAGGCTTCATCGGCTTCAGCGCCGGCAGCGTGCTGCATAGAAACCCTCCGTTTTCCGTTTGCCACCATGTGTCGACGATGACCGCCCTCCCCTTACCGACGACGTCGTAATACCATCTCCATACTGCTGGTTCTATGGGTTCCCCCACTGTCGTCATATGCTTAAACTGATAACTGTACTTCTGCGGCTCATCCGGGCCGGCTTTTCTTAACATCCGTATGGTCGTGGGCGCAGTGTGGAAGATGTTCACATCGAGTCGTTCGGCTATTCTCCAAGCACGCCCGGCATCCGGGTAGGTGGGAACACCTTCGTACATGACACTCGTGGCGGCAAGCGCCAGCGGGCCATAGACAATATAGGAATGACCCGTGATCCAGCCAATATCCGCCATGCACCAGTAGACATCCTCCGGATGAATGTCCTGGACATACTTTGATGTGCCTGTAACGTAGGCCAGGTAGCCGCCCGTGCTATGCAGACAGCCCTTGGGTTTTCCAGTCGTCCCGCTGGTATACATAATAAAGAGAGGATCTTCGGCTCGCATGGGCAGCGGATCGATTCTCTTGCCGACATAATCCCCGAGCACCACGTCCATGAAGTGATCGCGGCCTTCTAGCATAGGCGTATCAGATACATATTTCCCTGGGTAGCGTCTCCAGACCAGGACCTTTTCGACGGTTTGGCCCTGCTCCTCCGCCACCTTTACGGCTATGTCTGCGTTTTCCTTATGATCGAGCAGTTTACCGGACCGATAATATCCGTCAATCGTTATCAGGACTCGACTCCCGGAGTCCGCGATACGCTCTCCACAGGCCGTGCCGCTGAAGCCGCCGTATACCTCAGAATGAATGATCCCAAGTCTGGCACAGGCCAGCATCGTTATCGGCAGCTCCGGCACCATCGGCATATGAAGCGTTACCCGATCGCCGGCTTTGAGTCCAGCAAAATCTCGGAGAAGTACTGCAAGCTCGTTCACCCTCACATATAGCTCCTGATACGTAAGGGCCAGATGAGGTTCATGCTCTGGTTCTGGCACGTAGAGGATGGCGGCCTTGTTTTTATACTTCGGTAAGTGTCTATCAACACAGTTGTAGCAGGCGTTAATCTTGCCGCCGACAAACCACTTCCAGGAAGGGGCATCGCTTGTATCCAGCGTCGTCTGCCAGTATTGATACCAGCTGAGCAGGTCGGCATATTCCTTGAAACACTGCGGGAAATTCTCTAGGCTAAAGCGTTCATAAATATCGGCATCGGTCATGTTCGCCTGGGCGATGAACTGCGCCGATGGGTAGAGAACCTCCTCTTCCTGCCAGTGAACTGCGATTTCTGCCTCACTGACCTGTTCCAACTCTTTTTCACTCAAGATGTCACCTCCCTTTTATGGAGTATAGAGGGTGAGCAGATTAACCGGCTCTTCAGGATTTGGCAGGGTGGATCCCCGGGAAGTCCCAAAGACCCAGTTTTCCTTTCCGGTTACTAGCTAGCGCGGGTAACCTAATGTGATCAGGGCCTGCGCGATTTCGTCCAAGACCAAGGGGTCATCGATCGTAGCCGGTATCCGGTATTCGACCCCATCGGCGATATTCTTCATTGTCCCGCGCAAAATCTTGCCCGACCGCGTCTTGGGGAGGCGCTTCACGATGGTCGCCACCTTGAAGGAGGCAAAGGCACCGATCTCCTCACGAACCATCTGGACAAGCTCCTGAACGATCAAATCATCAGCGGGTGCTGCACCTGCCTTGAGTACGGCGAAGCCTAACGGAATCTCACCCTTGATCTCATCTGCTACCCCCACGACGGCGCATTCGGCCACATTAGGATGGGAAGACAGCACTTCCTCCATCCCCCCGGTAGACAGACGATGCCCAGCCACGTTGATAATGTCGTCTGTACGGCCCATGATCCAGAGGTAGCCGTCCTCGTCTTTGTAGCCGGCGTCGGCCGTCACGTAGTGACCCGGATAGGCGTCAAGATAAGACTCCTGGTAGCCTGCATCGTTGTTCCACAGCGTTGGCAGACAGCCGGGCGGAAGCGGCAGCTTAACGACGATGTTACCGATTTGATTGTTCGCCACTTCCTTGCCGTTGTCATCTAGCACGCGCACGTCGTAACCCGGGACGGCCTTCGTACACGAACCTGGTTTTACCGGGTACATCTCAATGCCAATACAGTTCGAGCCAATTGGCCAGCCCGATTCGGTTTGCCACCAATGGTCAATGACCGGGGCGTTGATTTGCTCCTGCGCCCACACCAGGGTGTCGGGATCAACGCGCTCACCGGCAAGGAAGAGCGTGCGGAAGCGGCTCAGGTCGTACTTGCGGATGAATTCGCCGTTGGGATCTTCACGTTTGAGGGCGCGGATGCCCGTTGGCGCGGTGAACAAGACACTCACCCCATGCTGCGAGATGACTCGCCAGAATGCACCGGGGTCCGGCGTGCCGACCGGTTTGCCTTCATACAGCACGGTCGTACAGCCACTGAAGAGAGGAGCGTAGACGATGTAGGAATGGCCAACGATCCATCCCACATCGGAGGCCGCCCAATAAACTTCGCCAGGGTCCACTCCATAGATGTTTTTCATGCTCCATTTGAGCGCGACCAGATGACCGCCGTTATCGCGAACAACGCCTTTGGGAATGCCTGTGGTGCCGGAGGTGTAGAGGATATAGAGTGGGTCGGTTGCGGCGACCGGTACGCAGTCGACAGGCTCCGCACTTGCCATCAGTTCTGACCAATCGAGATCACGCCCGGCGATCATGGATGCCTGTTCCTGGGGCCGCTGGAGGACGATGCAACGTCCGGGCTTGGTTGCGGCGATCTCGATGGCCTTGTCAAGCAGCGGCTTATAGGACACGATCCGATTCCCTTCGATACCACAGGATGCGGAGACGATCAGCTTCGGCTTGGAGTCATCGATGCGGGTCGCCAGCTCGTTTGCGGCGAAGCCCCCAAACACAACCGAGTGGATCGCCCCTATGCGGGCGCAGGCGAGCATTGCAATTACCGCTTCGGGCACCATAGGCATGTAGATAATTACCCGGTCGCCCTTCTCAACGCCCTGGTCGGCGAGAACACCGGAGAAGCGCGCCACCTGGTCAAGCAGTTCGCGATAGGTGAATGTCTTTACCGTCCCTGTGACGGGGCTGTCGTAGATGAGTGCCGGCTGGTCCGCGCGGCCGTTTTCCACGTGCAGATCGAGGGCGTTGTAGCAACTGTTCACGACGCCGCCCGTAAACCAGCGATAGAAGGGTCGGCGCGAGTCATCGAGCACCTTATCCCACTTCTTGTACCAATGAACATCTTCGGCCGCCTGCGCCCAAAAGCTTTCCGGGTCATTTAGCGATTGCGCATAGACTTCTTCAAAACTGCCAGGCATGGCTTCCGCCTCCCATATTTGTCAGGGGTTCTGTCATGGGGCTCGTCCTCGGCGCAGATGACCACCGCGTTATGGGTAACAAGCTGCAATTCACATTATTGGCGGCAATAGCGGTTTGTGTGCCAGATGCTCAGCGCGAAGAGGGCGTCGCGCTATTGGTGTACCGCATCCGTCGGCAAGGAAACCGGCGGGAGCCAAGATCGACCCACAGTTTTCAACTGGAGGCCTCCGAGTTGA
>JAPUGV010000259.1 GCA_027298025.1 Chloroflexota bacterium | reverse complement strand
GGAAACTGGCTCGGCGCGCCCGGACTTCCCCACCCGCCGATTGACCACGCCGAATTTGACGATCTGGCTTCCGGTGCCAGGCAAGTGGTGGTGATTCTGGTGGATGCCGTGGGATTGAACCTGTTTGAACGCTGGCTGGATGGCCGCGCGAAATCGCTTCAGCCACTCGTGAACAGGGGGGCGCTTGCTGCGCTTACGTCGGTGGTTCCCTCTACCACAAGCGCCGCGCTGACGACGCTGTGGACGGGACGCTCGCCAGCCGAACACGGCATTCTGGGTTACGAGCTGTTCTTGCGAGAGTATGGTCTTGTGGCCAACA
Organism: Chloroflexota bacterium; assembly: GCA_027298025.1. Classification (GTDB taxonomy): domain Bacteria; phylum Chloroflexota; class Anaerolineae; order Anaerolineales; family E44-bin32; genus JADFRG01. Next base: position 8,168 of record JAPUGV010000259.1, on the reverse strand, counting down.
TGATCACGCACGCGCCGGCCAGCTTCGATGACGAAGTGGATTCACTAGTTCATGCCGGATTCGACCCCAAGTCCTTTTTGCCGGTGCCAACCATTGGTCCCCACTTATCCGAGGCGGGTGTTGAATCCCATGCTTTTTTGCACAGCAATATCGCCGGCTCAGGACTGTCGAAAATGCACTACCCGGATGTCAATCAACATTCGTTCGACGACCTATCAGAACTTTGGATCAGCCTGCGCCAGTTGTTAAATACAGCTTCTGAGAAGCGACGTCTGATCTGGAGCTATTTTGCCAATGTGGACAACCTTGCGCACCGCTACGGACCGAATGACGTACGAGTAGAAACAGAGTTCGCGCAATTCGCCGATTCGTTGATGGCTGACTTTGTTGACGCTCTGTCACACGAGGCTCAGAAGGATACGGTGTTAATCCTCATGGCGGATCACGGTCAGGTGGCGACCCGCAAGGATCCCCATTTCGAGCTGCGCAATCACCCGGACCTGGTCCGTCGGCTGCATATGCTCCCTTCGGGAGAGAACCGCCTCTCCTACCTATATCCAAAGCCCGGCCAAGCCGATGCAGTCGAGGAGTACATCGCCCGCACTTGGCCACGCATGTTTCGAATGCTGGTGTCCGACCACGCACTGGCGGCCGGATTGTTTGGCCCGGGTCAACCTGCAAAAGCCGCTCGCAGCCGAATCGGTGACCGGCTGGCTCTCAGCCAGGGCGAGGGTTATCTGTGGTGGGCTGTCAAGGAAAATCCACTTCTCGGCCGGCACGGCAGCGTCACTTCGGAAGAGATGCTCGTGCCTTTCCTGATGGTCAGGTTGGACGCGTGATCGGGCCCGATGGAGGGCTAGCGCATTGCGTTTAAGCTGGACGGCCGGCGCTGGCCGGCCTAGAAGGCTAGGCGCTCTTCCTTCCAAATGTCTGCGCGGTTGTGATAGCCGGCCTGCTCCCAGAAGCCCATCTGGTCTTGATCCAGGAACTCCAGCCCGCGCAACCACTTCCCGCCTTTCCAGAAGTAAGGCTCTAGGAGACCGTCGCGACCCGGAATCGAGCCCGCGATCCCGCGCAGGGGATACCCGTGTTCGGGGCTGATGGGTTCACCGTCAAAGTGCATGGCCAGGAGGAAGTTGTCGGCCAGTGCCACATCTACCGGGATGTTGACCGTGAAACCGTATTCGCAGTGCTGAAGCACGTGATGTGCGCTGGGCTTAGGGGTGATCAGCCCCTCGTCTACTAAGGATCGGACGGAGACCCCCTCCCACTCCGTATCGAACTTGCTCCACCGCGTGACGCAGTGGATGTCCATCACCAGCTTCGTGCGGGGGAGGTCCTGAAACTCTTCCCAGGACCAGCGCTTTTCCTCTTCCACTTCCCCATACACTCGGAAATCCCAGGTCTCGGGATCGAAGCGCGGCACCGGGCCGTAGTGCAGCACCGGGAATTTCATCGTGAGCGACTGACCGGGCGGCAGCCTTCCCTCCTGTTTTAGACGCTGTTCTTCCTTCCTACGATTGAACACTTGGCTCGATGTCCCGACGCAACGGGAGGATTATATCAAGGCGAGCATATAGGGCCCCAATCCTGCCGAGCCTCAGCTCAGGAGTAGGCTGACCGCGCAGCGCCGCACCCGCCCCCATTCGCGCTCTATTGTCGGCCTCCAGATAGAGCAAGCCACACGATTCATGCAATTGCCTTGCAATCGGTACCGCTCGGCTATGGAGGATGCAGAGCGCGAGCCGTAGTCTGGATGGGACTGGGCGGGAACTCCCAGGCCCTTGTGAACGTCTATGAGCACAAGAGGAAAGGAAGGGTAATTAGAATGAAGTATTTAAGCTTAATTTTTGCCGCAACTCACTGGTTTCGCTCCATGGTCGAGCGCCTTCGCGGGGCCTCATGGCGGCCCAGCGGTGTCCGGCGACGCACGGTCGTTGTCACGCTCGGGCTGGCGGCATTGGCAATCGCCTGCACCAGCCAGCGTGTTACCGATGAACTGGTGGCCCCCACTCGGCCATCATCTGCGGAAGCGGCGGAAACGACGGTTGCATTGACCGTCTACAACGAAGGCACAGCGCTTGTGCGCGACCGCCGGGAGTTCGAATTCTCGAGGGGATTCAATGAGATCGCCTTTACCGACGTAGCGGCCTCCATCGATCCCACTAGCGTGCTTTTCAAATCGCTGACGGATCCTACGGGAACCTCCATCCTTGAGCAAAACTACCAATACGACCTGGTCGACTCCAACGCGCTGTTCAAGAAATATCTGGATCAGCTCATCCGCGTGGTGACCGAAGACGGCACCCTGTACGAGGGTCAGCTGCTGAGTTCGCAGGGCGGGATCATCCTGCAGGATGAGGATGGGCAGGTCTCAATCATCAGCGGGAGCGTGAAGGAAGTCTCGTTCCCGGAGCTTCCAGAGGGCCTGATCACTCGACCGACGCTGGTCTGGCAGCTGATGGCGGACCAAGCCGGCTCGCAGGATGTGGAGATCACTTACCTGACGGGCGGGATCTCCTGGCAGTCCGACTATGTCGTGCTGCTGGGAAGTGACGAGCAGTCGATTGATCTGGACGGCTGGATAACGATGCGTAATACGAGCGGGACCACGTATGAGGATGCACACCTCAAACTGATCGCCGGGGATCTTCAGCGACTGCCCCAGGCAGGTTTTGCCGCTCAGGATTTGTTGTTCGCAGCTGAGCCTGAACTGGCGGCCGCACCCGTCGAGCAGCGGGAGTTCTTCGAGTATCACCTCTACGAAGTACCGCGCCCGGTTACGGTCAGGAACAACGAGAACAAGCAGATCGAGTTCGTGTCGGCCAACGGGGTTCCCGCCGAGAAGTTCTTCGTGTACGACGGGCTGCAGTGCCGCAACAATTACTGGTACTGCAACTTCTACGGGTACCCGCAGACCGACCCCTCCTACGGCATCGCCTCCAATCCCAAGGTTATGGTGCTGCTTGAGTTCAACACCGAACAGGCAAAGGCGGATCTGCCCAAGGGTCGGGTGCGCGTCTACCAGGAGGATATCGATGGCGCGGCGCTGTTGATCGGTGAGGACAGCATCGATCATACTCCGGAAGGCGAAACTGTTCGGCTCTATGTGGGGGATGCTTTCGACATCGTGGGCGAACGAATCCAAACCGACTTCCGGCGACCTTCCGAGAAAACCCTCGAAGAATCCTTCGAGATCACCCTTCGCAACCACAAGGATGAGGCGGTGGAGATGCGAGTAGTAGAACACCTCTTCCGCTGGAGCGAGTGGCGCATGCTTCGGTCCAGCCACGAATTCGAAAAGCTGGACTCCTCGACGATCGAGTTCCGGGTCAGGATCCCGGCCAATGGGGAGATCACCCTGGACTACGACGTTCGTTATTTCTGGCCGTAAGAATGAAACCCACACAAGGTGAGACCTCCGGGCCGGGTCACCGTTCGGAGGTCTCTGCCTACCGCCTGGTTGGATCGCGGCGGACCGTGTGTTTGCTGCTCCTCTTACCGATCCTGGTAGCCAGCTGTTCGCAAGCCGGATCGGTGTCGAGCGAGGCGCCGCATTACGAGGGCACTTTTGAAGCCAGTTGCTCGCCCGTCGATGCCGCGGCGATCCTCTTCGATCTCTACCGGCTGGGCGATTCAGAGCCACCGCAGGTCAGCATCGCCGTGTGGCGGTTCGAAACCCCGATGGCGGGCAGTCAAATCGAGCTGACGGATCGCGGGGGATACGGGGCGGCGTTCATCGGCGGAACCGAATGGATCCCCGCCGTAGATGGCGCAATTGGCCTAGAAAACTATGTGGAGGGAGAGCTCGCCAGCGGCTGGTTTTGGCTCGAACTGGATGGCGTCGACCGGATCGAGGGTCAGTTCGATGCTACGTGGAGAGACACGGGACCAGTTTTCTGTGGCTGAGGGTTATGTGTCTCGAAACAGCGGCAGGTGACCGAGGGCGATGATGTGGTTCCAATCTTCCGGTTCCCCCTCTGTGAAAATCGCCGCCTCCGCTACAACTTCGGCTCCAGCCAGCTCCATCACTTTTCGCATACCCCTGAGCGTCGACCCGGTGCTGATCACATCGTCAACTAGCGCCACCTTCCGGCCACTAACGATGTGTCGGTCCTTCTCATCCAGGTGGAGACCCTGAGGCTTCCCGGTTGTGATTGACACCGTCTCCGCCTCGATGGTCTCTCCCATATACAGCTTGTACGACTTTCTTAGCACCACGTAATCCTTGCCGGTTTCTCTGGCAAGCGAACAGATCAGCGGGATACTCTTGGCCTCTGCGGTCACCAACACCTCGTAATCGACGCCTGCGAGTCGTTCGCCAAGCGCTTTCCCACAAGCCTCCACCAAATCGGTGTCCCCTAGGATGTTTAGGACCGCAATTCGCAGACCGGGCGCGATCTCGAACAGCGGCAGCTGCCTTCTAACGCCCGCGATCTCGACAGGATAGGTCTCTCGCTTCTCAGGCATTGGCCTCCCCCCTTGACAGACAGGCAAACTTGCGCAATACTATTTTGACAACCATCGAATTAGATTGATGACCGCAAAATCAAACTCGGAGGAGCTGTTGGAGTTCTTCAAGGTGCTTGCGGACGCCAGTCGATTGAAGATCGTTGGGTTGCTGTCCCAAAAGGGGTTCACAGTTGAGCAGTTGGCGGCGATGCTCGAGTTGAGGCCTTCGACCGTATCCCACCATCTTTCACGACTCGCGCGGGCTGGCCTCGTGAGCGCCCGCGCGGAGGGCTATTATAGCGTATACGAGTTGGAGACCGATGCGCTCGAGGCTATGGCTCGTCGATTGCTGTCACGCGAGGAGCTGCTGGCGGTCGCAGGCGAGATCGATCTCGATGCCTTCGATCGTAAAGTTGTTGCAGATTTCTCGCTTCCCGACGGTCGCCTCAAGATCATCCCCGCCCAACGCAAGAAGCTACTCGCGATCCTCCGGCATATCGTGACAGATTTCCGACTAGGTTCACGGTACGGGGAAAAGCGAGTCAACGAGTTGCTCTCGCGCCATCACGATGACACTGCGACCCTACGGCGTGAGCTGGTGGGGGCGGGATTGCTACAGCGCGAGGCGGGCAAATACTGGCGGACGGAGACCTAGCAGCCGCATAGGTCCGCTCCGCTTGGCTCGATAGGAACCCCCTATCCGCGCAAGATCCCAAGGTTTGACGTACGCGGAATACTAGGGGCCCTTAGCTTGGGCCAGGACGAACACGCTCGGGGATAATTGAATCCATCGCCCGGTCGGCTGAAGTGCAGAATCGGCGGCCACAAGAGCCCGCGAGGGGATCAGGCTCTTGACCAGTGGAAGCCGAAAGTGGGAAACCGCCAGCTGACGTTCGACCGCAAAACCTGCCCTGCGCAGCCACGTTCGCACGCTTCCGGGGTGGAAATTGAAGTTGAGCTCCACGAATTCGACCGACTCCAGATCAAACGGGTTCCAGCTCTGCCGGCGACCCAGCCAGCGGAGGATGGCTTTCAGATTGCGCTTGTTGGCGTACTCTAAGATAAAGCTCGCTCCGCTCGCGAGCACCCTACGTACGCTGACCAATGCTGCCTGGGGATCGGCCATATGATGGAAGGTTCGGATCATAGTAGCTGCATCGAATGCGCCGCGCTTGAACGGCAGGTAGTAGATATCGCCCACAATGTACTCGTATCGATCGTCCGGACCCAGCCGTGAACGAGCCTGCCTCAGCTGAGAAAGCGAGTAGTCGAGAAGCGCCACCCGAGTGTAGCCTGCGTAGCGCGCTGTATTCCGGCCGGCTCCCGCGCCGAGCTCTAAGAGAAACTCTCCTTTGGCAGGGAGCAAACGCCTGACCGCGGCCGCCTCCGCGCCATCCTCATAAGCGCGGTCCCCCCGATCCCAGAAACGCTCCTGATAGTCGGAACCCTCGTAATCGCAGACGGGGATTGGGGCTTCGCTCAATTCGTAGCGGGATCCTATTTCCAGCGAGTCAGGATGTTCTCACGCTGGAAGAGCTGCACAGCCACCGTCAGCAAGGCCACGTCGACCGCCATCAGGACCAGTGCGATCAGAATCACTATCTGCGCATCGATCAATATCAAGCCCGCCACCTGTGCGAAGAACACCAGCAAAATAGGGAGGGTGACCAGCATGGAGGTTTGCTCCGCCGTGCGAGGATCCGTCGCGCGCGATGAGATGATCACCGCTACGCTCACGCCGGTCAACGCGAGCAGCGGACCCACAACAAAAACTGCGATCGACCAGAACGGATTGAGCAGACTGTCCATTCCAACACCCATCCAGGCCGCCCCAATTACAAGAACTAAATAGGCCAACCAGGTCGCGATGACGCCCGGGATAACGGCTGCGGCCCCCTTGCCAATCAGCAGTTCAGCCGTGGTGATCGGAGTAGCCAGCAAGGGCTCGAGGGTGCGCCTCGTCTTCTCTCCGATGATGCTGTAGGAAGCAATCGTAATCGGAATCGCCAGCGGCAGGATCATGAAAAGCAGAATGAATTGACTGATGACGAAATACTGCACGCACTCCTCACCGGTCAGGTTATTGCACAGCACCGAGAAGCCCTGGGGGATATCTTTTCCGACATCGGCTGCGAAATCGGCGGACGATCTGCCAAGATACAGGATGCCGAGGGGAAGCGCGGCTGCAATAAGGGGCAGAAAGGCGACGGTGAAGAGCACCAAGCGGTTCTTGAAAACCTCCGCCCATTCCTTGCGAACGATCTGATAGACCCGATTCACGTCTCGTTTCCTCGCTCGGGTTCGGTTCCCCCGTTGCTCACTAAGTGTAGGTAGACGTCTTCCAAAGATCGTCGGATTTCCCCCACGAACCGCACTTGCGCGCCGGCATTTACCAGGGCTGAGACGAGTGTCGGGTTGTGGGCTTCCGGGTCGTCCAGCGTCACCAGCAGCTTGGCATCCTTGGACTCGACCGCCTCCACAAAGGGAAATTTGGCAACCGTAGCTTCAAACTGCGGGCGAAGGTTGGCCAGATGGAATACGACTTTCCTACCGAAGACCTCCCGTCGCAACGCAGTTGGCGTGTCCAGAGCCAGCAAACGGGTGTTGAGCACTCCAATTCGGTCGCAAAGTCGATCCGCCTCATCCAGGTTGTGAGTATTCAGGATGATCGTGCGGCCCTCACCGCTTAGTCCTTCGATGAATTCTCGAATCAGGCGGGCTGCCTCCGGGTCCAGGCCGGTGGTGGGTTCATCCAAGAACAGAACGGAAGGCTCATGCAGCATCGCCCTGGCGATGGCCAGCTTCTGTCGCATTCCGCGCGAGAAGGTGCCCACTGGCTCGGATCGTCGCTCCCACAGCCCGAGAAGCTTCAGGTAACGCTCTACTCTCCCATCGACATCATCTATTCCGTACAGGTGGGCAAAGAAACTCAGATTGCGCTCCGCGCTCAGACGATCGTAGAGACCCGGAGCCTCCGTCAGAATGCCGACATTCCGGCGCAGCGCCTGGTCATCCTCCCCAAGCCGATAGCCGGCTACCCACGCGGTTCCAGAAGTAGGGTTGATCAGCGCACTTAACATGCGCAGCGTCGTGGTCTTTCCGGCTCCATTCGGGCCCAGGAAGCCGAAGACCTCCCCTGGGCGAATTTCAAGCTCCAAATTTTCCACGGCGGTGATCCCGTTAAACTGCTTCGTCAATCCTTCAATACGGATCATTTACCTGTGTCAGGAATCCGCTAATTTGGCTGGAATATCGAGAATCTTCCAATTCTTCTTCCGTCACCTTCACGCGCGCCGCTTCGAATGCGGCGATTGGAGATGCCTGCTCCTCAGATCGGGACGGCTCTTCGTCCTTCAGTAGGAATATGACCGTAAGGCTGATGCCCGCCATGACCGCAATGATTGCTTCTGTATAGCCACGGCGCCAACTTGCGTGATCGCCACGACCGCTACGGCGTCCACCAGGGCGTGCCAGGCGATCGCCGCCACTAGCCAAAGGCGATTGCTGTGGGTGAAGGCCCGCATTACCATCACGCTGAGCGAAACTTGCAGTACCAGCGCGAACACCCTTTCAACCGCTCCAAGCAGGTTCAGGAACAACGGGGTTTCCCAATAGGCAGCAAACTGGGCTCCTACGGGCCCCAGTTGCTCAGGTGGGATGATGCTTTGTAAGAGACCTTGTTGAAACAAGAAGGCCTGCACAAGTGCCCACAGCAC
>JAPUGV010000258.1 GCA_027298025.1 Chloroflexota bacterium | reverse complement strand
ACCTCGACTTCGACTTCGACCTCACGTGTGACCTCAACCTGGACCTCACTCTCAACAACAACCGTCTGAACGATCGGGGCCGGCGTGGCACAGGCAGCCGCAAGCAAGCCCCCTAAGACCAACAGGCCCGCCAATTTCCATACTGACTTCATCGAGTTCTCCTCCTTGGAAGAATAAAGGGTTTTTGCATTGAGATTTAGGAACAAACGATTGGGCGCGATCCACCTCCCTTCGATGCTTGAGGAAATATCCTTTTGTGCGGTCTGAGATCGGATCGTGGTAAAGCTTTGCGACCCCTCGAGCCCGCGATCAGGGCTTGGTACGCGGGGTCAGTCCTTGAAGGAACGCGATACTTTTCTCAATCCCCTCCCGGGGGCTCATCAGCAGATCCTCATGTTCGATACTGAGTACGCCATCATAATCCATAACACGCAAGGTGCTCAAGAAGTTGCGCCAGAAGAGTGCATCGTGGCCAAAGCCTAGAGTTACATATTCCCATGACCGAACCCCGGGCTGGGTCATGGGCCGCGTGTCCAGGGAACCATTAAGCGCCATTTCCTGCGGGTTGATACGCGTGTCTTTGGCGTGGACGTGGAAAACGGCTCCTTCACCGAGCGCCCGTACGACGACCAGTGGATCCATCCCCTGAAAAAAGAGGTGGCTCGGATCCAAATTGGCTCCGACTACCTCCGGACCCGCGATCGAACGAAGCCGCTTTAGCGTGCGCGTGTTGTAGACCGCTTGTCCAGGATGCATCTCGATCGCCACGCGAACGCCAAGCTCCGTGCTCCGCTCGGATGCACTTCTCCAAAAGGGAGTGAGCACCTCCTCCCACTGACGCTCAACCAGCTCCGCATATTGAGGCTGCCAGGGATGGGTCACCCAATTCGGGTAATCACCGTCCGCTAAGTCGCCGGGACAGCCGCTCATCGTCACGACCGTGTCGATTTCGAGCAGATTGGCCACCTCAACCGTATCGTAAAAGACCTTCTTTGCCTGCTGGCCGCGAGCGGGGTGGGGGTCGAGCAGATTGCCGTTGCAGTTTAGAGCGCTCAAGACTAGCCCTCGTTGCGAGATCGCCTTCAGGAAACCTCGCCGGGCTTCTTTGCTCTGGATGAGCTTGGAAAGCTCAAAGTGCGGCGCGGCAGAGAAGTTGCCTGTGCCGATTTCAACCGCTTCTACCCCCTCCGATACTACCCAGTCTAGTGCCTGCTCGAAGGTTAGATCATCGAGCGAATCGGTGAAGAGCCCAATTTTCATGTTTCCGGCCTCTTGTCCGGCCCAAAGCCGAGGATTCTTGCCCTAGGCACAGGGCTACCCGGCCAGGGATCCAACGCACGAAGTCCATCAGTGCCCTGCAAGAATACAGGGTCCTCGGGACGCAGGGGAAGCTCAACGACCTGCCCTATCACCGCGGAGGCATAGGCCGCCATGGCGGCCTCCAGAGCACGCAGTCCCTCCTCGGCAGGGGCGGCCGGCTCCCGATGCTCGGTGACGGCCCGGGCAAAGTCTTGGTGCACCTTCACGAACGTATCATGGATCCTACGCGAATTCGCCAGCGGGAGGGTGGTCTCCCCCTCGCCAGTAACTACCGTGAGCTCATCGCAAACCGCCACCGGACCGTTGGCCGTGACATCATAGGGCGCCACCAATCTTCCTTTGGAACCCGTAACTTCCACGCCCCCCGGACCGAGGCCCCAGCTCAGCGCGATCGAAGCATACCCTCTGCCGAAATAGAGGTGGGCTAACGTGATGTCTTCCACGGAATCGCCTGAGTCATTTAAGCTATCGACCACTGCGCTCACCGCCTTGATCCTGTCCCGCATCAGATACTCTGCGACATAGAACACATGGATCATGTCCATGAGGATCCCGCCACCTGCTTCTTGGGGTAAATGCCGCCATTGGGGCCGATAATCCTTGTGTCCCGGATTATCGGCTACGCCCATAAATGTCAAGCCGACGTGCCGGACCTCACCAATAGCTCCCTCTTCGATCAAGCCCCGGATAGCAGAAAGCTCAGGAAGATAGATGTAGTTGTGGACCATGCCGAACTTGAGCCGGGCTTGCTCATTTCGCTCAATGAGCGCTTTAGCGTCCGCGGGCCGTGTAGCGAGGGGCTTTTCGCTCAGTACGTGGACGCCCGCATCCAGCGAGTCCTCGATAATGGGCCTTCTCACCGCAGGAGGCACCGAGATTAGCACGTAGTCGAGCTGAGATTCCGAAAGCATAACAACGTGCGATTCAAATACTGACCCCTTCGACAAGCTTAGTTTCCTGCGCGCTTCTTCTCTCCTTTCAGGCACAGAATCCGCAACTGCGGCGACCGTAGTCTCTTCCAGCTCTTGAAGTACAGGGGCATGTCGATCCATCGCGATGTTGCCCCATCCTACGATTCCAACTCTGAGGGGGATCAAAGGCGGTTCTCGTGGCAAGAGTAGCAACTGCCAGAGCTAGATTGAGGCCAATTGCGCCCAGGCTGCTGCCGATCTGCAGAGTCCAGGAAAAAGGGTATGCGGCGGATCTCGCCCCATAGAGGGGTATATGCTTTTGCTGTGAGCTGCATACATAGGATTTGCGGCGGCGGCCCAACAATCACGCTATTTCGCTCAACTGAACGGGCCGATTCTGTTCATAAGACTTGCGCGCGGCAAGGCCCATGACAACCGGAATCCTCCCGTCGAGGCCCGTGACTTCGGTTGGTTTGTCGTCGAGGATGGAGTCGACGAAGGACACCATTTCGTTGAGATAGGACTTTGCATAACGCTCGAGGAAGAAGTAGAGAGGGCGCGGGCCATGCACGCCTTCCGCGTTGCTCAGCGAGTGACGATCCGGCGTCTCATTGCCCGCTGAGATCATGCCCTCCGATCCGAAAACTTCCACCCGCTGGTCATAACCATAGACGGCTTGGCGGCTGTTATCGATCGTTCCAAGCGTGCCGTTCTCGAAGCGCAATGTGATGATGACCGTGTCGAGGTCCTCCAGATCGCGGATCTCTGGAGTGATCATCACATCCCCAGCCACATAGAGCTCCTCGACCTCGCTCCCAATGAGATAGCGAGCCATATCAAAGTCATGGATGGTCATGTCCAGGAAGATCCCACCGGAGACTTTGACGTACTCGATGGGCGGCGGTTCGGGATCGCGACTGGTGAT
>JAPUGV010000257.1 GCA_027298025.1 Chloroflexota bacterium | reverse complement strand
TCTGTCACCGTCTTCTACCCAGCGCCCGAGCTGTCGCTCGGCCAAGACTATGACGGTCGCGCCGATCAGTACGCGTTGGGCGTGATGCGGTATGAGCTCTCCGTTGGATCGATCACGTGCGATCACAGGGATCCGCTATGGTAGCCAACGAGATTCAGCGAATCGATTCGAAGGCCGCGCGTTGGATCGCCTCCGACACCCTACGGGAACTCGAAAGCGAGAAGATTCCGGCTAGGCTGGCAGGTGAGCTAATACAACCGGCTGGACCGTAAAATAGTTCTTCGGCTGATCATGTTGCATAGGACGTGATGTAGTGCGTACGCAAGAGATCATGGGAAGAGGGTTCCTCAACTTGTTCCGTGTGAGATGGCTCAGACTGGGTGGCGCCTCATGCGGATTGTTGACCGGAAGCAGTTGAAAGAACTTTCGGATACGGTCGCTAAGTGCTCTCCACTGAAGGCTCTACCTTCGCGCTGAGCTCGTCGAGCAACTCCATATCCTGCTCTAAGTTGCGGTAGCGATTGATCAGGCTCAGCAGATAGAGCCCCATTGTGCCTAAGATCACGATAAATCCGAAGGCCATGAAGCTAAACGTCTCTGCTGGGGCTTCTTGTAGCAACATTCTCGATCTCTCCTGGTGACGCGTCCTGATACGGCTAGACTGACATCATCTCCATCTTTCGCTCCTCCACCTCCTCCGACAGTCGCCCCAGTCGAATCCGATACCAGAGCAACGTGGCGTAGATAAAGGTGAAGGTCAGCAGGCTGAACATGAACGCCTGCAGCATGCGCGGCGTCATGTCGAAGGCGCCTTCCGCAGCCGGATCCCCACTTCCGATAATCACCGGGTGAATGGTGCGGAAGATGCGGATCGACACGAACGTGATCGGGACGCTAACGAAGGCAACGATGCCGTAAACGGAGCCGAAGCGAGCCCGTCGATCGGGGTCGTCGATTCCCTGCCGCAGCATCAGGTAGGCCACGTACAGTAGAAGCATAATCGTCGCCGTCACCAGGCGCGGATCCCAGGTCCACCAGGTGTTCCAGATCGGGCGAGCCCAAATCGAGCCGCTAGCGATGTTGATGAAGGTAAACACGACGCCGATCTCAACCGACGCCACCGCTACCCGATCCCACTTTCGATCGCGCTTGGCCAGGTATACGCCGCCGGCGATCGCAGTGACCAGAAAGGCCACCGCGCCCACCCAGCCCGACGCTACGTGGAAGTAGAACACTCGCTGGACATCACCCATGACTGCCTCGCGCGGGGCGTAGATGAACACCATATAGAGCGCGAGCACAAACAGCCCGATCGTGATACCGGTCAGGATTTTCAGATTTCGAGGTGCAGCTTCCATTTTCCCTCCACTCACTCCTCCACGACATAGTCGAACGAGACAATCGCAACGCCTAGAAATATAACGTCGTAGGCAATCAGCAAATTCAACCAGGCCTGATAATCCTCCAGCGGCAACCCTTGGAGGACGCCGGTGGTGGCTCTTACGGCCGCCACCAGCACCGGCAATACGACTGGAAAAAGCAGGATCGGCAGCAGGATATCCCGCGTTCGCGCCTGGACCGCCATGGCCGAAAGCAGCGTCCCAACCACCACATATCCAATCGATCCGAGCAAGATGACTGCGATGAGACCGGGATGGAACAGGTTCACATTGTAGAGCAGGCTGTAGAGTGGCAGGATGATGGTTTCCACGATGATCATGAAGAGCAGGTTGCTGAGCACCTTACCGAAAAAAATCGCCGAGCGATCGACCGGAGCCAGCAACAGTCCGTCCAGGCATCCCCGATCTTTCTCAATGGCCATGGAGCGATTGAGACCTAACGTGCCTGCGAAGGCGAACGTCACCCACAACACCCCGGAGGTGACCGTCTGCCGAGTGCGCAAATCAAGTTCCAGCGCGAAATTAAAAATAAGAATCACCAGCAACGCAAAGACCAGCATGCTTCCCAGCAGCTCTCGGCTGCGGAGCTCGGCCGCGATATCCTTCCAGACAATGGCACCGACTGCGCGTAAATAGCCTCCCACCGCGCCCCTAGGCCCCACCCTGCTGACCGCACCGACGCCCTCAGCCACGCGTGACCTCGTAGTAGAGCTGGTTCAGTTCGCCACGATCGAGTTCGCCCCGCTTGATGCTGCGGGCGATCTTCCCGCCACTCAAAATGTCCACGCGGGAGGCGAGCTCGCCCGCCCGCGTCAGGTCGTGCGAGGTCATGACGACCGTCCGGCCCTCATCCGCCACCCTTATCAGTAGATCATCCAGCATGTCCGCCGCGTCAGGATCCAGGCCAGTGTGTGGCTCGTCAAAGAGCAGCAGTTCCGGCCGATGCAGGATGCCGCGACCGATAGCGAGGCGCTGCTGCATGCCCCGCGAGTAGTCGCGCACCAGATCATAGCGGCGCGCGCTCATCCTCACGATGCTCAGCACTTCGGAGATCCGATCATCCAAATTCGATACACCGTACATGCGGCCGAAGAAGCGCAAGTTCTGATCGGCGGTGAGATCGCCGTAAAGAAGCGGCTGATGTGAAACGACACCCAAGATCTTACGCGCGGCCCCGGACTGGCGGGGAAGTTGCAGACCCGCGATTCTTACTTCCCCCATGGTTGGCCGCGCCATAGAGGTCAAGATTCGCAGCAGCGTGGTCTTTCCTGCGCCGTTCGGTCCGACCACCGCCACAAACTCCCCCTCAGCCACTTGAAAGTCCAGCCCGCGCAGCACAGGCTTGACCCCAAAGGCTTTGACCAGGCCGCGGACCTCAATCATCGTACCTGTTCCCCGGATCCAGCGTGCGGTATTTCGTCAGCCTGGAATTGACCCCGAAGGCCTTAGCCAGCTCTCGCACCTCAATCATCGGATCCACGCATTCGGTCCAGCGCCTGGCGCTTCAGCGGTTCTCTTTGGCGTCTCCAGTCTTCTTCAGAGAGTTCGCCGGCCTCGTACTCATCGTCCAAGCGCGCGATCGCCACTACCCAATCCTCATCTAGCGGGCTGCGCCGTGCTCCAACCCAGAAGCGAGCGGCAACCACAACCGCGATGACGAGGGCTCCCGCCCCAACGATGGTGGTGACCGGAAGACTTGAGAGGGTGGATGGAGCTGACACTTCAAATGACAACCGCTCCTGAGCAGCCAGTCTTCCCTGCGCGAAGCTCTGCATGCGCTGGCCACCCACCTCCTGCACGCCTCGATCCACCAGTCCCGTCACGCGCAGGCCTTCGGGAGGAATAAGTACGGCGACGGCATCCACCGGGTGGCGCATCAGCTGGTCAAACTGTGTCGTTCGGGAAATGGGCAGACTGAACCCAAAAACCAGATGGTCGATGCCCGAGCCGGGCGGTATGGGCTCGAGATCCACGAATCCATCGTCCGTGATCTCAAAGCGGCCGCCAATCGACCCATTTTCGAAGGTCAGGTTTGACGCTCCGTCAGGAAGGGCGATTTGGAGCGGTGTGGTGAGCACTCGATCGGAGTCATTCGCCAGCACCCACAATTCCAGCACGCTTAAGATATCTTCTTCCGGGAAATCCAAGATCAGATGCAGGCGCTCCACTCGCAGCGCACTCGAATCATTGCTTGTCTCATAAATTGTGATCGGAAGCTCGACCGCACTCCCGCCAGAACCGACATGAGTTACCTCTGAACGATAGGTCAGCCCGTCATGGTAAACGGTTGTAAAGAACAGCCTGCCGGGAACAACCTCCAGGTGCTCAAACGTGAATTTACTATCGGCCCCCAGGGTCGTGGTTTCCTTCACGACCTCCTGGTCGCCGTCGTAGCCGAAGAGCGATATCTCCAGATCAGCCGGCATCGTGGCGCCTGCGGAGCCGTTCGAGATCCTACCTGTCACGATTCCAAGCTGGAGGTCTGGCTCGGGGACCTCGGATTCCTCCGGCTGCTCGCTAAGGCTGAGTGCGTATCCAACCACGTCCCAGCGTTGCTGATCGGACAGGCTCTTAAATCCCGGCATCAACCGATCCAGATTCCCGATGGTGACTGCCCTGTACCAATCCAGTGGATCCGATTTTCGCGCGAATTCCGGATCGCCCAGGGGAGCGGGCGCAAATGCCAGGCCGTCCGCCAACTCACCATCGCCCAGACCTTCGGAACCGTGGCACGCAGCGCATTTGTCGGCGTAGATAATCGCGCCGGCGACAATATCAGGTTGGGTCGCGGGAGGGATCAGGAGCGCAGGGGTTGGTGCGTCGGCTGGCGCGGCCATTTGGGCGGTTGCCAATGCGGGAGGTGGGGTGACGTCGCCGGCCAGCGAACATCCGCTGATGAGCAGCGCGAGGATCGCGGGACCCAGCCCACACTTCAAGCCACCTGCTCCTCCAGCGTCACACCGCAGTTGGCGCAAAAGCGATCCTCATGAAAGATCCTCTCGCCGCATTCCGGGCACGCGCCCCGGGAATCGCTCTCGACTGTTTTCGATTTGGCAGACAAGGGCTTCCCGCGCAGCTGCGCGACGGCTGCTTCCAACTCCATTTCGGGAGTCTTCCCGTTCGGTTCGGCGCCCGGCTCTACGGTCCGCTTTCCAATACCCTGCAGTTCATCGATCTTGCGAAAGATCTCAGCGCCTTCAAGTGCCAGTGCCTGACGCTGGCGCTGATAATCCTCTTCCGGCACCTTTCCCATCGCATGATCCATATCGATCTCTTGAATGGAATCTAGGACACGGTCTCGTTCTGCCTGAAGGGCCGATAGCCGCCGTCCGGGGCTGCTGTATCCGCCGCGTTCGGTGCCGGCGAGCGGTTTCAGCACATAGGCCGCCACGAGCAGAATCATCGCAAGCGAGAAGAGGATGGCACCAATTTCCACGATTCAAATTCTCCTTTCTCTAGGGAAAATTTGGACCACACGAAGCTCACGCGTGCTCATTGGCCTTTTGCCTGCTCAATATGCGCCACAATTTGATCCACCGAGGTATAGGGTCCGATCTGGACGGCGCTGATCCTCCCGTCCGGCCCCACAATGTAGGTCTCTGGAACGCCCCGCATCCGAAAGGCCTGAGAGACGCGCGTGCCGAGATCCGGGCCGTTAGGATAGCTGATATCAAAGCGATCCAAGTAGGCCAGCGCCCCAGCCTCAGTGTCCACGTAATCCACTCCCAGAAACTGCACGCCCTCGTTTTTGTACAACTGGTGGGCCAGCTCCAGCTCGAGCGCCTCCTGCTCACACGGCTTGCACCAGGAGGCCCAGAAGTTAACCACAACGACCTTCCCGAGCAGGTCGGCCGTGTTTACCTGATCCCCATCGAACGTATTGAGTATGAACTCTGGCGCTTTGGTGCCAACGCCAACCGGACCCTGCTGTGTGCGCACGAGTCCGAATCCCAGCAGTCCGAGGATTCCCAAGAGGCCCCCCCAGGCCACGAACGTCACCCAGCGCCGTCGGGTCGGCTCTGCCGTCTCAGCGCGATCGACCTCGGTCGTCGTCTCTTCCACAGGATCAACCTCGGCGGCGGATTTCCTCCTCCACGCGTTCGAGGTACCGGTCATCGGGGCTCGCGCTCTCGATAGTGGATACTAATGGCTTCCGCCAGCCTCGAAACACTCCAGCCAGAATCATCGCGCCGGCGACAAACACCAGAGGCGGGAGCAGATATACGAGCCAGTTCAGCCCAGTAGCGGGCGGAGTGCCGAGCACTCGGTCGCCATATTGATCCACAAAAAACTGCTCGATTTGCCCTTGCGTCCAGCCCTGGGCCAGTTGGTCACGGATCGTGTCCCGCCACTGCTTGCAAGCTGGAGTCGGGCAGACATCCAGGGGCACGTTCTCACAAACCGGACAGTAAAGGCCCTTGGCCACGGCGTTAACCTGGTCGTCCGTGGGCTGTTCGTCTTGCGCCTGAACCGTGCCAACTCCGGCCAGCAGTAGGCTCGCCAGCACTCCGGTACAGACCATCATGCGACCCAAGTCGTCAGTCTCCAGCCGCCAGCGCCTGAGCCTGCGCAGTCCGCCGGCGTACCGGCTCTGGCTCGCGTTCTGGCCAGGCGGCCACCAGCGTGCCGAGAATAAAGATTGCCCCTCCCAGCCATATGAAATTTACGAGCGGGTTGTGAAATACCTTAAAGGTGGCACTATCCTGGCCAATGGGCTCCCAGCCTACCAACAGTACGTAGAGGTCTTCTTCCAAGGTCGAACGCACGCCCGGGATGGTCATGGGTTGATTCTGCACAAAATAGAAGTCTGAACGTGGGAACAGTTTGCCCACCGATCTTCCATCTTTAAATATTGAAAGCTCCGCACGCGAAATCTCGCGCCCGTCGCTGGTGTTGAAGCGCGTCAGCCCCTCATAGACCATCACATATCGGCCCAAGGTGAGCTGTTCGCCCCGTTCGAGGGTTCCCTGCGTCTCGGTTTGAAAGATTTCGATGCCGATGATACCGAACGCCATGAGCACCACGCCCAGGTGGATTACGAATCCGCCGTAGCGCCGACGGTTGCGCCCCGCTAGCTTAACCAACGCGACCGGCAGGCTCTCGCCATGCCGTCGGCGCCGGGCGGAGGCGCCGCGCCAGAACTCGTAGAGCGTCACAACCGCGACCAAGGTCGCCAGCCAATAGCCGAGCAAAGCAGCGGCACTCCGCATACCCGTGATCAGCAATATGGCTGGGACAACTAGTGAGAGCGCGACAAGCTGCCACAGCTGCCTTCCTAAGGTACGCCAAGATGAGCTTCCATAAGCACTCAATGGAGCCACTCCCATTAGCAGCAGCAGTCCCGCAAATAGCGGACCCACGATGCGCTCGTACCATGCGGGTCCTACCGTCACCGTTTGGCCGGTAAACAACTCCGAGACCAGGGGGAAGATCACTCCCAGGAACAACACGGCCAGGATCATGATGAATAAGAAATTGTTGAGCAAGAACAGCGACTCGCGTGACACCATCGAGTTAATTTGGTTGACGCCTCGAAGTTCTCCCCAGCGCTTGAGCAAGAGCCAAAGCGAGACAATGAAGGATACGCCGATGAAAGCGAAGAACATCGGGCCGATGGCAGATTGTGCGAATGCGTGCACCGAGGACAGTACGCCGGAACGGGTCAGAAAGGTCCCGAAGAGCACCAGCGAATAAGTCAGGATGATGAGCAGCATGTTCCAGTGCTTCAGCATGCCCTTCTTCTCCTGGACCATCACCGAGTGCAGGAAGGCGGTGCCCGCGAGCCAGGGCATGAAGGCCGCGATCTCAACCGGATCCCAGCCCCAGTACCCACCCCACCCAAGAACGTCATAGGCCCAGCGCCCGCCCAAGATAAGTCCGAGACCTAGGAAGAGCCACGCCACCAGCGTCCAGCGTCGAGTGACTCGGATCCAGCGATCGTCGCTGCGCCCGACGACCAGCGCCGCCATGGCGAAGGCGTAGGGAATCACGAATGACACGAAACCAAGGTACAGCATCGGCGGATGAATGATCATCCCCGGATGGCGCAATAAGGGATTCAGGCCCTGACCATCGGGAGGCGCCGCGGCGAGCGCGCCTTCCGGCTGGAACAAGGCGGTCGTCTGCGCGCCCTCTGGCGTGATCCAGATGCGGGAGAACGGATTCTCGAAGAAGATGATTAGGGAAAGGAAAAAGGCCAGCGTGATCATGGTCACCACGATGACCCAGGGGAGCAGGTCGCGATCGCGGTCCCATTGCCGAAGGCCGACCGCGCTGGCGAAGGCGGCCATGAGCCAGGACCAGAAGACCAGCGAGCCTTCTTGCCCTCCCCAAAGCGCGGTTACCCTCAGGTAGGGAGGCATGGCGTTGCTGGTTACCTTAGCAACGTACGCGATATCGTACCGGCCGGCCACCAGCAAAGCGATGATAGCCAAGGCTGCTACGCTGATCATCGGCCAGGAAAGCAACATCGCCCGCCGGGCACTCTCAACCAGCTCAGGGCGGCTTCGCTTGGCACCGAAGGCGGCTGCGCCTGCACCATACAGAGCAAGCACAAAAGAGATAACCAGCGCAGCGTAGCCGATTCCTTCGATCAAGAATTCACCCCCGCGGTTTTCATGCGGCCTCGCGCAGCGCCGACGGCAACGAATGCAACTGCCGTCGGCGACTTAACCAACAGTGCCGGCCACTGACTCAAGTCTGACCCTCCGCAGCTTGGAGGGGCACCTCCTGTTCATATCGAGTCGGACACTTAAGCAGGAGTTCATCCGCGTAAAAAACCCCATCCTCGCCCATGTTCCCTGTCACGATAGCTTGGGCCTCATGGCGAAGTAGATCGGGTTTAGGACCCACATATACAACCTGCAGGCGTGAGGCATCGGGATCTCGTAATGCATCGTATAGCACCTTGGCAAGTCCGCCCCCGGCTTCGATCTCATCTTGATCCGCCGGCACGTTGGCCATAGCAAACTCGAGCGTTAGCGTTTCGGGATCGTAGGCGACGGTATCACCGTCTACCGCGCCGGACAGCTTGATGGCCCGGTCATAGATCTTGTCCCCCCTGGTGAGCATCTCGTCGATGGTGAGGTAATACTGGGCGGAGGCCTGTGTGGAGGACACGATCAAATAAACCACTGCGGCGACGATAAGCAGACCCCCGATCATGAATTTGGCACGGCTGCCCGAACCGGATGGAGCGGTGGAAAGTGTCACACAAATTCTCCGCTAGTTTCGGCGATTCTATCACCCCGACTTTCACACCGGATCCCTTCCAGCATCCTCTTAATCGTCTGGCGATCAGATTAAACTCAGATGAACTTCTAGAGATCATCCCATGAGAAGGAATCCATGCGACGGATCGCTCGCCAGTGCCTCATGGTTGGCTTGTAGGCTATGCAGTCGCATTCGCAGAAAATACTGGATGGATAAGATAACGCTCGCGTCCGCTCCGGCCCGAGTGTCGGGTCGCCGAGCAACTCCATTGAGGAGTACTGCAGAGCCCACATTGCGCTAGAGGAAACGCTGGAAAAGGGGCGGTAGGAGTCATCGTTTGCGCAGCTGTGTCCCGCATTGCCGGCAATAGATATCGCTGATTCCGGCCGCCGCGCCACATTGATTGCAATACACAATCGAGGCCTCCAGTTTGACTTCCGTCCCTCGCCTTCTGCGCTGCTTAGGAGCCGGCTGCGACGCGGGCTCCCGCCTGGAAGCAAAGTGGTAAGCTCCGCCACCCAAGATTGCGATCGCAGCCGCAAGGATCAGCCAGGGTAGCAGGTTAGGAGCCCCAGATTGCGCGTCCACCGGAGTCTCCCCAAGCGGCTGAAGCGCTTCAACCGATAGCGAGCTGGCAGCCTTCTCATAGGTCACGCTGATTACCGGAGCGCTGTCGGCTGCCTGCGGGCCCATATCGGCGGTCAGGTAATTCAGGCCAAAATCGCCAAGGACTTCACGATCCGGCGCGGGATTCACGATTAGATCGGAGGCCGCGACCGGTTCTTGAACTTTATATGACAACCCACCCAGTTCAAATCCGCTCGGCCACTCGAAGAGGAAGCTGCGAATGATGCCGGCAAAATCCATAGTGGAGTAATACTCGAGTTGGCCGGTTCGAGTGTCAGACAGCTCGATCCGCACGACCGACCAATCGCCCGCGGGCTCAAGTATGAATGCCGCATCGTACAAGGCGCCGTCGGCACCGAGCCAGGCCACCGCGTGCGGCTGGCCCACAGCGGCTGGAATGGGCAAGGCCACCTGGGCAGGTAACGTTGTGTCTGGGGCAAGTTCGAAGCGGTAGATTACCAACATAGCCGGCTGATCAAATTCCGGCCATAGAGCTACTTCGAGGTGTTCGACGAGGGCGGTCGCCTCTTGGGCGGTGAATCCGGTTACCAGCAGGAACAACCCTATGATCGTCGCCAACGCATTACGCGTCGGGTTAACGTGCGGTACGAGTCTGGATCCTATTGTGGTCGAAGTGGGGAAGTGAGCGGTCAGGTTCAGTTCCTCCAAAATTGTGGGGCATCTAAATCGATGACCCGGGTTGATGGGGTCCTAGGTAGTTAACAGCGCCGAGCAAGATCCCCGCCAGCCGTTACGAACGCCGCCGCCTTTGCAAAGGCGGCGGCTTTAGCCCAAGTTAAAAATTGCGCTGCCTGCGCCTATTCGAAGGTCTGCATAAAGGCCAGCAAGTCGGCCATGTCGTGCAGCGTGATTCGCTCACCAAAATCGGTGGGCATGATGCTGGGTTGGAAGCCCTCGACGACATGAATGTTGGTTTCCACGACCGACTCGATCAAGTACTCATCAGCCGAAGTGGCGTTTCCGGTGTAGTTGTCCTGCTGAACGCGAATAGCGCCGCGCACCGCCACGCCGGGCAAACCATCCGTGGCCGCCCATGGGGGACCCACTGTTGAGAGAATGTGACACGCTGCGCAGCCGAGGGTCCCCTCCGCCAGCGCCTGGCCAGCCTCAGGGTCCCCTTCCGGAAGCTCAATGAAGATGTCCGATCCCATCATCAAATCATCGGTGATTTCGGTGGGTTGGGCGCCGGCAATGGCCCGGTCGCCCCAATTTATGATATAGGCGACGACGTTGTCGATTTGGTCTGGCCGAAACTGTCCGCCGAAGGCTTCGCTCCAGGTCGGCATCGGTTGCGGAAAATTCGTTCCATCAGAAGGAAGCGGTCGGCCAGCGGAGACGGTCGAATTCAGGAAGTCACGCAATGTGCTCGACCATCCGATGGCGCTAAGATACTCGCCGTTGAACAGGTCGGCACGGTTCAGCGGCGGGCCCAGAGGGGTGCCCTCGCCTTGCGGCCCGTGGCAGCGCAGGCAGTTGCTCTCAAAGATCAGCGCGCCCTGTTCGATCTGACGCGACTCGTAAGACCGCGTAAACGATTCCATGCGCGCCGGTTCAATAACGGTCATCACGATCAGGAGCGCGACCGCACTAATAAACGCCAGCGTTCCGCCGGCGACGTAATACTTCACCGACTATTCCCCCTGGCCATAGTCGCTGTTGCGGTGAAAGTAGAAGACCTCGCTAAACTCACCGGGCGCACCCGTCTCTTGATTGACCCAAGCCACGCTCAATGTGATCTTCTTGAGGTCCGTCTGCCAGTCCTCCACGATCATGAAACCTCCAACGTCTCCATAGATCGGGTTATCTCTCGCATTGTCCAATTCCCGATGGAACGTCTTGAGCAGCTTGGTAGTCGTCGGGGTCGGCGCGCCTTCCCACTTGCTGGCTGCATACGTGCCAAGAGGAATGTCGTCCCAATCTGCCAGGCGAAGGGGCCCCGGTCGCGTTTGAGGCAGCAGCACCGCCACCGCCTCCTGATCGGGCGAGGTCTCGACGCCAAACCAGTGCGTGCCCATGTAGGTCAGGATGGCGGCCAGTATTACGCTTGCCGCCGCGATCGAGAGCCCAATCCGTCGGGCTCCGTAGCGTCGGTTGCGCCCAACCTCCATGTAAGGCCACGCTACGAGCAGACCAAATACGATGATAAACGGGATGATGATGCCAAAGACGAGTTTATCTCCCAGCTTCATCAAACCCTGGACCCACAGGAAGTACCAGGGCGAGGTCGTGTGCAGCGGCGTCACCAATTGGTCCGCATGCGGCTCCAGCGGGGCATGGTAGCCGAACGTGAAGGCGGAGGCCGCGAGCAGGATCAGCGTCAGCGCCGCGACGTAAACTAGCTCGCGCGTCAACATCTTCGGCATGAAATAGGTGCGCACGTTCATGGGCACTTTTCGGGCAGTATCCACGCCAACATCCTCCGCTTCCGGCGGCAGGCTGTTGCCATGGATGATCACTTTGTAGTAATGCACGGCCAACAGGACGATCAATATGATCGGTATCAGGATCACGTGATACAGGTAGGAGCGCAGCAGGAAATTTGCCTCGGTACCGCCGAGCAATAGTAGCTCCGCCTCACGGCCTATAAACGGCGTCGCTTCGGCGGCCGAGGTTCCGATGGTGATCGCCCACAGACTCAGCTGGTCCCACGGCAGCAAGTATCCAAAGAACGAAACGAAGAGTGTGAAGATCAACAGCAATCCGCCGGTGGCCCAGGTGAACTGGCGCGGGCGCTTGTAGGAGCCGGTGATATACGTCCGCACCATGTGGAACGCGACCACCAGCACCATCAGCTCCCCACCCAATTTGTGGGTATCGCGCATAAAGCGCCCAAAGGGGACGTTGCTCAAGATGTTGAGCATATTCTCGTAGGCCACGATCGGCGAGGGGGTGTAGAAAATCATCAGATAAATGCCGGTCAGGATCTCCCAGGCGAAGAAGAAGGTCGCCAGCCAGCCGAGTCGAAAGGTCGGATAGAGGCCGTCCTGCAACTTACTGTAGTAGCCCGGCCGGATATGAAACCAAAAGCCGTCGGCATGGGGGGTCAGCCGAGGGTTTGGCCTGGCAGGCGGATCGCCGCGCAGGACGGAACGCACATCGGAAATATTGAGGCCAGCTGTGACACGCTTGACGACGTCGTCCGCCAAATCGGTGGAGGCCTTGACCACTCCCTTTTCTTCGATATCGTCAAGGAACGGAAGGCTGAGAATCTTGGGGCGTGGTATTCGCATTACAAACCTCCGTCGCTAGGTGCCACCGCCGGGCGCGGTATTCGGCGCGCCGTTCATGCGCGGTCCGGTATCGATACGAAGCGCCACCGCTCCGGGCGGGACGGGGAGTGCGGTGCCTTCCCGGCTCCCCGGCCAGGTTGCTTCGGTCTGAACCAGCACATTTCCAGAAGCATCCAAAACCTGCATAAGGAACTGGTCCAGGTTTCGGTTGGCGGGGCCACTTATGCGGGCGCTGCTCCTGAGATATTTGGAGCCATGGCAGGGGCACTCAAAGCGATCGTTGACGGGCACCCATCTATAGAGACAGCCCAGGTGCACACAGACCATGTACAGGGCGCGGATACCGGGATTCAGTTCGTAATCTTCTGGCTGACGAGGATCGTCGAGGGTCTGATCGCCAATGTTAACCAGCCAGAAACGCCCATCAGCAAAAGGCTTTGGGATAGAGTCCGGCGCGGGAATGTCCTCAATAGGAATGATGAAGACCCCCCCAAACTCGCCTTCGCGGAAGCGAGGCAGCGCGAACCAGATCGTAATCCCGCCCGCGCCAGCCAAAAACACGGCCATCGATGAGCCCCACACATAATAGAGAAATTCCCTGCGCGTTAAGGGGGGCGTTGCTACCCCCAAATCCTCTAAAGCCCCCGCCAAACCCTCTGCTGCTGGCTGCTCCTCCGCGTCCGTCATCGAGGCGGACCTCCTTTGGTTGTCAAAATCCGTTGGAATAGGTGCCCCATAAGCATTGCACCGGAGCGATTTGTGGTATTTGTAACATACCTAACATAGCCAGGCAAGCAATCGTAATCTGCATCCAGTGTGCCTATTTCTCGGCCGACTTCGCGCACTTTCCAGCTGATGGATCCCTCGAAGTTATAATGCTCAATGGAGAGGTGCCGGAGTCTGGCTGAACGGGACGGTCTCGAAAACCGTTGTAGCCTTCGTGGCTACCGTGGGTTCGAATCCCACCCTCTCCGCTGCTCAACTCATTGCTTGGGCCAGATCCGTCCCCTGCTCCATTGAGGCCCCAGATATCCGTATGCAATTCGAAGGCTGACCTCGCCAAAGTCCTGAGGAGGGCAGTTTTGGGATGTCAGCTAGCCTCTAGATGCTCGAGAGTAGATTCGATCAGGGATACCGCTTCACCCAGCGTCCCCGCATCGAAGGCCAGCACCGCGCCCGCTTGCTGATAAAGCTCAGTCAGAGAAACGGTTCCGCCCAGCGCCAGCGCCCTCCGATACTGTTTCACAGCTCTCGCCTGGTTATCCATGGCGTTTTTCCATATCTGAACTGCGCCAAGCTGGGCCAACCCGTAGTCAACATAATAGAACGGATGATGGTATAGATGCAGCTTGCGATGCCAGCCGGTCATCTTTTCCTGTTCCAAACCGCTCCAATCCGCCCCGTTCATGAACCGATCCCAGAGCAGCGCCCATTGTGCATCGCAGGCATCGGGATCTACAGACGATTGCGGATTCAGGTATACCCAATGTTGAAAAGCATCCACGACCGCCATATAGGGCCAGAACAGAACGATAGCCTCAAGATGCTTGATGCGGGCGCGCGCGGCTTCCGCCTCTGTATAGAAACCGCCATTGGCGGCTGTCAGGTACGGGGCCGATAGCAACTCCATCGACATCGAAGCCACTTCTGCGAATTCAAAAGGTATTGTTAGCTGCTGGACGTAGGGAAGGTGGGCGCATTCGAACACATGGAAAGCGTGGCCGCCCTCGTGCAGGAGCGTCTCTACGTCCCCTGCGGTGCCCACTGCGTTCATGAAGATGAAAGGCCGCCTAATGGCAAGGAAGAACTCCGCGTAGCCGCCGGGAGCTTTCCCCTCTGTGTTATCGAGATTAAGAAGCCCCTCGGAATCCATCTTATCGAAATAACCGCCAATCGCCGGATCCACCGCATGAAAAATGTTGGATGTCTTGCGGATCAGCTCCTCGACCGTGGAAAACGGCTCAAGCGGTTCTCTACCGAACTTGTCCACTTGCAGATCCCATGGGCGCAAAGCCTCCAGCTGCAGGACCTCCCGCCTTTTCTCCAAGATCCTCGCTGCCGCAGGCACAACGACCGAATCGATCGCCGCATGGAATTCCATGCAATCGTCCGGCGTATATTCCAGGCGTAGAAGCTGTTGCCAGCGATAGGCGCGGTAGTCCGGCTGGTCGGCATTGGCCGCGATTTCGTTTCTTAGTCTATGCAGGCGCACCCACACATCGTTTATCGCCGATCGGTCGGCCTGGTAGCGGCCCATTGCGAGCCTCCATGCCTTTTCCCGCGTGCTCCGGTCAGGCTGCTCGAGTTCTCGAAATAGGCGCGGGAGGGTGATTGTTTCTCCCTTCCATTCGACCGTTTGCGACCCGATGATCTTGTCGTATTCCGACCCCAACTTCTTTTCCTGCTCCAGCAGGGATAGGTTGGGCTCCCGGAAGAGTTGGGCCTGCGTTCGAAGGTTGCGCAGTGGAATTGCAAAACCCTCCGGTTCCAAGCCGGACTCCAGCAGCATCTCTTTTAGCCTTTGTTCGCGCTCTTCCGAAGGCGTAAAGATCTGCTCGAGGTAGGTGTTATAGCGCGCCGCACGTGCCTCATCTGCAGTGTCGAGGGTCTTGTCCACATAGAGCCGATCGAGCGCTTCCTGCACCAACTCTCTGAGACGGGACCAGGCCGTCAGCCACTCCGCAACCGTCCCGGCATCGAGCGTTTGACCGTGCAGATCTAGGTAGTGAGCCTCGATCTCCTCCCAGTCCCAATCCGCAAGCTCAAGGGCAGAGCGCGGCAAAGTCTTAAGTGAACTGGCGCGTTCCACTTTCATTCATTCGATTCGCTATCCCAGGGTATGTGATCCGCGCGTGCCCCAAAATCAGGTTACGACGGGCATCGCTTCCAGCTGCTGCAGGGCTTCTTCCACTACTTGGAACCCTCCGTTCCAGAAATCGCGCGACGTTACATCAATTCCCGCCCGGTCCAGGATCCGAACCGGCGAATCCGATCCACCCGCCGACAGGATCTCCAGGTAGCGAGGCTTAAATGAATCCCCCTCTTCTCGATATTGCTTGTACAGCGACAGCACGAGCAATTGCCCAAAAGCATACGCGTACACATAAAACGGAGCCATGTGGAAGTGGGGGATCATGCTCCACTCATACTTGAATTCGTCATTCAGTTCGAGCGAATCTCCGAACTGGGCCTTAAGATTCTCCCAGTAGGCAGAGGTGAGATCGTCAACCGAAGCCCCGCTCTCAATGAGCTCGAAGGCGGTCTTCTCAAACATGGCGAAGAAAGCCTGGCGTTGAATCGTAGCAAATGAGTCATCCATCTGACGGAAAAGTAGATCGCGCCTTACCTCCGGGTCCGGGTCCCGCTCCAGCAATTCATCCATCAGCAGCATTTCACTAAAGGTGGAGGCGGTCTCCGCCAGCGGCAGGGATGAGCCCTGGGTCAGTGCAGAGTGGTCGGCGGCCAGGAGTGAATGGATGGCGTGGCCAAGTTCGTGGGCCATTGTTGCCACGTCGTCCGGGCGCCCCTGGAAGTTCTGCATGACCCATGGGGTTAGGTCCGGTTCGACCGTCGAACAATAGGCGCCAGTCATCTTGCCGGACCTCACCTCGCTATCGATGTGATGCTCATCGAAGAGCTTGCGAGCCAGCTCCGCAACCTTCGGCTCGAACTTGTTAAAACTCGCTAACACGACCTCAGCCGATTCGGCAAACGAATAGGTCTTCTCTGTCTTCACGACCGGAGCGTAGACGTCATATCGCTGCAGTTTGTCCATCCCCATCCACTTGGCCTTAAGCCGGAAGTAACGTTGATACAGAATCGCGTTTTCCTTGCTGATCTCCAGCATCATATCGACTAGATCATCGGGGAGGTCATTGTTAAGGTTTCGCACCGCGATCGGGGAAGAATACTCTCGAAGTCGAACGTTCTCGCTGGACCAATCCCTCGCTCGATATTGGTAGATCTGGCCGAGGATAGGAACGTCCTTTTCATAAACCTTGAAGAGCGACTGATAGGCCGCCGCGCGCACAGCCGCCTCCGGGCTCTTGACGTACACCATAAGCTCACCGCGCGTGAGATCCTTGACTTCACCGTTCACTTCCAGGGGGAATGTATAGCGATTGGTAATGGAGTCATAGAGAGTTCTGAGTGCCGCAGATCCGTTGACATCCTTGATGTTGATCACTTTCTCTTCAGGCTCACTCAGGGTGTACGGCTTCTCTAACCGCAAAGCTTCCAACCAGTAACGGTAATCCCCGGCGGCTCCCATCAGCGCCTCGGCTCCGTCGTCCTCCAGAGCTTTCCACCACAGTTTGAAAAACATAGTGCGGTTGTCCAGCTCCGCCCCGAGCTGATGGGTGCGGGCCTGGAAGGTGTGGGCCGCCTGGTCCTGCGTATCTTCCGTAAATTTGAAATGCGCGTAGGCCGACAGTCGCGATATCAACCGGGACATCTGGTCGTACTTGTCCAAAGCCTCTGCGAAAGTCTCCGGGTCCAGTTCGGCAGACAGACGGTCCCGAAGCTCCTCAAAGCTCGCGATTTGAGCCTCCAGGGCCTTGATCGCATCCTCGATTTCGGTTGAATCGAGTGCTGGAAACAGCTCATCCAGGCTCCAGCGTTCTTGTGCATACTCTTCGCTTGACATCAATCCTCTCCTCGTTCAGTGTCTGTTTCGGCTCCGGTCCAGCATGTGCTCGCTTAGGCTCACACATTGAAGCGGATGTGAATTACCTCTCCGTCGTTCGGCGTGTACTCTCTTCCTTCCACGCGCAGTTTTCCAGCTCCGCGCGCTTCGGATAGACCTCCAAACTTGACTAATTCATCTCCCTGGATCACTTCGGCCCGGATGAAGCCCCTGGCCATATCGCTGTGGATCGTATCGGCGGCCTGCAGGGCCGTGCCGCCCTTCGGAAGCAGCCAGGCCTTGACTTCCGATTCGCTCACCGTATAGAACCGAATTTGCTCCAATAGGTCAAGACCGGCTACCATGAGGCCCTCGTTTCCGGCCTGCGCGATCCCAAATTCCTTTCGGAACCCTGCCGCTTCCTCAGCCGGAAGTTGGACAAGTTCCGCCTCCAGTTTTCCATATATTGAGAAGGAGGGCAGATCGGTGGCGAGCGGCCATGCGTCTTTCCCTTCCTCAAGATTCTGCACGAGTAACAGCGGCTTGGTTGTTATCAAACCAAAACCTTGCAGAAGCTCGCGTTCTGCGTCTTCGAGACCCTGGTCTCGTAAGGGTCGATCTGCCTGGAGAGTCTGGTCGAGCCGTTGAAAGAGGTCGGCTTCTTGATTCAGTTCCGTAAGCTCGCGCGCGCCCTTTTGCCGATCTTCCGCCAGGCGCTTGAGCTGCGCTTCGACACGTACTAAGTCGTTGAGCAAGAACTCCGCCTCCATCGCCTGAAGGTCCTGCTCTGGAGCGGGAGGCGCTGCGGTCAGCGGATCTTCAAAGGCACGCAGGATGGCCAGGTACCCGTCCCATTGCGCTAGTTGATTGAGCAGCTCTCCCGATAGGCTCCCATCCTCGCCCATTCCTGCTACGTCGCCGAAGGTAATCTGAGCACGGGTGGTCTTGCGTGGCTGATAAAGTGAGCTTAAGCTCTCCAGCCGTGGGTCAGGGATGTCCGCCACACCTGTATGAACTTCGACGTGCGAGACGTGACCCCCAACGGAGAGGTCAGAACCTGTGAGAGCGTTGAAAATGGAGGTCTTACCAGCGCCCGGGAGCCCGATGATCCCTAAACGCATCGCACTATGAAATCATCCACATTCGAATGGTCTTGCTCTCGCGAGCGGCCTCTTGGGGGGTCAGATTAGTACACTCTTGCGGACTCAAGCAGCGGGGAATGTTGACCGGTCGTGGGCCTTTGAATATACTGCCCTCAGGCCGAAGTGGCGGAACTGGCAGACGCGCGCGACTCAAAATCGCGTTCCTTCGGGAGTGTGGGTTCGACTCCCACCTTCGGCATCGGGCGATTATAGCATAGGCGACCCTGACCCCATTCGACCGCACGTTCAAGGGGCCAGGGTCGTACGTGTTTGAGCACATGCAAAACAAACTAGCCTCACTGATCCTTGGTCTCGTCTTTGGCGCCTTGATTGCATTGGTATATGGCTGGCTCGTGCGCCCCGTCGAATATATAGATACCAGTCTCGATTCGCTCAGCATAGACTACCGCACGGACTACGTTCTCATGGTGTCAGAATCCTACGCCTCGGATCAGGACCTGACGCTGGCGCAGGTCCGGTTGGCGGCCCTCGGTCCTCAAGCACTTGATGAATACGTCACTCAAGCTATCGACTACGCGCTAGATAATGACTTCAGTAGGGCAGATCTGGAGCGGCTCAATGCGTTGGCCATCGTGCTCCGTGCGCTGCCGCAACCAGCAGGTATCGGACCTCCATGAGTCGCCGGCTGTTCCTCATACTGGGATTTGGCATAGGGTTGGCAGTGGGACTGTACTATGCCTGGCTGATAAGCCCGGTTGAGTACGTTGAAACTGCACCCTATTCCTTGCGTGCCGACTTCCGGGGCGACTATTTGGCATTGATCGCCTCGGCCTACGCCAGTGGTGGGGATCTGCTGCGTGCCCGGACCCGCTTGGCGCTATTTCCCGATCTCGATACTGCGACAGAGCTGGCTGCCCTCGCTCAGCAGCGCCTAGCGGCCGGTCTTGCGGACACGGAAGCTAGCGCACTCTCGCAACTTGCGAGCGCCCTCAGCCAGGGCCCAATCCGTACTCCCGTGCCTACGGTATCGGTTTCCCCAACTCCTTCCAATACCCCGCGTCCGAGTCCGACCCGTAGACCTACCGCAATACCCGGAGCGGCCTTTCTGCTGACCTCTCGAGAGCAGATCTGCGATCCGCTGCTATCAGAGCCATTGATACAGGTCGTGGTGCTCAACGCGGCTCAAGGATCGGTACCGGGCCAGGAAGTGATCGTTGTATGGGACACAGGTCAGGATCACTTCTTCACCGGCCTGAAGCCTGAGTTGGGCCTGGGGTACGGGGATTTTGCGATGACGGAGGGTGTTACCTACACCTTGCAGCTGGCCGACTCTCTGCAGCCGGTCACCCATCTTGCGGCTCATGAGTGCGAAGGCCAAGGAGACGAGCCGTACCTGGGCTCATGGCTGATTCAGTTTGA
This sequence comes from Chloroflexota bacterium, assembly GCA_027298025.1. Classification (GTDB taxonomy): domain Bacteria; phylum Chloroflexota; class Anaerolineae; order Anaerolineales; family E44-bin32; genus JADFRG01. Next base: position 1,447 of record JAPUGV010000257.1, on the reverse strand, counting down.
ACAGTCTCCTTAGCCCCAGACTGCGAATCCGCTGGCTTAACTAGAAAAGACCGCGGCAAAGACTGGCCCCTTTCGGATTTCGACCTAGTTCTCACCTGCTTGCTCACCTTCTCCCTCTGCCTCAGCCGAGGGCCCCAGGCCCAAGTCAACCTGTTCCTCCATCGTGATCTTGCCGCGCAGGAAAGCGCCCTCCTCGGTCGAGAAACTGGTGGTCACGACATCCCCCCACACTCGGCCGGTCCTCGCGATCTCGACTTTACCGGCCGTGATATCGCCCTTCACCGAGCCAGCAACAATGACGGTGGCGGCTCGAATATGCTTGCAGGTGACGCGTCCCTGCTCTCCGATGACCACCAGCCCACGCAGTGCAATCTCACCATCGAAGGCGCCGTCGATGCGGATACCTCCCGTTCCGGTCAGCGTACCTTGCCAGGCCACGCCGGAGCCAAGGATCGAATCGACCTGTTCTGTGACTTCGCGTGTCTCTGTGGCTCGATCCCCGGAACGCCTAAAAATCACTACCCTACCTTATAGCCGATCTGCCGCAGGAAGGCGCGACGCTGTTTCGCATCCTGCTCGGTTTCGATCCCTTTCGTCTTGTCTCCGTCTACCACTCCCAGCACGCCACGACCTTGCTCTGTCTCCACCACGACCACCTCCACCGGATTAGCCGTGGCACAGTAAATCCGGCAGACCTCGGGGACGTTCTTTACCGCGTTGAGCACATTGATTGGAAAGGCGTTTCCCAGAAAAATGATAAACACATGTCCTGCCGAGAGCGCCAGCGCATTGGCCTTCGCCAGTTCCGTGAGCTCATCGGAAGTTCCTGCCGCGCGTACAAGTGCGGGTCCCGAGGCCTCACAGAAGGCCAGCCCGTACTCGATGCCAGGCACTGCGGTGACTAGGGCCTCCTGAAGATCCTCAACGGTCTTAATGAAGTGGGATTGCCCCAGGATCAGGTTGACCTCGTCTGGCTTGTCGATCTTAACGATTTGTAGCTCCATCTCTCTTCCTCTAAGGAGAATGCGGAGCTTACGGAACGCTCCGCATTAACGTTTGTTCGGCTTGCGCGCTAGGACCCGAAAAGGAATGAGCGGCTTGTGCCTACTCGGCCAGCGAGCTGATGAATTCCTCGATATCGACTGCCGCCAGCGTGGTGATCCTGATCGATCCTCTAGCAGCGAGCTTCACAGAGGCTTTGGCAATCGTGGCGTTACTGTCTGCTTCCACGACATTAACGAAATCGTAGGGCCCCAGCGTCGCATACTGCGCGATGACCTTTACCCCGGCTTTCTCCAGCTCTGTATTGACCTCCTGGATGCGCTTGGGTTTCTTGGAAACCGTTCTGGCACCGGCATCCGTTAGGTTGCTAAGCATGATGTAGGTCGGCATGATATCTCCTTCTGCAGTTGCCGCGGACCGCCACCATTGTAAATCAGGCCGGGTG
>JAPUGV010000256.1 GCA_027298025.1 Chloroflexota bacterium | reverse complement strand
AGTCGTGCGGCGTAAACGTGGTTGCCGACCAGGACGGTCCCCCACTTCCGGGCGAATTCGACTCCCCAATCAATCCCCGCATGGCATAGCTCCGAGTTGTCAGTGGGGATCACTGCCTTCCGATAGACGGGCCCGGTCTGCCATTCACGGACCGGGGCTTGCTCCAGTGCTACTTCTTGATCGGCCATCCTTCTCTCCTATTGAATATATATTTTCGATCGAGGTGCTTCTTCATCTTGCCCTTTCCTAAGCCGCGCATAAGACAGGACAGCTCAGGGGAGATACTGATATTGATTTGAGTCTGGGTCCCGGCTGCTACGCTTAGTTGGAGCCTCGGCTCCGCTCCCCGTTGCTTACAAGTGCACCAGAGGAGGACTAACCAAATATCCACACATCGAAGATCGGGATCATGATGACAAGGAGCAGCAGGAGGATGGGCACCGCGGCGATGATCCGGATTAGGGGACCTTCGAATTTGAGATGCATGTAGTACAGCGCCACCAGCGTGGCTTTGCTAAAGGCAAGCGCGATCAGCAGCACGACCTGTACCGACTGAGCGGCGCCTGTGAAGACGAGACCCACTTCGACGGCGGTCAGGACTGCCAGTCCCGCGAATACTGCTAAGTACCTTGGTTTGGGTACGGTGGCTTGGCTCTGCTCGCTCAACTTGCTCTCCTCCGGCTAGACAAGGTAAATGATAGTAAAGAGAAAGATCCACACGATATCGACGAAGTGCCAGTAGAGCCCCATCAGCTCGACGCCACCATGCTCGGTCCGGGTATAACGTCCGCGGAACGCTCGATAGACGGTCAAGAACAGGAAGAGGATACCAATCAAAACGTGCAAACCATGAAACCCCGTGAGGACGTAGAACGTCGATCCAAACACGTTGTTGCTGACAGATACTCCCTCGCCGATGAGCTGAACCCACTCGACCGCCTGAATGCTGACAAAGATCGTCCCCAGCACGGCCGTGGCGATCAGGAAACGCCGCAGCTTGGACTGATCCCCCGCTTCAATGGAGGCCAGGGCGTAAACCATCGTCACGCTGCTGACGAGCAGGATCGAGGTGTTCGCAGCTACCAGCGGGATGTTGAGCAGCTCCGAGACATCTGGCCAGGAGGGCGAGACAATCCGCATCAGCACGTAGGCCGAGATCAGGCCCGCGAAAAACAAAACTTCCGAGGCCAGGAACAGCCAAAAGGCAAATTTCGTGGTGCTGACGCCGGGGAGCGGGTTGGAGGCGGCGTGGTCGGCGGTAGTCATTGAAAGGGGCTAGTCCCCCGCCGCCGGGCTTACGGCCGGCGCAGGCATAACTTCGGGTGGCTTGGTACCGTCCAGATATTGATCCTGAGCAAGCCAGTCCGCCGATACGAGCGGAGAGCTGTATTCGTAAGGACCGCGGTATACGGTCGGGATATGCTCGAAGTTCTCGTGCGGCGGCGGAGAATCCAAGGTCCACTCGAGGGTGTTTGCTTTCCAGGGATTCTTTCCCGCCACCTTACCCCGGAATAGGCTGTAGAAGAAATTTCCAGCGAGGATAAACTGCGAGAGCGCCAGGACGTAGAGGGCATAGGTCATGAATTGATTCAAGCCCTGTAAGTTGGTGAACATCTCATACACGTACGGATCGGCGATGCGGCGCGGCATTCCATAACCTCCGAGGACGAACATGGGGAGAAAAATAAGGTTGAAGGTCACGAAGGTCAAGATGAAGTGAATCCGTCCCCACCCGTCGCTCATCATGCGGCCAAACATCTTGGGGAACCAGTACTGCACTCCCGCGAACACTCCAAATAGGCTACCTCCAAAGAGCACGTAATGGATGTGACCCACGATCCAGTACGTGTCGTGCAGGAAGATATCTACGGGTGTGGCGGCGGAAAAAATTCCGCTCAGCCCCCCGATGACAAAGGTCGAGACGAAGGCCAGCGCGTTCAACATCGGCGCCCTAAGCTGCAGGTTGCCGCCCCAGAGTGTACCGAGCCAGTTGAAGGTCTTGATCGCCGAGGGCAATGCGATCAGCATGGTCGAGGTCATGAAAGTCAATCCCAACAGGGGGTTCATGCCGCTGACGAACATGTGATGCCCCCACACGGTAAAGCCCAGCGCCGCAATGGCCATGATCGAGTAGACCATAGGCTTGTAGCCGAAAAGCGGTTTGCGCGAAAAGGTAGAGATAATGTCGGAGGCCACGCCCATGGCGGGCAGGATCATGATGTAGACCGCCGGATGGGAGTAGAACCAGAACAAGTGCTGCCACAGGATGACTTGTCCCTCGCCCGCGGCAAAGAACAACGTTCCGATTGTGCGATCCAGGAACATTAGGATCAGCGCGGCGGTGAGTACGGGAGTGGCGAACGTCGCCAGAATGGCGGTCACGAAGAGCGCCCAGATCGTCATGGGAAGCCGGAACATGTCCATGCCCGGCGCCCGAAGCATCACGATGGTGGTGATGTAGTTGATGGCTCCCAAGATGGAGGAAGTGCCCACCAACATCATGCTGAGCACCCAAAGCGTCTGGCCCATCTCGGAGCCAGGGATGGCGTCTTTCAGGATGCTGAGCGGCACGTAAGAGGTCCATCCCGCCGCCGCGGGTCCGGTCGCGACAAAGAAGCTGGCCAGCATGACTATGAAGGCGGGCACCATCACCCAGTAGGAGAATAGATTCAGGCGCGGGAAGGCCATGTCCTTGGCGCCGATCATCAGGGGGATAAGGAAATTCCCCAGCGCGCCGGACAGGATGGGGATAATGAAAAAGAAGATCATGATCGTCCCGTGCATGGTGACTAACGCCGGGTACGTTTCGGGTGGAAGGATGTTGCCGCCGCTCCCAAAAAGCAGCTTTCCGATCACGGGGATTTCCTGCCACGGCCAGGCGAGTTGGGTCCGCATGAGCAGCGCCAGGATGCCGCCGAGGGTGAAGAATCCCATGGCGGTAAAGAGGAACTGCTTCCCGATCACTTTGTGATCGGTCGAAAAGACGTAGCGCCGCACGAAACTCAATTCAGCCGTTTCGGTCATCGGTTTCCTTTAGCGTCGGGCGGCCACTTCTTCCAGCCAGGCCTCGAACTTCTCTTGGCTTTCAAGCGTCACGAACCCGCGCATACGATAGTGCCCCAGGCCGCAGAGTTCGGCACACGCAAGCTCGTACTCGCCTTCTGCAATCGCCTGGAACCATACCCGCGAGGGTCTACCTGGAACGGCGTCTTGCTTGACGCGCAGCACTGGGATGAAGAAGCTGTGAAGCACGTCTGTCGACTGTAGCTCCACGATAATGGGTCTGCCAACGGGAAAGTGCAGCACGTTGATTGGCGCCTGGATGTCATCCTCGGTGCCCAATTTGCCGTCCTCGCCGGCGTAGGTGGCCTTCCACTCGAACTGGTTGGCAGAGACCGCGATGACCTCGGAGACCGCCTCAGACGGAAAATCGATTTTCGCCTTCGTCCAGGTGTCATATTGGAAGACGGCCAATCCGAAAAGCATCAGCCCCGGAATGACGGTCCAAAGTATTTCCACCCTGCGGTTGCCGTGGACAAACTTTGCCTTGCGGCCCTCGCGGTAGCGGTAGCGGACCAAGAAGTAGATCAAGATCCCTTCGACCAAAAAGAAGGCGATGCCGGTTAGGATGAGCACGACCATGAACAATTGGTCGATCGGGCCGGCAATCGTCGAGAGACCCGGAACTAGTCCGCCCATTCACCCTCCGTATTGGAACTCGTCACGAACGCCTTCCTGAGGGGAGCCCCAGAAGGACTAACCGATCTGCTGGAAACTGCCGTGTGCTGCGAAATCTTTGAGCCTTCTCTTTGGAGGCTAGGCACCTTCGTACGTAAACTCGATCTGCTCCGTCCCGCCTTCCGGGATCGAGACGGACAGAGTCTGCGTGCCATAAAGCTCGTGCCAGGCCTCAATCACGTAATCGCCGGCGGGCAGTCCCGAGATCTCGAAGCTTCCGTCACTGCCCGTCACCGCGAAGAAGGGGTGATCAACAACGCCCACATAGCCCATCATCCAGTCATGCACGTCACATTCGACCGGGATCATAATCTCGGGGGTCGGGAATTGTCTGGTTGTGTCCATCTCGACCGGCTGGCCGATGTTGAAGGGGCGGTTGAGCGTCGGCATGGGATGGATGTTGTGCAGAATTCCGTCGCTGTTGCGAATTACGATGTCCTGGTCGGCCTGCACTCCAAGTACGTGTGGGAAATAGCGACAGCCCTTTTGGTCGAGCAGGACGGCATCGGATGGTACTTCCCACACCTGATCCGGAAGCCCTTCTGTGACAGAGAGGAACACATTCTGGAGCGTTCCGTTGTCGTTGATTACAACCGTCTCGGTGAATACGCCATCGGGAAACTGCTCCTGGCAGATCGGCTCGGCGTCCATCAGTATCGGCTCCGGATCCGGCGCCGTTCCGGTGAAATTCACTACACCGGAGACGGTGCTTCCCCCAGTAGGTTGACCCCCAGGTGATCCGGGGCCTTCCTCCCCGCCGGCGGCGGGGGGTTCCTCACCTCCGCCACCGCAGGCGGCGAGCACGACGACTAGCGGCAGCGCTAGGAGCCAATACGGTCTGGCTGATTTCATTCTGGTTCTCCTCCACTTATCACAGGCCATAGGATAGATAGCGCCGAAAGATTCGTCAAGGTCGAATGCGCCTCATGATCACGACCTCGAAGGCCACCACGACCACCGCAGCCAGTGCCGCATAAAGCAGGGCGGAGGTCGATGTCGATTCCGCTAGCACGAGGCTATACCATGAGGACAACGCCATCCGTGTGCCGACTTCGCCATTGGAGCCCTCCCAGGCCTGGAATGCGATCGGAATAAATTCGCCCGGCCGCAGTTCGATGTCTTCCGGATCGTCGGTGTTCAAGGGTCTCGTCAATAACAAGCGGTAGTGCCCCTCCGCATACTCGACCAGGGCCTCAACATTGGATTCAGCCTGGGCGGTCAGCCCGCCCTGCAACCCCGTTCCGGTGAACTCATGCGCCCCCTCATCGGCACGCCACAGCCACACGTTGACCGGTTGCCCGGGTTGCCCCCAAGCGAAGTAAGGTTTCGCCACACCTTCTGGGATTGAAGCAGGGAACTGAACTGCCAAACCGTCAGCATAGGGGCCTTCGCCCAAAAAGGACTCAAGATTGATGTAGGTTTCCCCTACTTGCTCTTCCTCGAGACCGCCGGATGCTGCATCCTGAGTCGCGTCGTTCCACTCGATGAGCATGGCCAGGTCGGTTGGGTTGTACAGGGCCCGCACGGTGACGGCATCGACTCCCGGAGTCTGCCACCGCGGGCCGGCGATGACCTGTCCCGTCAGGAAGAAGGACGTCGGTTCCGCCGCTTCCCATGCTGCGTCATCCACGCTGCCGGGCAGCCCGCCGTCCACAAACTCGGCGACCACAACGCTCTGTTCGGTCGGCTCGCCACTCTGCAGCGATCGCACGTAGGCCGCCAGCGCCCACCGATCGTCGTCCACGATTACCTCGCCATCCACAATCACCTCATAGAAGGAAGGCATCGGCGAGCCATCCAAGCCGGTCGCCAAGCGTGTATAAATGTCGACCAGCTCGCTTCCGCCCTTGTAGCGCCAGGCCTTCGTCAGATCGGCTGGCCGGATGGGGTAGTCCGAATCGTCCGTCAGGGTGAGCGCCGAGTCACCGTCCGCCCGGCCCACGTCGCCGTGGCACTTCCAGCATTGAAGCTCCTGATAGAGCTGTTCGCCCCGCTCTATGCTGCTGCTCGTAACCCTTGGCGGGTTCGGAATTTCGATGACCGGAGGGTCATAGGTGCCCCAGAACGGAACGAAGGACTGTGTCACGTAGTCCACCACGGCTTCAATTTCGGCGTCGGAAAGCACCCCTTCCCAGCGGGGCATGGCGGTGCCGCGCACGCCCGATTTCACGATATCGATCACGTCCTGACGCAGCGGTAGTTCCCCAGAAGCTGTCGTGCGGAATTTGAACTGCCCGGCGGTAAAATCCCGAGGACGTGGATTGAGATAGCGCGCCACCGGACCGTTCCCATCGCCTTGATCGCCATGACAGAAGGCGCAGCGCTCTCCATAGATGGCTTGCCCATCAATTTCGCCCTGAGCAGATGCGGAAAGTGCAGTGTAAAGCGCGATCATGAGCACTGCAGTGAGCGCCCAAGCCCCGGGCAGATATAGGAGGCGCGGCCCGGACCTCCCGCCTGGGCCGACTCCCGTGTGGTTGCCAGCCAACGGATCCCCGCTATTCACCAGGCGCCCTCTCCGGCCGCCGAGGCTCCACACCCGCAGTCTGATATTCGGCTGCGATGATCCTCCAAATCTGGTCGTCGGAGAGCTCATCCTTCCAGGCCGGCATGGCCGAGTCCCAGGGGCTGCCCGCATTGGGCAAGCCGATGCCGCCCTCCCGAATACGCCAGAATGCGTAGGCCTCAATCACGGTGGCGATCGTATCCTCCGATCGGAAATTAGCGGGCCTGAGACGGAACCCATAGGCCATCGGCCCCTCGCCGTTGGCCGGCGTGCCGTGACAGGGCCGACAGTTGGTCTGAAAGAGAAGTTGTCCCTCGTCGTACACCGCCGCATCGATCGTACCGTCCGGGTTGCGATAAGGATTAACCAGGTCCTGGAATTCGAATGGAATGGTGGGGTGCGCGATTCTCAATGAGACGGGCGCCTGCGTAGACGGCACGGAGCTCTGGTAGACAACCCCGAAAGCCAGGAGCGGAAGCGCCGCCAGCACGACCCAGCGTGTGATGTTGAGCACCCGATCCCCTCTTGTCTCGATCCCCTCCGGACCGCGCAGGAAGCTCTGAACGGGAGCCCAGAACTCACGCAGGCGGGCGTCATCGGCCGCCAGGTACACCACCACCCCGACCAAGATGAGCATCAGGTAGATAGCCATCAGCGCGCTGGGCACCGGCAGCGGCGCGTCTCGGCCCGTGATAAACATGGAGAGGTAGGGGACGGCCAGCGCCAGCAGCAGATACAGCCCCACAACGGTGAGGACCACGCTCCAGAAAAGGGAGA
>JAPUGV010000255.1 GCA_027298025.1 Chloroflexota bacterium | reverse complement strand
GGCCACATAAAAGGCTTCCCGCATGGCGGGGCCGATGTCCTCCACGTCCGTGACGAGATAGTTGTGCTTTGTTATTGGGAGCGTGACTCCGGTTACGTCGGTCTCCTGAAATGCGTCGCTGCCGATCGCCGCGGAGGGGACTTGACCGGTGATGCAGACGATCGGAGATGAATCCATCATCGCGGTAGCAATTCCTGTAACCAGGTTGGTCGCGCCTGGCCCGGAGGTCGCCATGGCGACTCCAACTCGGCCGGAGGCGCGAGCATACCCGTCTGCCATATGGGCCGCACCTTGTTCGTGCCGCACCAAAACATGCCGCACCGGATAATCAAGCATCGCATCGTAGGTTGGCAGGATGGCGCCTCCCGGGTAGCCGAAGACAACTTCGACGCCTTCTTGCGTCAGCACCTCCCAGATAATTTGTGATCCCTTTCGCTCCATGATCTTCTCCTCTGGCAAATCTCAGATAAGCGATAATTCCTTCGTGGATTAAAGCGCTAAGCGCAGACCGCCCCGCGAGAGGCCGACGAGACCAGCTTGGCATACTTGGCCATCACGCCCCTTTTATAGCGAGGTTCGCGCGCCTGCCATCCGGCCAGGCGCGCCTGTAACTCCTTTTGCGACAGTTCAACGTCGATTCGGCGGTCCTCCACATTGATGACAATCTCATCCCCGTCTTGCAGCGCGGCGATCGGGCCGCCTCGTGCTGCTTCGGGAGCGACGTGCCCGGCCATTAGGCCGTGAGTTGCACCTGAGAAGCGGCCATCGGTCAGTAAGGCAACCGAATCTCCCAGTCCGGCCCCGACAATGGCCGCCGTGACCCCTAGCATCTCGCGCATTCCCGGGCCGCCCACCGGTCCTTCATATCGAATGATTACGACATCGCCCTTCTTCACGTTTCCGGACTGGACTGCTTCAAAGGCCGATTCTTCTGAGTCGAAGACCCGGGCTGGGCCCCTGTGGTAAGTCATACTGTTGCCGGCTATCTTGACCACGCAGCCCTCCGGAGCCAGGTTCCCTCTCAGGATCGCGAGTCCCCCGTTTGGGCTAATTGGGTCACTTAATGGCCGTACAACTTTCTGCCCTGCTGTCTCCCGCGCTGCGCTGGCCTCTTCTCCAATCGTCTTTCCCGTCACCGTGATCGCATCGGTGTGAAGAATTCCAGCTTCGACCAGCCGATTTGCAACCAGCTGCCAACCCCCGGCCTCGTATACATCCGTCGCGACAAACTGACCACCGGGCTTCAGATCAGCCAGCAGGGGCGTACTTTTACTGATGCGATCGAAGTCATCCATCTCGAGCTCCACCCCGACCTCGTTGGCGATGGCGAAGAGGTGCAAAACTGCGTTGGTGGATCCACCCGTCGCAGCCACCGACGCGATCGCGTTTTCCAGCGCCTCGCGAGTAATGATCTGGCGTGGGCGGAGATCACGCTCCAATAAATCCATAACCAATTCTCCGGCAGCGAAGGCCACCTCGTCCTTTTGCTCGTGCGTGGCCGGCACGCTTGCGCTCCCCATGGCGGAAATCCCGAGGAACTCGCATACGGCGGCCATCGTGTTGGCAGTGAATTGGCCGCCGCAAGCTCCCGCGCCAGGACAAGCAACGTCTTCGAGCGCTTTAAGTTCAGCATCTGACATGGCGCCGGTGGCATGGGCACCCACCGCTTCAAAGACATCCTGTATTGTGACGTCTCGTCCTTCATATCGCCCAGGCTCAATAGAGCCCCCATACAGCATGAGGCCAGGCAAGTCGAGACGAGCTAATGCCATGACGGTCCCCGGGATGGTTTTGTCGCAGCCCGAGATGGCCACCAGGGCGTCAAACATGTTGCCGCGGGCAACAAGCTCGATGGAGTCAGCGATCACTTCTCGACTGACCAGCGAGGCCTTCATCCCCTCCGCCCCCATGGTGATCCCGTCCGAGATCGAGACGGTGTTGAATTCCATGGGCGTTCCACCGGCGGCCCGAATTCCTTCTTTCACCTTCGCCGCCAGCCGCCGCAAATGGAAATTACAGGGCCCGATCTCAGTCCACGTATTGGCTACTCCTACAATCGGCCGACGTAGGTCATCGTCGCTAAAGCCGACCGCTTTGAGCATGGCCCGAGCTGGCGCGCGGCTGGGTCCTTCGGTGATCGCGCGGCTCTGTTGACGTAGGTCTCTCGCCATTAGGGTGTGCGCTCCGATCCCGAGGGAGAACGCATCCTAGCCGTTGTAGCTCTCCATTAGAGCCTCGCTTGCCCCGTCCTCCTCCTGGGTCGAGCGATCATCCACTTCCTGCTGAGTCATTTCCTCCGCCTCGGTTTGATGGGTGGGGGAAACAGAGCTAGGTGGAGTCACAGCCTGTTCCTCATCGGGTTGCGGGGCCGGAGATTCGGGCCCTTTGCTCGGATACGTTCGTCGTTTTGCCATTTCCTCACTCCTTTTGCGACTGCCCAAAAAAAAGCACCTCCCGGTTGGGAGGCGCTTGTGTCTTTCAAGGTTCTGAGATTAGTCCACTACACCGTCGCAACCGAAACTCGCCTATCGCCCTCAATAAGGACGAGAAGTCGAATAATGATAATAAGGGAAAGGATCAACGTGTAGGTGATCATGTCGACGCGTAATTATTAAGGCGTACTGATTTAGCGTAAACATTATCACGGATTGCAGGGATGTCAAGCGCCCATGAATTTGATGCTGCTGCTAGTCTCCCAGATGAGGTCAGCACAAATCCGGGTGAATCCGGTGCTTCTACCTTCAACTAGGTTTCCTCGCAAAGATGGGAAAGCTGGAGCCGTTCCTGCCTTGACGTGTTCTGCTATTCTGTGATACCGTCCCCTTCAACAATCGAATATCTAGGCGCTCTTATCCAGAGAGGTGGAGGGACCGGCCCTGTGAAGCCTCGGCAACCAGTCGGAGTCATTTCCGGCAAGGTGCCAACTCCTGCAGCAGCAGCTGGAAGATGAGAGATCGTGCAGACGTAGTGACCTCTCCGATCTCTGGCAGAGGTCAATTTCTTTTACGACTAGTTAGACATCAGGATGCCGCCTATGCTCAGAACTGACCAAGGGCTTGTGCGGAGGAGGTGAGCGATGAAGAATTCGAGTAAGGGCCTGCGGCTCGCAACCGAAGTGGTGCATGCCGGCGAGGTACGTCCGTACCCGCACCACGCACTGACGCTGCCCATCCTCGAAACGGCGACCTACACATTCGAGAACACGTCTGATCTTCGTCAATTCATGGAGGCCCGCATGTGGGGCCTGGCAGAAGGCCGGGTGGAGTACGGTCGCTACGGAAATCCGACCGTCTCCGCAGTGGAGGCGAAATTGTCGGCGCTCGAGTCGGGCCAGGCGGCGGTTCTTTTCTCATCCGGCATGGCTGCCGTGACCACCGCGCTGCTTTCGTTGCTCTACGCGGGTGACCACATTGTGATCACCGACGACTCATACCGCCGGACAAGGCAGTTCTGCCTGACCTTGCTCAAGCGCTGGCGCATCGAGTGTACGGTGGTACCGGCCGGTGATCTGGAACAGCTCGAAGGCGCAATCCGATCCAACACCAAGGTGATCGTGTCTGAATCTCCCACCAATCCTTATTTGCGCGTTATGGATTTGAAGCGCCTGGTGGCCATCGCTGAGAGGCATAAGGTAAAGACCCTGATCGACAGCACATTTGCCACCCCGATCAACCAGCGCCCTCTCGAATTTGGAATTGACCTGGTCGTGGATTCGGCGACCAAATACCTTGGCGGGCACAACGACCTCCTGGCGGGAGTGGTAGCCGGATCCGAATCTTTGATGGCGATGATTCGGCAGAATCTTTGGGTGCTGGGTGCGGTGTGTGATCCGCAAACTGCTTACCTCATTCAAAGGGGGCTCAAGACCCTTTCATTGCGCGTAGCGCAACAGAACGAGAGCGCCCAGAAGGTCGCGGAGTTCCTAGAGGCGGAGCCAAGTGTGGAGCGGGTCTGGTATCCTGGACTCCGCTCCCATCCGGACCACGTAGTAGCTCGCCAACAGATGGAAGGGTACGGGGGAGTCGTGAGTTTCGAGCTCGACGGCGATCTCGAAGCCACCAGCCGCTTCATCGATGCACTCCAGATTCCGCTTATCGCCTCCAGCCTGGGCGGAGTTGAAACGCTCATCGAGCAGCCGGCGTTGATGTCTTACTACGAGTTATCGAGTGAGGAGCGAGAAGAAATCGGAATCAAGGACAACCTGGTGCGACTTTCGATCGGGATCGAGAGCACCGATGATTTGATCGCCGACCTGGCTCAGGCGCTCCGACCCTCCTAACGGTAGGGCATTAACGCTCTGCTTGCGGCCGATCCCAGAGCGGAGGAAGCTCTTCCAGTTGTTCCCATCCCTCTCCGCGCGATACGTTTTGAACAGTGAGATCGGTGAAATACCTATCGAGCACGGCGGCTCGCTCCTGAGCGAGCGGAGGCGTGCAGTAGTCTTCCTCTTCCCAGATCGCCCAGTCCTTGTCCTGCCGGCGGGCGTTCTCCAAGCTGTATTGCAACGATCCTCCGAACGGGCGCATGACATCGATTTCCCCAGAAGCCAGAAGCTCCTGCAGTTCGGGCAGCAACTCTTGAATGGGCCTCGCCCTCACAATGTAATGAGCCACTGAACCAACTTCCTCAGGACTTGCCGGATGGCGGCTGCGGGTCCGGGGAGTTGAATCCCTCGTCTCCGATTTACGTCCCGTACAGCGTGGAGATTCTGCGCGAAATGCTCAGAGACCCTGCTCGGGGTCATTCATCATGAGCAGCTTCATAGCGGTCATCGCTTCGATGGCGTAGCGGAGACCCTCACGGCCTTCCCCCGACATTTTGGCTCCACCATAGGGCATGTGATCCACTCGGAAGGTGGAGACGTCGTTGACCATGAGGCCGCCAACATTGATTTCATTGAATGCCTTCCGGATCAGCTTGGCATCTCGCGTGAATAGCCCGGCCTGCAGGCCAAAGTCGCTATCGTCTACGGCGCGGATGGCCGTGTCAACATCCTGGTAGGCATAGAGCCCCACGACCGGGCCGAAGACCTCCTGGCAGGAGATGCTCATGTCCTCCCGTAACGAAGCCAGCACCGTGGGCTGGAATAAGGTCCCCTCCCGCTTGCCCCCGACCAGCACTTCCGCTCCCCCAGAGACCGCCTCTGCCAGCCAAGCTTCGATACGCTCAGCCGCACCGGCATCAATCAGCGGACCGACATCGGTTGCTTCATCGAGCGGATCTCCCAGCTTGAGCGCCTGAACGCGCGGGATGAGTTCGTCCAGAAACCCCTCATACACGTCCGTGTGCACATAGATCCGCTGCACCGAGATACAGGATTGACCGGCGTACGAGAAACCACCCCAAGCCACACGTTGGGCCGCGTATGCCACATCGGCATCGTGATGCACGATCACCCCCGCGTTGCCGCCCAGCTCGAGGGTCACTTTCTTCATACCTGCCCTCGCCTTAAGCGCCCATCCCACCGCGGGGCTCCCGGTGAAGGACAGCATCTTGATGCGGTTGTCCTCCACCAGCGGATTGGCGTTTTGGGTCGTGCAGGGTACAACCGCGATCCCGGCCTCTGGCCAACCGGACTCCAGGACCAACTCCGCCAGCTTGAGCGAGCTGACCGGAGTTTGGCTTGCCGGCCGCATCATGATCGGGTTTCCCGCTGCTAAGGCGGGAGCCACCTTATGAGCGACCAGATTGAGCGGGAAGTTAAAGGGGGATATCCCGACCACCGGTCCTAGCGGGACGCGGCGGACATACCCGATACGTCCTTCCGTACCGGGCAACCAATCCAGAGGCACGACTTGTCCGTAAATGCGCTTCGATTCCTCGGCCGCGATCTTGAACGTAAAAATCGCACGGTCCACTTCGGCGCGCGCGGTTTGAATAGGCTTTCCGGCCTCCAGCGCGATCGTGCGCGCGAACTCCTCGTGCCGGCTGGCGATCCCGTTGCTGATGGATTCCAAGACTTCGGCTCGTCTCCACGACGGAAGTTTGCGGGTGACCTTGAAAGCCTCCGTCGCCTTCGCTATGGAGGCCTCAATCTCCTCGGGCCCAGCTCGGTGCACGATGGCGACCAGTGAATCATCGTAGGGGCTGTGCACTTCGATCGCGTCTCCGGTTTTCAGCCATTCACCACCGATCAACACCCCGTACTCGCCAAGCTTTGTCTCGGCTGCATCCCAGCTTCTAGCAATTCGAGCTTCCGCACTCCTCAATCTGTCAACCGCGCTCATTTCTCTCTTCTCCGAACGGCTACCTGATTACTCGCAGCGATGTGTCACACACGAATTCCATTGTAAACGTTCCCGCGAACTTGTTCTTCCGATTGCTCCAGAAGGTCGCGGGCCCCAGATTCGGCGATTACAGTCGCGGCGAACGCCAAGCGCGCATTTGCAGGCCCCGTACAGTTTTTCGCCGGTTATCCGCTTTGGTCCCGGCGTCCGAGGACTTCTCTCGGCTCAGGTCCTTCTTGGTGCGGGAACTATCTTCCTATCCACCTCGTCCAATCTCTAGACCAGAATGCGACCAGCGAAGGGAGCACAGACGATGGTGAGGAAATCGATCCCGATTCTTGCTTTGGGAATACTTGGCGCAGCGGCGTTGGCAATTGCCATCCATCATGCCGCACTGGCCTGTGGTGGATTCTTCTGTACCAACTCTCCGGTCGATCAAAACGCGGAGCGGATCATCTTTACGCAGAACCGGGACGGGACGATCTCGGCCTACATCCAGATCCAGTACACCGGCTCTGCGGAAGACTTTTCGTGGATCCTGCCACTGCCAGCGGCAATCGACGCCGAGGATATTGAGGTGCCCGAAGATGCCATGGCCGCTTTTTTTGAGCTCGAGGTCGCAACCGATCCCGTCTTTATCCCGCCTCCGATACCGGACTGCGCGCTCCAGGATGTTCGTTTCATGGCAGTCGCGGAGGTTGCGGAGGGGACCGTGACAGTCTTTGCCAGCGGCGCTGTGGGACCCTACGGATTCGATGTCATAGGGTCCGACGATCCGGATGCGGTCGTGAATTGGCTCCGAGACAACGGCTACCAGGTCACAGTGGAAATGGAGCCGCTGATCGACGTTTACGTTTTCGAGAAATTCGCCTTCCTGGCCATGCGATTGCTACCGGACAAGGGAGCTCAGGATGTAGAGCCGGTCAAGATCACCTATCCGTCCGACAAGCCCATGATCCCGCTTCGCCTGACCGCGGTGGCCGCCACCCCCGATATGGGCGTGATGGTGTGGGTGTTCGGTGATAAGCAAGCCTACCCAACAAACTACGCCAAACTAGAGATCCCGGACACGGACATCACATTTTTCCCCTTCGGGGGCACGAACTACCGTCAGCTGCTCGGCGAACAGGCGGATGAATATGGCGGGCAGGGGTTCATCACCGAATACGCGGCCCCCTCGCGGGAACTTTCGGTCATTCACCCACTTCTACAACATCTGAGGGCCAGCTTCCCCTATGTCACACGCTTAAATACTGTGATCTCGCCAGAAGAGATGACCGTAGATCCGATCTTCGATTACGATCCGCAGCTCAAGGACGTTTCGAACATCCATGACCTATCGAACATGGTTGGCATGTTCGATTGTGAGCGAAATCCCACCGTGAATCTGCCGGTCATCGGAGAGGTCGTGCTGCCGCAGTTCGGAGAACCTCGAGAAGCTCTGCCTCCAGAGCAGGGCCCCCCAATCTCCGTTGGATCGAGTATTGGCATCCTGGCACTCGTGGCAGGTGTCGGATTCTTCATTACGGGCTTCTTGATGATCCGCCGGTCGAAGAAGTGAACGGACGTTCACAATTCTCTAACAGCGCCTGAACTTCGGGGCAGGTAGAATGCGGGCCATCATGCACATGGCCCGCATTTCGCGCCTGGCGATCCTTGCGCTGGTCCTGCTCACCGCCTGCTCCAATCCGGCGGCCAGCGCGGGTTCTACCAACCAGGGTGTTGTTGCTGAACCGCTTCCGACCGAAACCCCCCGACCCGCTACACAAACGTCGGCCCCAACGGCGACCCACACTCCAACCCCTACCTCAACGCCAGCCCCGCACCCACTGTCGATCGACTATCTCCGCCAGCGAGAATATCCCGGGAGTGAAATCGTGATTGAGGAAACCCTGGCCAACGGAGCTAACTACCAGCGGCACATTGCCTCCTACCGTTCAGATGGACTCAAGATCTTCGCTCTGCTAACGGTACCCTTCGGGGAGCGGCCTGATAGCGGATGGCCGGTGGTGGTTTTCAATCACGGCTACATTCCCCCCGATCAATACCGAACGACCGAGCGCTACGTGGCCTACGTCGATGGCTTCGCGCGCAACGGATATATCGTTTTCCGCTCCGACTATCGGGGACATGACAACTCCGAAGGTGTGGCGCGCAGCGCCTACGGCGCCCCCGACTACACCATCGATGTGCTCAATGCAGTGGCTGCCATCAAGGGATTTGAGGATGCGGATCCTGATCGGATCGGCATGTGGGGCCATTCGATGGGGGGCTTCATAGCCCTTCGCTCAATGGTCGCCGTGGAAGATATTCGGGCCGGCGTCATTTGGGCTGGAGTGGTGGCCTCGTATCCGGACCTGTTTCAGCGATGGACTCGCGGCGGAGCAACGCCCGGGCCGACCCGCACCCCACGACCGGGCAGCTTGCGCACCACTCTCATGGATATATACGGCACCCCGGAGGAGAATCCCAGGTTCTGGGATCCGCTTTCAGCAAATTCCTATCTGGATGAGATCTCCGGGCCGGTCCAACTCCACCACGGCACCGCCGATCCCAGCGTCCCGGCGGAGTTCTCGCGAATCCTTTATGAGCAGATCGAAGCCGTGGACGGCGTAGCGGAGCTTTATGAATATCCGGGGGACGACCACAATCTTTCGAATTACTTCACCCTTGCCATGCAGCGATCGCTCGATTTCTTCGATCGGTATGTGAAAAACGCGGAGGGCTAGCTACGATGGCAAAGCAGAAACCCAACCTGCTAATCCCGAGGGTCCCCTCTACACCCCCGGTGCCCCAGAGCGCACCAGCCTGATCGAGCCAGGCATGGGAGGCACCCCACTATTAGTTAAGGGACGGGTGATGACCTCCGATTGCACACCGATGCCGGGAGCGCTGCGCGACTTCTGGCAAGCCGGCGCTTCAGGAGCGTACGATAACGTAGGGCTCCGGTTGAGAGGAAAGCTTTTCGCCGACTACAATGGTGACTATCAATTGGAAACCATCCTGCCTGGCCTATACCCGGGCGGGCCGGCATATATCCACGTGAAGGTCACCGCGCCCGGCCGGCCTGAGCATACCGGCCAGATCTACTTTCAAGGCGCACAGTTCGGAGACGCCGAGCGGTTTGTTGATGCTGCTCAGCTCGCCACGTTTGAGGAAAGTACTGGCCAAAACATCGTTGCACCCCTTAATTTTGTCTTGGATTCCTAGAAGGACGTGAGACGGTCTACGGTCAATCCGGTTTCGTTTCGGGCGGACGTAGTGGTCGTTGGGTCCGGTCCGGGGGGCGCGACCCTGACGCGCGAGCTGGCTCGGGCGGGCAAAAAGGTTTTGCTCCTTGAGCGCGGAACCGACCAGCGTCGGCGAGCGTACTACGGCACCTACCTCGGCGCCCTTCTCTATACCGACCGCGGCAGCCTCCTGTTTTCAGAAGAAGGACTGAACATCATCCGACCCCTAATGCTGGGGGGCGCCACCAGCATGTTCTGTGGTTGCGCCGCGGTTCCTCCACCCTGGCTCAAGGCCAAGTATGGAATCGATCTGGACGATGAGACCGCCGAGACGATCGACGAGCTCGATATTCAGCCACTACCTGAGGAGCTTCGCGGCCGTGCTTCGACCCGAATTGCCCAGATCGGGATCTCGATGGGGCAGGACTGGAGACCGATGCCGGTGTTCAAGCGGCCTGGTCGAGTACAGCAGTTTGACTGTGGCGCAAAGTGTATGCTCGGATGTCGGTGTGGGGCGAAGTGGAACGCGGCCGAGTTTGTCGATGAGGCTACAACCATCGGTGCGGAATTGCGGACAAGCGCTCGCGTCGAGCGCGTGCTAATCGAGGATGGCCATGCGGTGGGTGTGGAGGGCAGGCTAGGTCGGAGGCGTTTCGAGGCTCGGGCGGATACCGTCGTCCTGTCGGCAGGCGGAATCGGGACGGCGAGCATCCTGCGTGCCTCCGGTTGGAAGGAGGCTGGGGATGGTATTGCGATGGACACGACCGCCATCGTCTACGGGTTCACCAACGAGGAAGGCACCGGGGGCGAGCCGCCCATGTCCTGGTTTTGGGAGGATCCGGAGAGGGGATATATGCTGAGCGCGCTCATCGATCCTTGGCTCCTTTATCCCCTTATGGCCGGGCTCAAAAGCGTGAGGCACAGCCTGCGTTGGCCAAGCTGGAACCGCGCGCTGGGGGTCATGATCAAGCTCAAAGATGAAGTGTCGGGAGGCCTGTTGACGGACGGAAAGATTTCGAAGCCGCTGACTGAGACCGACGGTCTCAAGCTAACCGCCGCGGAGCAGCTTAGTCGACGCATCCTAGTGCAGGCAGGAGCAGATCCGGAAACGATTTTCACGACCCCTCTCAGAGGGACCCATCCCAGTGCCACGGTCCGCATTGGGCACCTGCTCGACTTGAATCTGCAGACCGAAATCAAAGGCCTGTACGCTTGTGACGCAAGCACCTTCCCGGAAGCGCTCGGCCAGCCTACAGTACTGACCATCATCGGATTGGCGAAGAGATTAGCCAAACACCTCATTGGAGCGGACTCCATACACGAGAAGCGCCATGCTTCCAGACAAGCTTGAGCGCTACCCCCGCATACCGTTAGCCGAATATCCGACACCGTTAGAGCCTTTACCGAGGCTGTCGGAAAAACTGGGGAGAAGAGTCTTCGTAAAGCGAGATGACGAAATTGGACCGGCCATGGGAGGGAGCAAAACCCGCAAGCTCGAGTACTTTTTCGCCGAGGCTCGGGCCCTCAGAGTACCCAGGATCGTCACCTTCGGCGGACTGCAGTCCAACCACGCCCGGCTAACTGCGGGCGTCGCCCGCCAGCTCGGATTCGAACCCCACCTGCTCTACTTCGACCGGAGGCCGGCGAGCATGGAGGGAAACCTCCTGGTCAACTCCCTGCTGGGGGCCGAAATGCATTTCATTCCGATCGGGGGTGGGGGTAATGCTCATATGACGCTGGAAACCAGCAACCGCCTTGTGAGATGGCTGGCGCGGCTGCTGGTTGGCCAACATTACTTCATTCCGGTCGGAGGCCACTCATGGCTAGGCGGCCTGGGCTACGTTCGGGCCGCGGTAGAAATAGAGCGACAGGCGCGGGAGCTCGGTATCGAGAATGCGTGGCTGGTTCTGGCCGCTGGGACCGGAGGTACTTTGGCCGGATTATTGGCAGGGCTGACACTGATCAAGTCGAATCTACGCCCACTCGCGATCGATGTGGGCAGGCTGTGGAAGAAGTTCCCTGAATCCATCGCCAGAATGGCGACGAGAATCTGCTTCAAAATCGGGCAAGCACATTCATTCACGCCTGAGCAGATCCCAATTTTGGAGGGAAACTATGTTGGGGTGGGTTATGCGCTGCCGACTCGGGAGTGTGCGGATGCGATCATTCGACTTGCGCGCCTTGAGGGCCTCGTGCTCGATCCCGTTTACACCGGGAAGGCTTTCGCGGGACTATTGGACTTGATGGAAAAGGGTGAGCTAGGGTCAGATGAGCCGGTGATCTTCCTGCATACGGGAGGCACGCCCAGTCTATTCCCCTTAGGGCAAAACCTGCTAGAAACAGGTCTCGGCCCAACTTTTACAAACCCAGCTTAGCTAGGAGGGTCCACCCCGAAGGATCTGCGATGGATCCGTAGTCGCCTGCGCTGTGAGCCTCAACCGCGCCCCACCCCGGCTAGCTCCTCAACGACCTGTACTACCACTTTGGCTGTACGCGTGAAAGTCTCGGCGCTGAAGTTGTCTGGAGTGTCATGAGCGGTGTGTATTGTGCGGGCGGACCAGCCGATGGAGACCAGGCTAACCGCATCGATCCTGGCTTGAGCGAATGGGATATGGTCCAGCAGCAGGCCGACAGCGGCTCCGTGACCCAGATTGGCGTCCAATCGTCGGCAGGCCTGGTCGATCAAGGCACTTAATTCCTGCTTGCTGCCTAGCCGTCCGCTCCCGCCAAATCGATGCAACCTCCCCTTCCCTCCAACTGCATCGAGATTCAGAACGTACAGCCGTCCGCCATTTTGGTCATGGTTCAGATATAACCTGTTTCGGGCCACGTAGGCCGCCGAGCCCAGCAGTCCCAGCTCTTCCGCTCCCGGAAAGAGGTAGGTCACTCTGAGTTTGGAGTGAATGTCCGAACGAGCCGCAAAATGCTCGGCTAGCGCGAGTACCAGCCCGACTCCCGCAGCATTGTCGAGGGCGCCCGGAGAATCATTCTGTTCCCTCAGCATCAGCAAGGGCAGTGCAGCCGCGATCGCTAGTGCTCCCGAAAGCTGACCGTACTCGGCGATTCCGGGCTGGAAGAGCCCGACCACGGTGAGAAGCACGAAACTCGAGGTAAGTATGAATATCCATGCAAAGAGGATTATGCGGAGCGGCACTGCGAGCGCCTGGCTCTTCGAGTCGTAATGGGCGGCTAGGATCAGATGTGTATGGGACCTATCGCTCTGAATCCCGGGATACGTTGCGACCAGGTTGCTCGACATTCCCCCAACCTTCGCGGTTACCCAACGAGAGAACCGGGTTTCCTTTGATTCTGGAGGATCTGAATCTAGCACCCAGTGACGCCACACCCACTTGTAAAGCGGCCGAGACAGTAGGATTGTCAGAAGCGGTAGTGGCGCTACTAGGGTTGCGGCCAGCGGGCTCGCCATGTGCATTACGAGTGAGGTGAGGATCAATACGCTTCCCAAAATCAACTGGCCGGAGATCACGGTGCTAAGCGGCACTACAAATCGGAAAGGTTCTTGCTCCACTCGGTAGCCCACTCGTTCCAATATCTGCTTGATCGCTGCTCGCGCGGCGAGCTCGCCGTCGGAACCCACCAAACGCGGTCGAGTTAGCTCCTGAGCGAGCACTACGGCGCGCGCCGACGGTGCGCTACTGTTCGGGTCCCGATCGTCCAGTCTTTTCATCGGCGGTAGGCTAACACAACGCGATCGGCGTTCTGGCCGATGGATCGACGATGAGCCTCTACGCCAAACGCCAGTTCCTGGCTCGAACATCACGGTGCAGAACGTCGGCCTTAACCCTGCTCGCACCGGGCTGTGTAAGGGCGAATGAGTTCTGCTTCTCTCAGAAACGTGATTATTACCCCTAAGAGGAAGTTGGGGCGTTCTCGCGATAGAGGCGGCCGCCTGCCACAATCGCGGTCGCGTGCGCCAATATCACCCCAATCATGACCCATTCCAACAACACCACTGAGGCCCAGATGATGGTCGGCAGCCTGTCTACCAGCTGGTCTACCGCCTCCGCTTGCTCATCCAGAGTCACCGCTAACGTCCCCAGGCGTTCTCCCAGGTCGTGCACATCCTCCGAAAGTTCTTGAAGGTCAGCGCCGGTTCCATTCAGCCGCGCCGACACCTCGTCGAAGCCCTCCGCGGTCTCGTAGATCTTCTCACTCACCTCAATCAAATCACTAGGGAGCGACGCCAGACCGACCGCGACATCTCCGATTGCCTGTTGTAGCGACCGTTCGGGGTCATAGGTAATCCCTGTGATCGGGCCAAAAAATGCTAGATTGCGAAGGACCGTGTCCACTGCGCCCGCAGCCGACTGGGCGGTGCCTAGCGCCTGATTGGTCGTCTCGAGGGTGTTTTCGCCCACATCGCCAACGAGGCTGGCAGCGGACTCCAGCAAAGGTTTGGTTTCTTTGACGGTTTCGGAGATGTTGAGCAGTGTGGATCCCGCAGAATCCAGTACCTTGGAGGCTGAATTCAGGCTAGTGCTGGTTTGGGCCATTGAGGCCGAGATCGTACGCAGACCTTCTGCGCCCGCGGCAGCCGTGTCGGTTGCGAAAGGGATAAGCCGCGCGGGCAAATACAGCAGTGCGATGACAAGGATCAAGCTGGCAACGATCCCGACAGCGCCCAAGATTCGCATCCCAACTCCGAGTCGCCGCAGCCAAACATTGGACCCGATTTGTTCTGTGATTTGAGTACTCACGTGCCGAATGATATCTCAGGACACTCCTTGCGGAGGAGAACGCGCCGCTCAGTCCGGCAAGACCCAGCTCAACACCATGCTCACGAGGCTGATTACGATGGCACCTAAGACTGCCGTAAGAAAACTTTCAAAGAAGTTGCCCATTAGATTAAGCGAGCTGCTTAGCGCGGCAGTCAACATCAACATCAGCGCATTAACGACCAACGTGAATAGGCCAAGTGTAAGCACGGTGATCGGCAGTGCCAGAAGCTTCACGATCGGCCGGATCAAGGCATTCACCAGCCCAAAAATCAGTCCCACCAGGATCAGGTTGCCTAGGTTGCCCCGGAAATCAAGGCCCGACAGCAGCAGGCTTGCGACCCATATGGCGACTGCATTGATGAATATCCGCAGAATGAATCTCATAGGTTTCCTCCCGAGTCTTACTCCCTCGAGTTAGGTTCGCTCCCGCATCCGAGAAGGCCTCAGTCTCCCGGTCGATATCACTAAGAGCGCTCCCAGCGTGGTGCGTTGGAATTGAGCCGTGCGCACGCCGCCGTTGAGTTCGAAGTGGGGTCGACCGCTAACGTCGCCGACGGGCGAGGGTGATGTAGTAGAGCAGCGTAAGGACGGCCGTAACAGCCGCGGCGACGTAGGTCGAGGCGGCAGCAGTGAGCACATTGCGCGCGCCCTGCTCATCCGCTTCGATCTGTATGAGTCCCGCCTCGCGCAGAAGCCGCAAGCCCCTGCGACTGGCATCGATTTCGACCGGCAGAGTCAGCAAGGAAAAGGCAACCATCAAGCCGTAGAACAGGATGCCCAACCAGATCGCGCCGACCAAGTTGAACACGAACCCAATGATGATCAGAATGTATGCAACCTGGGGACTGAAGCGTACCGCTGGAACCAGCACATTCCGCATGGATATGAGCACGGAGTTGCTTTCATGTTGTTGAGCATGACCCAGCTCGTGAGCGACGATCGCCATTGCAGCCACCGATTTCTGGGTTGCAACCCCCTCCGAAAGACGTACGGTGTGTGAGCGCGGATCGTAGTGATCTGAGAGCTCACCCCGCACACGCTCAAATCCAATGGTCGAGCGGTTCACCGCCGTGTCGCGGGCTTGTGCCAAGACCTGCCGTGACTTGGCCCTGTATTCCTGTTCGCCGATAACGCCCTTTTCTTGGAGCTCCTTTAGCCTCCTGAGCTCCGGAACCTCGATGCCTAGTCCGCTGCCACCCAGATCGGTCCGGTTGACGATAGCATAGCCGGCTTCAATGCCGCTCAGTCCGGCGCCGTTGGGAATCTTGCCCCATTTGCTGTAGGCGGAACGCACGTATAACTGGGCCGCTCCCGAGATGATGATTGTGACCAGAAAGAGCAAAAGGTAAAGGGGATCCAGAAAGAAACCACCGAAAAACATGTCAGACTTCCGTTATCGTGTATTTGTAGGATTGATTCTCAAAACCCAAGTCAACGACGTTAGTCGGAGCGAGTCCTAACCAAAGCGGTCAGGGTGACGACGATGCCTAGCGCGATCAAAGCCACGGGAGCGCCTTTTGCAAGCGGGCCCTCGCCTCCCAGGAAGGCGGCGAAAATAGCAAATGCAACCAGGCTACCTGCCAGCATCCAGAGGCCCACCATTGAGGCACCCGGCCCCCAGAAACCGAAGCGGGCCGCGATCCACAGGCCGGCACCCACGCTGGCGGGGATCAGAGCCCAAGTGTAGGCCCAGGAATCCCAGTCGTCGGTGATGACCAGGTAGGTGAAGATGAAACCGAGAACCACGAGAAGCATCCCGGGGATGATAAGACCTGCGAGTGCCTGGCGGTGGGACGGCAGGATCCACGGTGGCAGCAGCAGCGCCAGCCCGACCGCGTAGAACATTCCGGGCCACATGCTCCCCAGATCGATTCCAGGCAGCAAATTTGCGATTAAGAACACCAATCCCAAGGCAATCAGCAACACGCCGACGACGACCCCGCCTCGGTTGGTAGTTTCCAGTGTTCGCCGCGTGTTGGCCATCGCCCTATCTTAACTCCAAATGCGAGCAGCCCCGCCGATTGCACTTCTCTGGACGGTAGCTGCTAGTCCATTCCATCGATCAGCTCTACCGTTAGCTCGGATAACTCGCCGAGGATCGCTCCCGCCAATGCTGATGCCTCTTCCCGCGGGGGGAAAGCCGCGTTAGGGATCAGAACCACGGCCATCCCGGCCGCATGCGCGGACCGAACGCCGTTGTGCGAGTCTTCGATCGCCGCGGCATGGCCCGGCTCAACTTTAAGTTGCCTCGCAACTTCCTGAAACACGTCAGGGTGCGGCTTTCCGCGGTCCACCTCTTCCGAGGATACAGTGGCCTGAAACAGGTCGGACAATTCCGCCTCGCGCAGAGCCCGGTCGATCAGTTGTCGATTCGATGAAGAAGCCAGGCCGAGCGGCCACCTGGCGGCCATACGTTGTACGGCTTCCTGCGCCCCCGAGATCAACGGGAGATGGGCAGAATATGCGGCCTCCATACCTCGCACGACCTCTTGATTGATCTCATTCGGCGTCATGGGCAGGCCCAATTCCTCACTCATGTAACGCGACCACTCAGGCGAACTCATGCCCATCATGTCCCGCGAGGCCATGGAGTGCCACTTTCCTCCTGTGTTGCGAGCTAGCTGCTCCCGAACCTCGTCCCACACCTCTTCAGACTGGAGCAGCACGCCATCGAGGTCGAATATCACCGCCTTAATCATGCTTGCCGCAGAATGGAGTGAGTAGAACTTGAGATGGCTGGCCGGTTTGCTGACCGCACCCCGCTACCACGATTTGGCTTCAAACCCGTTATGCAGATGAGAGTTATCGCAAAATGGCATTTCATTGGATCCGCCGCAGCGGCATAGGCGAATCATCTTGCCCCGGAAGACGACCCTTTGTTCTGCGTCTATTACTTCAACGTTTCCGAGTAATTGGTAAGGGCCGTTCTCGATCGGAGTGATTTGCAGCGCGTCGCCCATACCCACCTCGCCGCGGCCCCCTACTTTCGATTTACCCGACTTGAATGCGCTTGCGATATGAGAGTTATCGCAGAACGGCTTATTGTTTGAGTTGCCGCAACGGCAAAGGGAGAGCCGGGTATCGTGGTGTTGAACTTGACCCTGCGGCGAGATGATCTTCACTTCCCCGCGAACGTAGAGCGGGCCATCCTGCACAAGCGTGATGGTGTTGGTCCGGGGGATGGGTTCCGGCAGCCCAGCGTCCTTTCGTTCGAAGCGAAGCGCGCCGCTTGGGCAGCGCATTGCAACTTCCGCTACGTCGGCCGGCTTTGAATTATCCGGCTCGATCCACGGCACATGCTGCCGGTTGAAGCTTTGAGGGAGACCGCGTACACACTCTGAGGCGTGGATGCAGCGGCGGACGTCATAGCTGACGTCGATTGCACGGCCCCGATAATTGCGGCGCGTCTGCTTCGGAGGCATAACCTTCTCACGAAAGCATCAATGATACCGTAGGGTTTGCTGGCTTGTGGGAGAGGCCGAGATAGGCTTGCACTCAACCGAACGTAAGGCGCAGAGAGGCGATTAGCCATCGGCGGTGGAGAGCAGAGGGATAAGTTTGACGCTTGTGGGGCTTGCCCAGGATGAGTGAACTTAGGCTTACCAGCGGCCGCGGCGGGTGCGCGCTTCGGGATTGGCTAATTCGTCTTCCGAGGCTAATTCGACGCTCACCGCGCAGGCCTTGTATTCTGGGATCTTTGCCACGGGGTCGAGTTCGTCCAGCGTCAACAAGTTGGCCGCCGCTTCATGGAAGTGCCAGGAGATAAACACCACCCCCAGATTAGCCTTCTCAGTGACAATCGCGCGCAGGACAATGGAGCCTCTACGTGAAGATACCCGCACGACGTCTCCGGACTTGACCCCTGTGCGCGCCGCATCCACCCGATTGATCTCGACCAGCGCCTCCGGGTAGAGCTCATCGAGCTGAGAATTGCGCGTCATCGTCCCACCGTGCCAGTGCTCGAGCAGTCGTCCGGTGGTCAGAATGAACGGGTATTCGTGGTCCGGAGTTTCAGCGGAGGGCACATACTCGAGCAAGTGGAATTTCCCACGACCTCTGGGGAACGTTCCCTCAAATAGAAATGGCGTGCCGGGATGATTTTCGTCCGGCACAGGAGTCTGCAGCCCAACCTCATCGATCCGCTGGTAGCGGATGCCCCGATAAGCGGGAACGACTTCCCCCATTTCGATCAAGACTTCCTCGGCATCACCGTAGTCCCAGTAAGCCGATCCGGACCTCCCTATGCGGTCCTCAATTCGCTTCGCCAACTCGGAGATGATTTCGATATCGGGCAGTGACTGCCCACGCGGCTCCAGCGCTTTGCGTATGCGCTGCACGCGGCGATCGGTGTTCGTGAAGGTGCCGTCCTTCTCGGCCCAGGAAGCGCCGGGCAGGACGACGTCCGCGTAGGCTCCCGACTCGTTGATGAACAGGTCGTGCACCGCCAGGAACTCCAGGTTCTCCATGTGGTGACGCGTGACATTCAAATTGGGTTCGGCCATCATGGGGTTCTCGCCCATGATATACAGCGCGCGCACGCCACCTTCTCCAACGTTGGACAGAATCTCGGTCGTCGTCAGACCCTTCTCTTGATTGAGCCCGCCCGGCTCAACGTTCCAGGCCTTCTCCCAGATTTCGGCGCTGGCGGGATCGTCCACTTCCATGTAGCCCGGATAATGCCACGGCATGCACCCCATGTCAGAAGCACCCTGCACGTTGTTCTGACCGCGCAGCGGGTTGAGGCCGGTACCCTCGCGGCCAATATGTCCCGTGAGCAGCGCCAAGTGTATCAACGAGAACGCATTGTCAACCCCGTGAGTGCTCTCGGAGATCCCGAGCGCCCAGTAGATAGCGGCGCGCTCCGCATTGGCGTACATGCGGGCCGCCTCGATGATGAGATTACGGTCCACTCCAGACACAGATTCAGCAAACTCCGGCGTGAACTTCACCATCGATTTGGCAAAATCCTCGAAGCCTTCGGTGCGCTGATCGATGAATTCCAGGTTGTAGAGCTTCTCTTCGACGATCACGTGCGCCATCGCCGCAAATACCACGACATCCGTCCCTGGCATTTGGGGCAGCCATAGCGTCGCCCAGTTGGCGAGCTCCACTCGGCGGGGGTCGACCACGATGAGCTTGGCGCCGTACTTTTCGACTGCTTCTTTCATCTGCAAGCCGATGATGGGATGAGTCTCCGCGGTGTTGGAGCCGGTGACGATGAAGACATCGGTCGTGATGACTTCGGCGGCGGTGTTGCTCATGGCTGCCGAGCCGATGGCCATCTGCAGCGCTATCACCGAGGCCGCGTGGCACAGACGCGTACAGTGGTCCACATTGTTGGTGCGGAAGAGGGCACGAAACAGCTTCTGCAGCAGATAGTTGTCTTCGTTGGTCGCTTTGGCGCAGCAGTAGACCGCCATGGCGTCCGAACCATCCCGCTCATAGCTCTCCACGAGCCGGTCGGCGGTATAGTCGAGAGCCTCGTCCCAGGATACCTGGCGCCACTCCTCACGATCGAACGCTTGAGTTCGCTCGCCGGGTCGCTGCGGCGTCTTGCGGATCAGCGGCTCGGTAACTCGCTTTTTGCTGTAGATCATGTCGTAGCCGTAGCGGCCTTTGACGCACAGGTTGCCCTGGTTGACGATGTTGTTGTGATCCGAGGTCACCTTGAAAATGAAGTCGTCCTTGAGATGCAGATCCATTCCGCATCCCACTCCGCAGTAAGGACAGACCGTGCTAACGACGCGATCCGCTTCAATCATTTGGATCCTCCGACCCGATCCTCAAACGCCCAGTGTTAAAGAATCAATCTCCACTTTTGTGTACTCGTACCTTGTTCAAGACCCCCTACGTCTTCCTTCGTCTGCGCTCCATGCGCGTCATTTGCATGATTTCATCCGGCGTTTGTCCCTGCTCCAGCAGCCATTCACGCTTGGGTTTCAGGGCCCCGGTCGGGCAAACATCCACGCATTGCCCGCAGAAGACACAGGTCGATTCGGGAAGACTCTGCTCAAAGAAAGTGTCAATGCTAGTTTCAAATCCGCGGCCGCTGAAGTTGATGGCATACGTGTATTGGGCATCATCTGCACAGACCTGCACGCAGCGCCAGCATAAGACGCACTGCGAATAATCCCGCAAAAACATGGGATTGTCATCAATAATCGGTAAGGACCGCCGTTCGCCGTTTTCAAATCGCTCACGATTCGCGCCGTAGTCATCAAGCTGGGCTTGAATCTCGGGCGCCTCCTCCAAGTTCACGGCCGAGTCAAGCATTTCGAGGATCGTGCGGCGGCTGCGCTCCACACGCGTATTGCGAGTATGGACCGTCATTCCTTCGCGAGCCTCGGCCACGCACGCAGGCTGTAGAACGCGAGCCTGCTCCACTTCAACCACACATAGGCGGCAAATACCGTAGGCGGTCAAATGATCGTGGTAACAAATGGTCGGGATTACCGTTCCTAAAGCCCCCGCTGCGCTCAGGATCGTAGTCCCGGGGGGAACGGTGACTTCCTGGTCATCAATGGTCAGCGTAATTCCACCGTTCAAGATCTTCTCCTGCTGGATATTCAATTCCCACTCCGGCTCGAGACCGGATACTCAATCGAGGTAAACAATTCATCAATCGATACGTTCGCGTTGGCCAGCCGTTCTGGATGAGCATAGACGTTCATCCGACTACGGCGCACATAGCCGCACAGTGTGATGTTCCATTCCCGCGCCAGACCCACCGACATGCTGGTTGGCGAGGTGCGGGAAGCTACGATGGGACACCTCATCTTTACTGCCTTATTGATCATCTCCGACGAAATGCGCCCGGTGGCCAAAAGCATCAATCCTTCGGGTTCCATTCCCCGGCGCAAGCACTCGCCGCGCAGGCGATCGATCGTGTTGTGGCGGCCAATGTCCTCGGCCACAATCACTAGCTGTTCCCCATCGCTCAGAGCCGAAGCGTGGACGCCCCGGGCACGAGCATACAGGCTGTCCCGCGTCTGCAGTCTGACCATCAACTCGCCTATTTGTTGCGGCTCCACCGCGAGCTGTGCTGTCACGGGTTCCTGGTGCGCGGCAATATCGGCGAAGGTCAGCCCTCCGCCGCAACCCGAAGTAATGATCCGACGGCGCGGCCGATCCCAAACCGACTTCGTCAGCCAGATATCGACACAGTCACCTGCAGCGCACACGTAGTCCACCGCGATCTCCTCGTACGTAGATATGAACTCTTCATTGATCAGGAAGCCCAGGGCCAGCTGCAGCGGGTCTCTTGGCGTGCACATCAGCGAAACCAGCTCGCGGCCGTTCACGAAGAGAGTGATCATTCCTTCTTCAATGACCTCCGCGTCGACCTCGCGCCAGTCGCCGGCGTATTTGTGATACCGGAAAGGTACTGTTCCGTCAGTCATTTGAAGTCGCCCCGTGAGCCCCATTTTCTGAGAACAGTGCCGGCCAGGTTTCGATAGCGCTCAGCACCGCAGTGGCGGCGGTCTGCCCCAGGCCACAAAGCGAAGCATCGACCATGGTCCAACCCACGTCGGTCAGCTTATCCACATCACCTGAGAGGACATGACCGTTTGCCATCTCTAAGAGAATTTCATACTGACGCTGCGTCCCGAGCTGGCAAGGGTAGCACTTCCCGCACGATTCGTCAGCGAAGAAATGTGCCAGCCCGCTTAGCACCTGGCGCATATCTCGCGATTCATTAAAGATCATGACCACTCCGGAGCCCAGTGGGAGGCCGGCCTCGCTCAAATCTTCAAAGGTCAACTTCACATCCAGATGCTCTTGCGTCGCAAAGGCGCCCGCGGCACCGCCGAATAGGATCCCCTGCAACTCCCCTCCGACGACGCCTCCGGCCAGATCGTCGAGCAGGTGTCGCAATGGTACGCCAAAGGGCACTTCATACAGGCCGGGGCGTGCCACGTCGCCTGAGAGGCAGAACAATTTCGTCCCGGGAGACTGCTCCGTGCCCACCTGGCGGAAGGTTTGCGAACCGTCTCGGATAATCAAAGGCACGTTGGCCAGGGTTTCGACGTTGTTGACGACCGTGGGCTTGCCAAACAACCCATGCGTGGTCGGGAACGGAGGCTTGATGCGCGGGAAGCCGCGCTTGCCCTCAATCGATTCGAAGAGCGCCGTCTCTTCACCGCAGATGTAGGCACCTGCTCCCCTCCGAATCTCGATCTCAAAACCAAAGTCACTGCCGAGGATTTTCGCTCCAAGAACCCCCTGCCGCTTGGCCTCTTCGATGGCGACTCCGAGGATGTTTTCCGCATTTCGGTATTCGCCCCGGATGTAGATGTAACCTTTCTCAGCGCCAGTCGCATATCCGGCGATGATCATGCCTTCCAGGCTGCTGTGTGGGTCGTCCTCCAGAAGAACGCGGTCCTTGAAGGTCCCGGGTTCTGATTCATCCGCGTTGTTGATCACATACTTGAGCTCGCCGGGAGCGCTGGCGGCCCCTTCCCACTTTACGCCGGGGGGAAAGGCGGCGCCGCCCCGCCCCACCAGGCCAGACGCCTTGATTTCTTCGACCACGTCGGCCGGGGCCATCTCGCTCACGGCCTTTCTCAGCCCAGCGTAACCTCCACCCGCCTCGTACGCTTCGATCGTCGTCGGGGCGCCGTTTCCGCAGTTGCGCGTCAGCGCTCGAAGATCGCCGTCGACCCGGCTCGTGACCTGTTCCCATTCAGCGGAGAGCAGCGCCTGTGGTTGATCGGACGTTGCTTGGGCCAGGGGAAGGTCGTCAATCATTACCGCCGGGGCGTGTTCACATCGCCCAAGACAAGGCGCGCGTTCGAGGGTCCATTCCCCATCGGTTGTTACTTCGCCTGCTTGCACACCGAGGTGCTTGGAGAGTGCCTCCAGGACCTCTCCGCCGCCGGCCTGCGCGCAGGGCGGATCTCCGCACACGCGTACGATCTGCTTTCCGACCGGCTCCTTGTAGAACATGGCGTAGAAGTCGATCACGCCGTAAACATCCGCCAGCGCTACGCCAAGACGACGGCCGACTTCCGCCGCGACCGGCTCGGGCAGATATCCGTAAAGCTCCTGAGCGGCATGAAGCGCGGGCAGCAGTGCGGTCCGGCCGCTAGGGGCGTAGGGGTTTAGGCGTGCGACAAGGGGGTCGAGATCAAGCTCGGGAGGTGTGGGTAGGTCGAAGGACATCGGAAGGTGCTCCGCTGTATGGTAATTCTAGAATAGCATTAATATCAAGGCCAGTATCCTTTATTGTACGCTCGACACACACCTCCGCCAGCAACAACCCCTCTCCCAGTATGGGTGGTCTGCAGAAGGTCTAGCGACACGGTGCTTCGGCAAACGGACAGAGAGGGAGCATCTTCCGAGCGCCAGCCCCGCGATTGTCTGAAGGGGTCCTGCAATCGGGAGGCAAGCTATGGATAGTAGAATTGGCAGAGAAATCGAATGGTGAGGAATAGATGCCGGAATACAAGTATTTGATCATCGGCGGCGGGATGACCGCCGATGCCGCGGTAAAGGGAATCCGTGTGGTTGATGCCGAGGGCTCGCTGGGCTTGATCGGCGCAGAGAAAGACCCGCCGTATGATCGGCCGCCATTAACCAAAGGGCTCTGGAAGGGGAAAGATTTCGAGAGCATTTGGCGGGGGACGCAAGATGAATCCGTCGAACTGCACCTGGGGAGCAGGGTCGAACAGATCGACCCTGAAGCTGGCACAGTAACGGATGAGAAGGGCACGGAATACAGCTATGAGAAGCTGCTCCTTGCCACAGGAGGCACGCCACGCCGGCTTCCCTTCGGGGGAGATTCTGTCATTTACTATCGGCGGGTCGAGGACTACCGGCGACTGCAAGTGCTGGCACAATCCGAGGCCACTTTCGCGGTGATCGGTGGAGGTTTCATCGGCTCGGAAATTACCGCCGCACTGGCGATGAACGAACGCGATGTGGCGATGATCTTCCCCGAATCCGGGGTGGGCGCGCTGCAGTTTCCCGCGGAGCTCAGCACATTCCTCAACCAATACTACGAGGAACATGGAGTGACGGTTGTTCCCGGCGCCACTGTCGAAGCCATCGAGGGGGGTCACGGACACGTGCACGTCGTGACCGACGCGGGAGTACTGCACGTCGACGCGGTCGTGGCGGGGATCGGGATCCAGCCCAACACCGAACTTGCAGAAGCCTCCGGACTTGAAGTGGAGGACGGCGTGGTGGTCCAGCCCACATTGCAGACCAGCGACCCCAACATCTACGCCGCGGGTGATGTAGCACGTTTTTACAATCCAGCGCTCGATCGGAAGATGCGGGTGGAGCATGAGGACAATGCCAATACCATGGGCGAAATGGCAGGCAGATCCATGGCCGGGGAAACGATCAGCTACGACCACCTGCCCTACTTCTATTCCGATCTGTTCGAGCTCGGCTACGAGGCCGTGGGCGATCTCGATCCTGAGCTGGAGATAGTTTCGGACTGGGCGGAGCCCTTCAAGAAGGGTCTCGTTTACTATCTCAAGGACGGACGCGTTCGCGGGGTCCTGCTCTGGGATGTATGGGGCAAGGTTGACCAGGCGCGCACGCTCATCGCGGACTCTGGGCCGTTCACGGAAGCCGATTTGATAGGCCGCATCGCGGCGGAGTAGGCTCAAATGAGAGATATTCTTGAAGACGTAACCAAATGGATGGAGCAAGGCACAGAAATCGCGCTTGCGACGGTGGTGCAGACCTGGGGATCCTCGCCCCGACAGGAAGGGGCCAAGATGGCGATCACCGAGCGGGGCGAGATCGCCGGCTCAGTGAGCGGCGGGTGCGTGGAGTCGGCGGTCGCAGAGGTTGGACTTCAGGTGCTTAAGAGTGGATCGCCGCAGCTGCTCCACTTTGGTGTTGCGGACGAGACCGCGTGGAGCGTCGGCCTCGCGTGCGGCGGCAGCCTGGATGTATTCGTGGAGCGGCTGGATCCGAAGCAATTCGAATTCCTCAAAGGTCTTTTGATTAGTGAAGTGCCGGCAGCAAGCGTGACCATCGTTAGAGGTCCTGACGCGGACGTGGGACGCAAGATCACCCTCAGCACAAGCGATCCAAGCGCTCGTTACGGCAGCCTCGACTCCGGGTCCGATGACCCAACGGTTGAGCTGGCGCTCCAAGTGACCGAGCCGAGCCTTCACGAACTGGAGCCTGAGGGCCTTCAAGCCTTTGTCGACCTCATGCCCCCTCCTCCGACTCTGATTGTGGTAGGCGGAAATCAGATCGCCATAGGGCTGTCCAAGCTGGCGAAGACGATGGACATGCGCACCGTGATCGTCGATCCACGTCGGGCCTTCGCGACCAAAGATCGATTTCCAGAGGTTGATCAGCTGCTCCAAGCCTGGCCTGCCAAGGCGTTTGAGAGCGTTCCACTGACCGCTTCCACCGCGGTCGTGATGTTGACTCACGATCCAAAAATCGATGAACCCGCTCTGGAGCTCGCACTGTCTTCTCCGGCCTTTTACGTAGGGGCGCTGGGAAGCAAAAGAACCCAGGCCAAACGGCGAGAGCGCCTGAAGGAGCGTGGGTTAAGCGAGGTAGATATTGACCGCCTGCATGGGCCGGTGGGGCTGGAACTAGGTGCCGACACACCAGACGAGATCGCGCTCTCCATCATGGCCGAAATCGTGGCGAGCCGCCATTCGGATGGCTAGATGCCTGGCCGCCTTCCTATTCAAACTTCGCATGCTCCACACTAGACCATGCTAGGGAGGATTCCAATTGACCCCTAAATTGATGATTCCCGGACCGGTGAGCGTCGATGACGACGTTTTGTTTGAGATGGGACAGCAGGTCCGGCCCCATTACGGGGCCGAGTGGACCGCCGTTTATAACGAGACTCGGGATTTGCTCAAACAGGTTTTTAAGACCGAGGGAGATGTACATATTCTGTCCGGCTCCGGCTCGGCCGCCCTTGATGCGGCAATCGGAAGCCTGGCCACTACGGGCGAGACAGTGGTGGTCGGAAATAATGGATACTTTGGTGAGCGCCTGGAGGAAATCTGCGAAGGTTATGGCCTGGATATAACCCGGGTGTCCGCTCCGCTAGGTGAGCCACTCGACCCGGAATCTTTTCGACAAGCATTCAAGGTAGATCCGCGGCCGGCGCTGGTTGCTCTCGTGTACTTGGAAACGGCCACAGCAGTCGTTAATCCAGTGCGAGAGATCGCGGCCATAGCCAACGAGCTTGGGATTCCAATCGTGCTTGATGCGGTATCAGCCTTGGGGGGTCTGCCTCTTGACATGGACGAATGGGGAATCGATATTTGTGCAAGCGCATCACAGAAGT
The DNA here is from genome assembly GCA_027298025.1 of Chloroflexota bacterium. Lineage (GTDB taxonomy): Bacteria > Chloroflexota > Anaerolineae > Anaerolineales > E44-bin32 > JADFRG01. The sequence continues at coordinate 6,296 of JAPUGV010000255.1, read as the reverse complement.
GTCTTGGAGCTCCTCCGGGTCTGGGTCCCATCGCGGTGGCCGCTCGAGCCTGGAAAATCATGGAATCCAAGGCGGATCGGGGGCATGGCTGGTACCTGAACCTTGAGACGTGGCGTCGTTTTGCAGATGAATGGGGGCCGTGGCATCCCCATCCCGTGACGGTAGCGACGAGCAATATTTACGCGCTGCGCGCGGGGCTCCTGAAGCTGCTGGATGAGGGGATTGAACAAAGAATCAAGCGATACACGAAGCTGGCATTGCAGTTGCGGAAGGGCGTTCGTGCGTTGGGTATGGAGCCGCTTACACCCGATGACCAGCTTGCTCCAGTTCTCACGGCTGTGTACGCTCCTGACGGAGTAGCAATTGGTGAACTGGTCGGCTATCTGCGAGAAGAGCACAACTTGATGATTTCCGGCGGGCTCGGTGGAGGCCTGAAGGATCGCGTCTTCCGCGTAGGGCACATGGGCCCTACAGTAACCGAACAGGATATCGATGAGGTACTTGGTGCACTTCGGGCCTTCCTCGAGCTCAAGCACATCCCTCTCGCAGAGCCGACTTAAAGAGTCCGGTTGTAGCCCGCTTCCCCCCTTTCAATTGTGATCGAGATCTTGAGTTGGTCCGAATGACGACTTTCGGTATCATTCCCTGCTATGGAAGATCTCACCGGTAAGCAGTTAGGCCGCTATCAGATCGTATCTCCCCTCGGCGAGGGAGGGATGGCAGCCGTGTATAAGGCCTATCAGCCTGGGATGGACCGTTACGTTGCGCTGAAGATCCTCCCCCAGCAATACGCCCGCGATGCGGAGTTTACCGGCCGCTTCGAGCAAGAAGCTAAAGTCATCGCCAGGCTGCAGCATCCGCACGTCTTGCCGGTTCACGACTATGGTGAGGCGGACGACTACACCTACATCGTCATGCCGCTGGTGGAGACCGGCACCTTGGCAGATCTCCTGCTGGGCAAGAAGCCGATGCCCCTGCAGCGCATCCGAATCATTATGACTCAGCTAGGGGATGCGCTCGACTATGCCCACTCGCAGGGCTTGATCCACCGCGACATAAAGCCCAGCAACGTGCTGATCGACAAGCGCGGCAACTGCTTGCTCACCGATTTCGGAATTGCCAAGATGGTGGAGGGGACCAAGCACTTTACGCAGACCGGCGGCATCGTCGGCACCCCCCATTACATGTCGCCTGAACAAGGCGGGGGCGATCCGCTCACACGACAGAGCGATATTTACTCGCTGGGAGTGGTGCTCTACGAAATGGTGACGGGGCAGGTACCGTTCGACGCAGAAACCCCTATGGCGGTTGTGATCAAGCACATGACCGATCCGCTACCGCCTCCCAGCAAGCTCAATCCAGACACCAGTCCCGCGCTCGAGAGCGTAATCTTGAAATCCATGGCCAAGCGGCCTGATGATCGCTTTGAATCGGCGGCCGCAATGGTGCGCGCGGTGCGGCTGGCCATCCCCGAGTCGGAATTCGTCCGCGATCCAAGCCAGGTCGGTACGGTGCCCACGGAAGATCTGGCCCAGGCGGAGGCTGCGGCGAGGGATAGCGAGGTGGAGCCTACCCTCACCGCCCGACGAGTGGCGCCGTGGCTCGTAGGAGCGGGCGTGATGGGGGTGCTGGGTCTGTGCGCGATTAGCGTCTTCGTCGTCGTGAGATTGGCCACCAGCGCGAGCTCGGCGGCAGCAACCGAATCGGCCCTCGCCACAGCCCCCGACTCGCTGCCGACTGCGTCGCTTTCCACCGCGCCCCCCCCCGCGACCGCGGTTCCCGAGCTCTCCTTGAGCCCAACCGCAGCCATTGAACCTCCGGTCGAGACGCGGTTCAAGACCGCCTTTCGGGAATCCTCTCCGGCCGATCTGCCCTCGGCGCGCTGGCCCGTGACTATTATCGACAGCTTTGAATCGAATATTAATGAGTGGAATCCGTTCAGCGAAATTGTGGACGAATTCGGCTCACGCAGCTTCATCTTCGAAGATGGGAAATACTATTGGGAGGTGCTGCCCGCCAACACCGTTAGCGTGCACGACACGCCTGAGATGAATCCGATATCTGATTTTGCAGTATCCGTTGATGCACAACAATTCAGCGGACCGGAAGACGCAGATTATGGCGTTGTCTTCCGGGAGTCGGCGGCCGACACCTTCTACAATTTCAATATTGACAACCGGCAGAACTACTCGCTGCGCATGAACGACGGTGGCCGATGGACGACTTTGATCGATCTGACACGCTCTGCCGCGATCCGGCCCAACGGCCTCAATCGAGTCACTGTGATTGCTAACGATGGCCACTTCTACTTCTTCATCAACGATCAATACGTAGATGAGATTGGGGAGGAGACCCTGCTTCGCGGGCGGGTCGGGATGGTGGTCAATCTTTTCGAACCAGGCGTTGGGGCCGAGTGGGAATTCGACAATTTCGAACTGCGACAACCCTGGACGGCAGCTATTGTGGACACATTCGATGCCGTATCGGGGCTCTGGGATGTCGGCTCCTTCAGCTCCGAGGATGTCACTGATAATCTGGCGATTACCGATGGAAAGTATGTCTGGAGCTTTGACTGCAGGAATTCCGATTTCGGTTGTCTCAGCTCAACTTACCTGGATGATCTGCAAGACACGACCGACTTCGAGCTGATCGTGGATGCGCGCATGTTAGAAGGTCCCGCAGGCGGAGAATACGGGGTGCGGTTCCGCGACGACGGAGAGAATTACCTCGAATTCCTAATCTCAGATGAGGGGAGCTTTACCATCTCGCTGTGGTATGAGCAGGATCTCGACTACTACTACGTCGACAATCCTACCCCCATGATCGATCCCGAGCGCGTGAACCGACTAAGCGTCATCGGCGAAGGACCCAACTTCGCGTTTTACATTAATGGGCTATTGGTGGGCGAAATTGTGGAGGATTTGCTGCCCTTTGGCGCGTTTGCACTGGTCGCCTCAGTGGACGGCGCCGACCAGGCGGTGCTAGAGTTCGATAACTTCAGGGTGCGCATCCCGTAGCGGAACCCTGCCAAAACGTTTCCCCCGGCGCGCAATTGGAAGTCGGCCACATCGGAAAACTCCCCAGAAGTGCTCCCTTTCGCCTGGAAATCGAAGGCCGGCCCGTGCGAGCCGGCCACTTCATCGACAAAGTCTTCGTCTGCCGTGCGCCCACCGGATCAGGATTTGGCTATGCGCAAAGCGACATGCGTTGAAGTATCCGCTAGAAACTGACCAAGAACGCCGTAAGGACAATCCACACAGTTAAATCCTCGGTTATTTAGATCTAGATCTGGACCCGGCGAGCTTGGCTTTGGATATGGCAGATGTCTGCGCTGGGCGATTCACCAACCGACATCGCGGCCCTCGGCAGGAATCCGGTCTTTTTTCTGCACCTGGGTGAGGCGCTGAGCTCGACTACGCCGTAACAAGCAGCCCGGTGACATACATGATTACCAAGCCAGCCATCAAGCCGGCGACGTTGAGGAGGCGACTGGCTGTATCGTCGCTCTGTTGCCTCATGAGCTTCCCTATCTCATAAACCACCTGGAAGATAGCGCCCGCCCCAAGAGCCAGGAAGAAGGTAGCCCAGATTGGCGAGTAGCTGAAGCCCCCGATCCAAGTGCCGACGATAGTCGGCCCGCCGGCCAGGGCGCCCATGGCCGCCAGATGGCCCAGCAGCCGCACAGGCCGATCTTTGGCGATGGGGGCGACGATGGCCAGGCCCTCGGTGGTGTTGTGTATCATGAAGCCCAGCACCAGGAAGCCACCCAGAGCTATCTCCCCCACGGCGTAGGCCGCGCCGATGGCCAGCCCTTCGCCCAGGTTGTGCAGCCCGATCCCCAGGGCGATGAGGTAGGCCAGCACCAAACGGGCACGGCTCTTGTCACGGGCGCCGGATGTCGTCCAACGCACGAAGGCGTCCAGGGCCAGGAACGTGCCCAGGCCACCGATGAAGATCAGCAACACGCCCCGGAAGGGGCCGGGAACCTGCTCGGCAGCCAGCTCTAAGGCCTCCGCCACGGCGTCCACACCCAGGAAGAGCAGCAGTCCAACCGTCAGTGCGAGGAAGAAGTTCAACCAGCGGCGCTCGATGCGGCGCAGAAACGGAAACCACAAAAGACCTATGGAAACTGGAATGACGCCTACGTAGATGCCCAGCAGGGTGAAGGTTCTCAGGTAAAGCGCGTTAGGCCTCGGCGATACCGTAGCCACCGCGATCTCACCGGTGAAGGTGACCCCCGTATTGGTGATGAGTATGATCTCGTGGGTGTCGCCTTCCACCCAGGAATAGGGGATGGTGATGGTTGCCCGGCCCAGGCGGGGGATGGTGCGCGCCGGCTCGATAGTGTGAACCCAGTAGGCCTCGTCCACCAACACTTGGGCGACGGTCACCGGGTCGGGCCCGCCATTGATTATCTCTAGCCGAATTACCCCGGGCTCGGGCAGGACGATGCGTTGGATGCTCAATTCCTCGACCGGTGGGAAGGCCGCCTGGAACACTCCCAGGGGGCCGTAGGTTAGGAAGACCCAGACCAGCGCCGCCAGCAGGAGAAGGGGCACGGTTCCGATGAACCAGGTGGGCGTTCGGCCACGAGCCTGTTTCTCTTGTGTCTCTTGCATCGTCACGCTCCTATTCCGTCACTTCAAACGTGCCGAACCAGCCCAGTTCGCTGAACTCGCTCTGGTGGGCATGGAAGACGAAATTCCCCGGAAACTTGTAGCGAAACTCCAGGATGGCCCGTTCGCCCTGGCAGAACATGGCGGTATCCGTGAAACCGTCGGGCTCCAGGCGGGTCCCGGTGGGGTAGATATCGAAGAAGTTAGCGTGGATGTGGATGGAGTTGATGGGATCGAATTCAGTGATGTTGACCAGGTAGATCCGCACCAACTCGTCCTTCTTGATGGGGATCGGGTGCCGCATGAAATGAAAGCCCACAGTGTTGACGGCATAGATCTCGTTGTCCCCGTCGAAGTTGGTGTCGAAGCCGTTCATCATCATCACCAACTCCTTGGCCGGGGGCCGAGGCGCGGGGGGATCGACGATGAAGACCCCGTAGAGTCCCTTGTGGATGTGCGTCTTGAGGGGGGTGGTGTGGCAGTGATATAGGTGCAGGCCGAAGGGCTCGGCGTCGAACTCGTAAGTGTAACTCTGCCCGTTCTCTATCACCTCCCAGACACCGTCCATGTTGACGGCGTGGATTCCGTGGAAGTGGAGAGTGTGCGGGTGCGAGCCCGCATTGGTGAAATGAATGCGGATGCGATCGCCCTCGGTGGCACGCAGGGTGGGGCCGGGGACCTGACCGTTGTAGGTCCAGGCCGGGAAGTAGATCCCCGGGGCGACTTCGATTTCCTTGTCAACGGAAACGATTGTGTACTCCCGCAGGGTTTGGCCGTTCTCTAGGGTGCTCACCTGACCATAGTCGAAGTCGGTGAGGTAGGCCGAGGGATCGAAGTCCGTCAAGTCGACATCCCCCACGCCGCCTAGGCCGAAGTGAGTTTTATACGGGTCGTCATTGCCCGAGTTGGGGCCGTTAACGCCTTCCTCCTCCCCGCCGCCCTGCCGGAGTGGGCCCTGTGGCTGGCTGGCGGCCGCGACCGCGATCCCGCCGGAAAGCAGGCCGGCTTTGATAAACCCCCGCCTCCCCAGCCGCGCGATCTTAGGTTGTTTGTCTTCCATAGTGTGCGCTCCTTATTCCGTTGGCTATTTGCTTCCCGAGCCCGGCGTTCGGGAAGCGCCTAAGTTCAGCTTCCTCTACCAGAATTTGCCAATTGAAGTATTTTTCTTAGGTATGCCTAAATTTCTTGCCATTCTAGCTGGGTGACCGCTTGCTGTCAACGGGTAGGGGAGGCCCAATCGCGAAGGGCAGTCAAGAAAATCGGTGATATTTCGCGGGCACTTGGGTGACATTCCTCTCTCCCACCTTAGCTCCGTGGAAAAGACAATAGCGGGTGCATTCTTCTGAAACGCACATGCCAATCAGATGGACCGGAGATTGGGTTTAGTCGGTGGCAATCGAGCGGGAAGCGGCCATTGCGCGAAGCCGAGAGGATCCATCGGACACGTCGGCTTGGTAAGAAGTTCAGATGGATGAGCAAGAGGATTTCGAGAACGTCTGCCCCACCGAGCATTCACTAACGGATCCACGCGAGATAGAATGCAGGGGAGAGAGGATGGAGTGCCATGGACGACGACAAACAGGGTCACGAACACCATGAGGTGAGCCAAGAGGATAACGGAGCGGCTGCTGTCGCCGATCGTTCGGCGAGCGCTGATGCACAACCTCACGAATTTGAGCC
>JAPUGV010000254.1 GCA_027298025.1 Chloroflexota bacterium | reverse complement strand
GGCCCGCCTCTTGCGGCCTAGATTCAGACCATTACACGATGCCCTCCGACACGTAGATCTGGCCCGGAGCTCTAAATCCCCCCGCTACGTCCTCGGCCGATAGGGTTGAAGTCCAGCTTCCATAAGGTCTGATTTTATTTACTCCAGTCACACTCGTCCCTTCCACTCACTTTGTGATACAAACCTGTCTGAGATCGAACTCCCTCGCGGGAACCTTCGATCCATAACAACTGCGTATAGCCAAATCGAGGATACGATCGAATCATAGTGTGCCGCCGAACTGGAGTCTAGAGCCTTTGAGTCATGTTGAGCCGCCGAGGTCAATTGTCGTATAAATCCTATGAAGTTGGCGGATCAACATTGTATCGTTGCGAACAGACCGCGGCACTCCTGGATGTTAGGCTTCGCCCGATCCAGGGCTGACAACGGAGATCGTTATGCCAAGAAAAGTACCCACGAAACTGCGTGGGGACGACGAAAGCAAAAGCCCGGAGAACATCCACCGGATCGGCTCCGCCTATCCAACTGAGCGCGAGCCGGACGATACCCTGGGGATGTATCTGAAGGAGGTGGGGGGTATTCCCCTGCTGACAGCCGAGCAAGAGCTCGCGCTGGCAAAGCGCATCGAGCGCGGCCTCACGGCGCGCGAGGAGCTGGCGAAAGGTGGCAATGGGCCCAAGCAGGTGACGGATCTCAGGGCCTTGATCGAGGACGGGTGGGCGGCTCGAGAGCATCTCCTGACCGCTAACTCACGGCTGGTCATCAGCGTGGCAAAGAAATATCTAGGCCGCGGCGTCCCGTTCGGAGATCTGATTCAAGAGGGAAACATCGGTCTGATTCGGGCTACGAAGAAATTCGAGTACCGGCGTGGGCTCAAATTTTCAACCTACGCCACATGGTGGATTCGGCAGGCCGTCACACGCGCCATTGCGGATCAGGGGCGAACGATTCGGCTCCCGGTCCACATGGGGGATCGGATCAACCAGTTGCTGCGAGCTACACACAGTCTCACCCAGGAGCTAGGGAGGAAGCCCACCGATGCAGAGCTGGCAGAGGCTCTCGATGTGGCGCGGGAGAAGATCGAGGATATGAAGCAAGTAGCCCAGCTACCCCTTTCCCTCGAGACCCCCACAAACGAGGAAGAGGATTCGGTTCTGGGCGACTTCATCGAAGATGAAGAGGCTGAAGCGCCGGCCGAGGCAGCCAGCGAGGCGTTAATGTTTCAGGGCCTGAGAGACGCTCTCGAGAGCCTACCACCGCGAGAGAGCGTGGTGCTTCAGCTGAGGTACGGCCTCGTGGACGCCAAGGCCTACACTCTCGCGGAGGTCGGGCAAAAACTTGGTGTCACGCGCGAGCGCGCGCGCCAGATTGAAGTGCAGGCCATCCGCCGACTTCAGAATCCAGAGATTCGGCAAAAACTCGGCGACTTCGTCAAAGAATAATCCCCAATTCACGGACAGGCGTTCTGCAGGTGCTGATCGAAGGTTTCTGCGAACTGATGTCGACCCGAGCCGTCGCAAGCCGCACGAAAATAGAGATAGCTGGTATCGATTGGCGCACCGACGGCCTCGAGCGAAGCCAGTCCCGGGGCTGCGATTGGAGCAGGGGGCAGGCCGTCGTAACGGTAGGTGTTGTACGGGGAATCCGCCTCAAGGTCCAGCAGGGTGAGCGGGGCTTTCCACCAATCACCGTTCGGCTGCCGGCCGATGGCGTATTGAACCGTCGGGTCGGCCTCAAGGGGGAGGCCGCTTCGTAGTCTCTTCAGGAATACGGCTGCGATCAGGGGTCGTTCTTCAGGCACGATCGCTTCGCGCTCGACAATCGAGGCCAACGTCACGGCCTGTGTCAGTGTCAACCCCTGCAGTTCAAAGCTCTGACGCAGCGCCGGATCGACTCGCCGCAGAAAATTGTCCAACGCGGCCTCGACGAACGTTTGCGGCGAGCCGTCGGGTTCCAGCCGATAGGTGTCCGGGAACAAGAAGCCCTCACGGGCATCGGTGACCGTAGCCAGCTCATGATCACTGGGGGCGTGGGCGGCCGCCAGAAATTCCTGACCGCTGTAGCTCAGATTGGCCCGTTCAATCGCTTCCGCGATCTGCTCCAACCTCCAGCCCTCCACAATGGTCAGTACGACCTCAGGCGGTCGAGCCGTCTGAAGGGTCGAGGCCAACTCTCTAACGGTCATCGCACCCGTAACTTCGTAGGATCCGGCCTGGATTCCGATGTCCAGCCCTCGGTAACGCATGTAGTTCCGCAGCAGCGATCCGCTCTCGAGCACTCCCGCTGCTACCAGCTGGTCGATGACCGATTGGGCACTTGCGCCACTTTCCACTACAAGGTCCAAGCTCGCTTCAGGGTCGCCGGCCGGTGAATCAATGGCGGGAGCCTGGGATAGCAGGTATCCGGCAAGCGTTACGCGCTCCGTCGTGCTCAAGTCGCTTGCCGGCGGGCCGACCTCCCCGAGAACCGCGGAGATTGCGAGCAGAGAGGCACCTGCGAATCCTAGGAACCCGCAGAGCAGCGCTACTAGTATCAGGAACCCGATTAACCCGCTGCGCTTCTTTTGTGCCTCACCCATTGGGTTGACTCAGCCCGCGATTCCCCGTGAACTTCCCGGTGAAGTCAAGGCGAGCCGGCCTGTGTGTCGAGGTAATCCTGCAGAATGTACGCCGCCGCGCGGGCATCGATCATCTCGTCTTTGGTTCCAGCCATCTGGGTCGATCCGCTCTCGTCCCAAGTCTTAATAGCCACGTCGGTTGCATTCCTCAACTCTTCAACCAGCCTCAAGGATCGTCTGGCCTGGTGGCCGACCTCACCACCGTCGTCCAAAGGCAACCCAACCAGGATTAGATCCGCTCCGTGCGCCGCGGCTATTTCGGCAACGGCCGCGGCATTTTGCGCCCTGGAAACGTGTTTGATCACCTGAAGCGGGCGGGCGATCGTGCCCGTCGGATCGCTAATTGCGAGTCCGATTCGAACCTCTCCCGGATCGACCGCCAGGATTAGGCGTTCTCCCATGCCCACTTGACATCGATACGCATCCCCAGCCAGGGTATCCAGGGCATCCAGGTGGGAGAGGTTTGAATGAGGGGAGCCTGGTCGAGTTCGAAAAGACCCCTCAATCGAGCTGCGGCCTTCGCTTTTGGATCTCCAAGAACGGAACGACGCAACAGATCTCGGTCGATTGTCTCGGCAAGCGAACCTTCTGCAGCGAACACGACCTCGATCGCGGGCCAGTCCACAGAGGCATCGATCGCCTCGAGAGATAGGCTGCCGGGGATGAGCAGGCGATTTGCAGGAAGCGTCGAGAGGATCTGTTGTTCCGCAGCGTCCAGAACCAGCGAAACTGAGTAGCCCAGTCCTTCGATATTCAGGGTCAACGATAATCCCAGCGATTCGGCGGCCTCGCCCGGCCCGATGTCATAGTGTTCATTCACCACCTTGGTGATGCGAAGGCCGCCGGGGACCATCACAAACCCGCGATCAAGCTGTGCCAGCAGCGTACTCTCTGCAATCTCAAACAGCTCCGATTCCAGTTCCTGTCGCAGGTCATCCATATCTCTCATGCTTACGGCCGCCGCCATTTGATCTCGCCCACCGTGCGTGGGCTCAGGGTTGTTGGACGTGATTAAGAATCCAAGCGGTCCCTCGACAGAATCGATCGCCCCCGCGGCCACGTTTCCTGACGTACCCGGTTCAGTGGCCTCGATAAAAACTGTGGCAGACGATCCTGCGCCTGATTCCAGCAGAATATCGTCCAAAGTAAGAAATCGAATCTCCCCCGCGCGCAGCCCGGTGCCTGCCGGCAGCTTAATCTCATCGCTGGTCCGGTTGATGATTTCGACTTCACCTGAGGCGACTGCCTGGGGCAGCCGCACTCGGCCAGTCGTATCGATTCGCTTGGCCCCAGAAATCTCGGCGGAGACCGCTTGACCCGGAACCCTGCCGGAAACTGGGGGTGGCAGTGGGTCGATCCAAATCGACAGATTTTCTTCTATCGGGATTCCGACGGGTTCCACGATGATTTCCGCGCTGGGCAAAATGGAAATTGCTAGCGCGACCACTGCTAATATGGAAATCCCCACCGCGATCCACCGGTCCCTTTCACCCAACTGCAAGGAGCTATCTGGATCGCGTGCCTCCCT
>JAPUGV010000253.1 GCA_027298025.1 Chloroflexota bacterium | reverse complement strand
GCCTTGTCACAGAGGGCCTGACCCTTCTCAGGGTCAAATGCAGGATTGATCGTGACCCGGAGTGTGGTGCGGGCGAGCAGGCTTGCCAGCTCCATCGATCGATCCTCCCGCTCAGAGGCAATGGCTTCAAGTACGTCATAGTAGGCGAGGGCGTCTTCGTAGGCCGCTCCTAGCTCCATCGCCCTCCCGCGGCTTGTGAACAGGTGAACCATTTGATCGCCTGTAACAGAATCTCGCTTGGCCAGCTCAATGGCTTTTGAGTAATGAGAGATCGCCTCGGCATTGGCGAACAGTCGAACTGCGGTGTCGCCAGCCACCGTGTAGTATTTCAGTGCCCGCTCCAGGTCCCCCCCCTCCGAGAAGTGATGCGCCAACACCGGGGCTAGCTCCTCTTGTCTCTCCGGAAATAACTCCTCCAGCGCCTGTCCCACTTTCTCGTGGAACTCGCGGCGACGCTTCTTCAGGATCGATTGATACGCAGCATCCCGCGTGAGCTCGTGACGGAACATAAACTCCAGCTCGGGTACTCGAGCGGCTTCCCGGATGATCTCGACTCGCTGCAGTGTGTTGAGATGTCGATCGAGTTCGGCTTCCAGCTCCGAAATCCTCTGCAGGACCCGGTGATAAAAGGAACGGCCAATGACTGACGCTAGCTGCAAAGTCCGTTGGACTTCCTTCTCGAGTCGGTCCATGCGCGCCACGATAACGGCCTGCAGATTATCGGGGATAGGTATCGTTCCGACCTCCTGAGCGACTCGCCAGGCCTGACCATTCTCTTCCCGGGTCACGACACCCTGGTCGATAAAGGTGCGTACGAGCTCTTCGACGAAGAACGGGTTGCCCTCCGATTTCCGTACGATGAGATCTCCCATCTCCTTCGGCAGATCGGGCAAGTCAAGCAGATTGCGCGCCAGGTTCTGCTCTTCACCGGAAGCAAACGGCCGAAGGACGATCTCGGTATACCGGTGCGGATAATCCCTTTCGGCTACGGCCTTAATTCGCCAGGCCGGGGAATCTCGGTAGGGGCGCATCGCGCAAATGATTAAAATCGGCATCTCTTCGGTAAGTTGAAATAGGTGGAGAAGCAACTCCACCGAAGCGTCATCTGCCCACTGGAGGTCGTCCAGAACCGCGATGCTGCTACCAATGGCAGTGATCTCTCCACTCCACAGGTCGAACATTGCCTGGAAGAGCTCCCGCTTGAGCGCCTCCCCTTCGAGGGGTGATCCGTTGTCTGTTTCCTGAGATTGACGCGCGAGCGTCAAGAGGACTCCAATGACACGAATAAATCGCTGCCCCATTTCTGACGGTGCATCGCCAATTAACGCCGTCATCTTCTCATGGACAGTCTCGGGGGAGTCGTCGAGCGTGACACCGTAGGTCTGCCGTAATTGCTGAACGAAGAGTCCATACGGAAGGGAGGCATCGTAGGCGATGCCGCGCAGTTCACTCCACAGATCCGGTGTTTCGGGATCTAAATCGGCTTCAAATTCCGCCTTCAGCTCTTCGATCAAACGGCTCTTGCCGAGGCCCGCCTCACCAATAATCGTCACGATGCCGCCACGGCCATTCTTGAAATCCTCGAGCACCGATTTCAGCTTCTCGAACTCGTCTTCGCGACCAATTAGCGGAGAGCTCAAGCCTTCAATGCCGCGTGTCCTACCCGGCTCCGTCTTGCGACCCACGACTCGATAGGCCGGCAAAGCCTCTCGCTTGCCTTTCACTTCGATCGCGCCCAGTGGCTCGACATCAAATAGGGGTGCCACAAGCTTGTAGGTGTTCTCGGCGAGTTGAACAGTTCCGGGATCGGCCGTTTGTTCCATCCTCGAGGCCAGGTTGACCGCATCCCCCATGGCGGTGTATTCCATCGCAAGGTCGGATCCAATGGGACCGACCACCACCGTGCCGGTGTTGATGCCGACGCGCACGCTGAATTTCAAACCGTATTGCTCCTGGATCTGGTCGCAGTATGGCTGAATTCCCTCCTGGATCTCGAGACCCGCAAGGACTGCCCTTTGTGGATCATCTTCATGGGCGACCGGGGCACCAAAGAAGGCCAGGATGGCGTCCCCCATCAGCCGCGCAACCGTACCCTCATAGCGGTAAATGGGCGCGATTAAATACTCGAAGGCTCCGTCCATGATATCGGCCCAATCCTCTGGGTCGAGTTGCTCGGCCATCTCAGTTGAGCCCATGACATCGGAAAAGAGGATGGTGACGACGCGGCGTTCGCCCACCATTGTCTTCTTGGCGCGAGCCTCCTTTAGCTTGGCAGCGAAATCCTCTGGCATAGAGTGTGTCATTGGGTCACCTGACGGATGCGTTTCGCTTACCCTTTCTAGCTATCGCGTCCCTCAATTCGCGAGCAGGGACTTGACGTCCGCCCGGCTTAGGAAAGATGTTCGCAGGGAGGCATCACTGGTGTGATCGGTGATGTATCTAATGATTTCCTGAGCCTGCTCGCGTAGTTCCTTAGCCGCTGAAGTCTCGCCTTGACCCGCCTGAATCTCAGCCAAGGCGGCCAGGATTTTCCAGAGAGTCCGCCTCGATCCGATCTCCTCCGCTTCAGCGCGGGCTCGGATAAGAGTTTCCTGTGCCCCCTCAACGTTTCTCCTTCCAAGCTGTGCCTGCCCTTGGAGGTAGAGAACCCGAGTCGCGGCTAATCGTCCCATCGTTTTCTCAAGATCGTTGACGAGCGCCACGGCCAGGTCCTCAGCACGTTCGTAGTTTTCCTTGGCGAGCTCGATCTCGATTTGGGCCAGACCGACCTGGATCCAGATCGGAACGAAGCTGCGAAATTGGTCTCTGATCTCACGGTAGTCACTGCCAGCAAGCGCCGCCTCGGCACCGGCAATGTTGTCATTGGCGAGGTCCAGGCGTGCCTCGGCAGACAATGCGTAGGGGACCAGCGGCATAAATCTCTGCCGCGCCATCTCGCGCGACTGCGCTGCCAGCTTCAACCCTCGTTCCGTCGCTCCCAGCGTTAGGTACAGGAGTGCCAGATTAACGCCGATCGAGCTGACGGCAAAAACGCTCTCGACCTGCTTCCCAAGACCAACGGCCTGCTCCATGACCTCGATGGCACGATCGATCTCACCCAGGCCATGAAGGGCGGCGCCGGCGACGATGCGACTGAGCGCTTGCCCTTCCAAATTGGACACGGATTCTGCAACGCCGTAGGACTCGT
>JAPUGV010000252.1 GCA_027298025.1 Chloroflexota bacterium | reverse complement strand
ACAGTTCAGCGTAGCCTCGATTGCGCCAGCCGAATGCCAACCCTTCACCGGCCCGAATGCGAAGCGTCGAACGAACAAATTGTGCATCTTCGGAGGGGGGCAATCGGGAGGACCTACGCAGCAGGAGCACGACCGGAAGGCCGTAGCCCACCAGTCCTAATATGGCGATCAGCAGTAGATCAAGCGCTGCGAGATCCTTGATGTTGACCCATCTGGCCGCCAGCGCGCCCACGACCAGCACACCTGCGATCAGAATGGAACTCAGGTGTGCGACGAGCCTGGCCGTCTTCTGCTCTTCGCTGCGCGCGCTCGCACGCTCGTGACACGACTGACAGAGCGGAACCTCATAGCCGAGATCCGGTTCTGGGCCGAGCGCCACGAGAAGTTTGCGGGGGGGAGGCCGACGCAGGCAATGAGCGCATCGCTCGGGAGGAAAAATGGCGGTTCTTTGAGCCAGTGTCACGACAAATCGGTGGCCAGGCTCGGGCTCCGCTACATCCGCAGCTTCCTCCAGGGGTTCGGAGGGTATGGGAACCGGATCCGAAGTGCCGTTCGCGCTATCTGCCACAAATTCATCCAGTTCTCCGAGACCGAAGGGCGGTGTGGACGCTTGTTTTGCAGTGACGGACCCCGCGCCGTCTCCGCCGATTCCGAAGGGTGGTGTGGGATCCGAACCCAGATTATCGCCTTCGATGGGGCCGGCATCGTCCTCAGGAGTCCGCTCGGAGCTGGCCATGGCTTGTACCGCTTCCAGCGTGGTCCAGCGCTTGAGAACCGACCGCTTAGTTTCCGGATAATCGGATGAAATGGATCCGAACATCGCCCAATCGGCCGCCTTATTCAGTATGAAGGCAGATTCGCAATTTAGGCACTTAACATAATCGGGGAGGTTTTCCACATGGACGACATAGAGGGTAGATTCACCGCAGACGGCACAAGCGTGTCCAGCCGCGAATTTGTCTTCGACGGTATTAAGGGGTAGGTGCTCCATCGCCATAGTGGGAGTCGTCAATGCCTCTCTCTCAATCTAGCACAACCCTGATTCTGAGAGTACCGACCCACTTTCCTATACCTTTATTCCACTGAATCGAATGCATCCGATCCAAACGCCTCCAGCAGCATGAGCTGTATTTCTGGTCGCTTCGGCAGGAGCACGGCACCGCCACTGGGGGTCCTCCAGGAATCCACAAGATCTCGATCCACGCTGAACTGGCTGATCCGTGTCGGATCCGCGACGATTTGTATCGCGGTCGGAACCAGCGGCAAGAGCTCTGTCAGTTCGATATCGGTGATGAACGTGTTAAAGAACTGATTGTAGAGTTGAGGTACTCGAGCCAGCCCATTCAGCGTAAACAATTTGGATAAAATGGCACGCACGACCTCCTGCTGCCTTCTCATACGGTCGAAGTCCCCTCCCGACTTTCGCATTCGAACATAGCAAAGTGCGTCGCCACCATCCATGGTGTAGGAGGCTCCGGATCGGTACGTAAGGATCACTCCGCGGCACTCATCGCGCATGAAGGCCGTTGATTCGACAGTGATCCCACCTAAGGTATCTATTGCGGAGATGAATCCGGCGAAATTCATGCGTGCCCAACCGTCTACGGGGATTCCAAAGTTGTAGAGGACGGTCTGCCGCATCATTTCAAAGCCGCCGCGAACCATTGCGGTGTTGATCCGATCCATACGCCAACCGGGAATGTAAACGTAGAGATCTCTTGGGACTGAAAGGAGGGTGGCTGTGCCCTCCGCAGGGTCAATGGACACCACCATGATGGCATCCGTTCGGAAGCCGCCCGTCGCGCGTCGTTCATCACTCCCGAGCAGCAGGATATTGACTGTGTCAGGCGCAAATGCGATCTCCGGCATAGGCGGCGGGATTTCCGTCGATGAGAGTTGGGTCGGGGCGGGGAAATCACCCCAGATTTGGCTGGGCGTGGGGCTGACAAGAGGCTCGGTGGGGGATGGCGTCGGTGGAAGAAGCGTGATGGGAGGCACCGGCGTGGCGCTGTTGAGGGCATTGACGGTCGCAACCACGCTCGTTTCGAGAGGAGCATTAAATAATGGATCTTGATTCTCGGTGGCGGCCGCAAAGCCACACGCTCCACACAGCGCTGCTCCGAAGATGACGAGGGCAAACTTGACGGACTTCAGCTTAGCATCCGCTCTCATTGAATAGACGTATCTCCGCTTCATTTTGAGCCAGTGGATTCTATTCGAAACCGCGTTCGCGGGCATCCTAGCAATAAATATGCCGCGGAAGAAACAACTCTCCGAGAAGCGCCTTACGCAGTGCAAGAGGAGACGTTCGCATATTTGCGAAAGCGCGGTGGGCTGGCTGGAGGGACGTGGGCGTAGGGTCTCAAGCATTGAGCAGCAGTTGAAATGGCAACCGCCCGCATAAGCCGGAGGAAGAGGGGTTTGCGGGCGGCTTTGAGGCCTGGACACTCTGGGGGGATGTGTCCGCACCCATGTTATGCGATTTGGCCTCTGTCTCACCTTACGGGGACCTTACAGGAGTGGGTCACGTTTATGCGCAATGTACCGCAGAATCTCAGTTCATCGACCGCCCTTGATTGCAAACCCCAAGATCCCCGCTATGATCCTCTTGACCTCAATGGGGCCGGGACGCCCCTTGACGGTGGGCGTATTCCTCGTTGTAATTCAGGCTCGAGCCGTCGATGCAGCACTCGCGCGTAGGTCTGCATCGCGTGGCCCTGCATCGCGTGGCTCTGCATAACGCATGACACTTGATATCGCACTTACCCTCCTCATTATTGTCGGCGCCCTGATCCTCTTCGCCACCGAAAAGCTCAGGGTAGACGTGGTGGCTCTGCTGGTGCTGATCTCGGTGGGAGTGCTGGGATTGATTCCAGTGGGGGAGCTGTTCTCCGGCTTTTCGAACTCGGCCGTGATTACAGTGTGGGCGGTCTACATGGTCTCCGGGGGACTCTTCAAGACGGGTGTGGCCAACGCAATGGGAAGCGGTATTTTGAAGATAGGCGGCAATATGGAGTCACGTCTCATTGCTACCATCATGCTCACAGTCGGAGTGCTGTCGGCATTTATGAACAATGTGGGCGCCACAGCTATGTTGCTACCTGCCGTAGTGGGCATCTCCCGGAAAACGAAAGTTGCAGTTTCCAAGATGCTAATTCCACTGGCATTTGCCTCGCTCCTGGGCGGCGCGATGACGTTGATTGGAACCCCCGCCAACATCCTGGCGACCGGGATTCTTGCTGAGCGCGGACTGCCCACCTTCGGATTCTTTGAGTTTACTCGGATGGGCATCGTGGTGCTCACCACAGGCGTCCTGTATATGGTCGTGATCGGAAGGCGCCTGCTGCCGGTCCGCGAAGGGGCGCTCGGTGGGGAGGACGTCTACAAGATACGTGACTTTGTAACCGAAGTTGGAGTTTCTCCTGTGAGCTCGCTGATTGGAAAGACGCTGCTCGAGTCTCGCCTAGGACAGGACTACGACCTCACGGTGCTTGCCCTTCAGCGGGAGAACGGAAACCAGCCTCGGCTGCGCCGGGACACTGTGATCAGGAGGGGAGATCTACTCGTCGTCGAGAGTTCGGCCTCGGATCTGCTGACCGCTCGCCAATCGCTGGGACTTACGACCGAAGCGGAGCGAAAGTTCGACATCGAAAGTCTAGAACGCGGGGACGTTCAGGTCATCGAGGCCACGCTCTCGCCGCGCTCGCACATCGTTGGACGCAGCCTGCGTGATGTTCGCTTCCGGGATCGGTATGGCTTTACTGCACTCGCCATATCCCGACACGGGGAAGTTATCACTGAACGACTGCGGGATGTACCGCTGCAATTTGGAGATGCCCTGTTGCTACAGGGTCCTCAGCGCCGCGTGAAGCAGCTGCAGCAGGGCGAGAATTTCTTGGTCTTGGAGCCGATTGAAACGGAACAGTTCCGCCGCAACAAGGCGCCCATCGCAGTCGGAGCCCTGGTCCTGGCCATTGGGCTGGCAATCTTCGCGGGGATGCAGATCTCTTTAGCCATGGTGATCGCGGCCGTGATCATGATTCTCGCCGGTGCACTGAGGATCGAAGAAGCTTATGAGAGTGTCGATTGGCGAACGGTATTTCTGGTTGCGGGGATGCTCCCGTTGGGGCTTGCGATGGAAGCCACGGGCACTGCGCGACTCCTGGCCGATATCATGCTGAGGGTATTTGAACCCTACGGTGCCTTGGCCACGTTGGCCGGGATCTATCTGCTGGCGGCCCTCATCACTCAGCCGATGTCCAACGCGGCCGCCATCGTTCTGATCGTGCCCATCGCGCTGGACACCGCGCTAGGATTGGGCGCCAGCCACAAGACTTTCACGATGGCGGTCGTGATCGGTGCGGCCACCAGTTTTCTGTCACCCGTGGGCCACAAAGCCAACGTGCTGGTTTTCGGACCGGGGGGGTACAAATTTACGGACTATGCGCGCGTGGGGGCCATTCTCACCGTTCTGCTTCTAATCGTGTCGATGATCTTCCTGCCGATCTTTTGGCCGCTTTTCCCCGAGTAGTCCATTCAGTCCGTGCTCGCGGCCAATGCCGCGGCGCGGGACTGCTGCACATACTCCAGCGATTGGTGGCGGAAGTAAGTGTTGTAAAGCTCGGCATAGTGGCCGCCGGAGGACAAAAGCCGTTCGTGATCGCCTTCTTCGATGATGCTGCCGTGCCGAAGCACAATGATGCGGTCCGACGCACGGACGGTCGATAGGCGGTGAGCGATCAGGATGGAGGTTGTGTCGGCCAGGATAAGCTGTAAGGCCTGCTGAATCTGAGATTCGGTGAAAGGGTCGACGCTGGCGGTTGCCTCGTCCAGAACGAATATGGCTGGGCGCTGAATCAGTACCCTCATAAGCGAGACTAGCTGACGCTGGCCCATCGATAACAGCTTTCCGCGTTCGCCCGCCTCGCTTTGCAACCCCTCCGGAAGCGCTTCCATCCATTCTCCGGAGCCGATGCGGTGTGCCAAGTCCCCGATTTCGGTTTCGGTCGCGTTAGGTCTGGCGTAGCGGATATTCTCCAGGACGGTTCCTGAAAACAAAAACGGATTTTGCGGTACGAGACCGATCTGGCGTCGGTAGTCGCGTAGATCAAGAGAGCGTATATCGAGTCCGTCGACAAGAATTTGGCCACCCTGGAATTCGTAAAAGCGGGTGACCAGCTTGACGATCGACGATTTTCCGGCTCCGGTGTGGCCTACAAGAGCGAGATCTTCTCCAGGCTCGATCGTGAGATTGAAAGCCTCCAGTACGGGCTCATCGGGCCGGTAACGAAAATCGACGTCTGTGAACCGGATTTCCCCGCTTAACTTGGGCACTTGCAGGTGAGCGGTTTGAACCACGGCCGATTCGGCGTCAATCAGTGAGAACACCCGTTCGGCCGCGGACAGCCCTCCCTGAATTTGACTCCAGAATGAAGACAGGCCAAGTACCGGAAACCAGAACCGATCTACGCTGCGCAAGAACAGATACCAGGCCCCTACCGCGATCGCGCCCTGTGCGGCGCTGAGACCGCCGACGAAAATCACGATCGCCGTTCCCACAAACATGAGCGCGTTCAGCGTAGGGAAAACGAGCGCTAGCACGAAACCCCGTCTGATGTTTACCGAGTAGGACTGGCGATTGACGGATTCGAATTCACGATAGATTGCCTCCTCCTGCCGGAAGTTCTTAGCCACCGTGATGCCGGTCACAGCTTCCTTAATGCTGGCGTTCACATTTGCCACTGCACGCATGGCACGGCGGATCACGCTTCGAGCCCACCGCCTGAATCCCCAGGAGGCCAGGAACAGAAATGGCAGCATGGCTAGAACGATCATTGTCAGCCGGACGTCAATCTGAAACAGCACAATGATCAGAATGATGACTTGCACCATCTGTGTCGTGAGCTCCGCTAGCAATATTGAAACTTGTGCAAACTCCTGGGTGTCAGAGGTAATTCGACTCACGACTTTTCCGGAGGCATGCTCATCGTAGAAAGACATGTCATGGGAGGCGGTGGCACGGAAGGCCTCCTTGCGCAGGTCGAGAATGACGTCACCGATTACGCGAGTGATGGCTCGCCTGCGGGCCCAGTTCGCCATCCAGACGACCGCTCCCACACCCAACAGAGCCAGCGTAATCAGGTACAGCAGCGAGCTCTGCGGATCTTCCTGCAGCAATCCGATACCCAGTCACACTACAACCCGCGACGACGCGGCGGCGCTGGCCACGATCAGCGTAGCAAGGAGAGTGACGGCCAACTTCCCGCCGTGGCGCCTGAAGTAGGTCGCCAATCGACGAACCAGTTC
The DNA here is from genome assembly GCA_027298025.1 of Chloroflexota bacterium. Taxonomy (GTDB): domain Bacteria; phylum Chloroflexota; class Anaerolineae; order Anaerolineales; family E44-bin32; genus JADFRG01. Next base: position 2,972 of record JAPUGV010000252.1, on the reverse strand, counting down.
CAAGTCGCTGTAAGTGCGGTCGTAGTCCTCGCGCTCTAAATCTGCAAAAAACCCCATTAGTCTCCGAGCTGGGAGAAGATCTGCTGATAGGCCGGAGAACTCTCGATCAGTTCTTGGTGAGTGCCGAGGGCAGCGACCTGTCCGCGCCTGAGCACCAGAATGAGGTCAGCCCAGCGGATCTGTGAGAGCCGGTGCGTGATGATGACTGTGGTGCGCCCCTCCGCCGCACGGAAAATGGCTCGCTGGATCTCATCCTCAGTCGCACTGTCAATCGAGCTGGTCGAATCATCGAGAATGAGAATGCGCGGATCGGTCAGAAACGCGCGGGCAAGCGCGATCCGCTGTCGTTGGCCTCCCGAGAGCGTAACGCCTCGTTCACCAACGACCGTCTCATATCCGTCCGCAAAACTGGAGATAAACTCATGCGCCTGAGCCTCAACCGCTGCCCGCTCAATCTCCTCCCGAGAGGCGCCTCGCTTGCCAAAGGCGATATTGTCGGCAATCGTGCGCGAGAACAGGAACAGATCCTGCTCGATGATCGAGATCTGAGCACGCAGCGAAGCCATGTCCCATTCACGCACATCGACGTCGTCGACAAGTACTTGGCCGTCGCCAACCTCGTAGATGCGGTTGATCAACTTTGCTAATGACGTCTTGCCAGAGCCAGTCTGACCGACGATGGCCATCGTCTCACCGGGCCGAAGGCGAAACGACAAATCCTGAAGCGCTCCGGCGCCTTCTCTATAGGAGAAGCTCACACCGCGGAACTCGATCTCCCCCCGTATCGGAGCCGCATAGCCCTCTGGATTGCGATCCAGTTCCGTGCGCCGATTGATGAGATCCAATATTCGCCGCGCCCCGGCCATGCCTAAAGAGACCTGCGAGTAGGCAAACAGAGAGACGAAGGTGGGAAACCCGAATAGCTGGATCAGGCCCATAAAGGCCACCACGTCGCCTAGCTCAAGGATCCCTTGCTGGAACAAAATCACCGACTGAAGGAAAGCGCCCGCCTCAGCCAGTCCGAGCAACAGCAGCGGAAGGTAGCGAGCCTCAATATCTCCCTGCCGCACAAATGCGGCTCGATAGGCGGCGGCGTTTCCCGTGAAGCGCTCCACCTCTTGATCCTCCTGGGCATGCCCCTTGACTACCTCAATCCCGTCAATGGCTTCGGATAAGTGGGCGTTCATCGTCCCGAAGGACTTCCGTGCGTCCTCCGCCACCGGGCGCAACTCTCGCAAGTAGGCCCAGACCGCCACGGCATACGAGAGGGTGAAAAGAATGGGGATCACGATCAGGGTCGGGTGGATGGCGGGGGCGACAATGAGAGGGAGCAGGATAAAGTTTGCGGATCCGATGACAAGGTTGAATCCCGGGTTGTACATCAAGCCAATCTCGCGCACGTCATTCGTCGCGCGTGCCATCGTGTCTCCGACCGGCTGCAGATTGTGGAAGGTCATGCTCTTTCCGAGCAGGCTAAGGTAAAGCTCCTCCCGAATATCGCGCTCAAGCCGCTGCCCCAGCATGTCTGCTCCAAAATTCCGTCCCAGCTGCAGCACGCTGCGGATCACCTGGGTGACTACGATCAGGGTCGCAGTCCGCGCCAGTCCTTGAGCAACATCCTGGCCATCGATGACGATTTCGAACGCCTGGCCGAGCAACAGCGGAACTGCCGTAGCAAGGGCCGCATTGCCGAAGGCGCCCACCACCGCCATCAGCACGATCCAGAGGTGATCCAGGGTATGCGCCAGGATCCACCGGTTGACGGAGACGCGGATCCGCTGTTTGGCTTGAGGAAGTACAAATTCGGCGGTGGTCATAGGTTATGGCGGGGCGCGGAAAGCATAACATAGGCCCTTCCAGGGCCGTGCTCGCGCTGTGATATAGTCGGCCCGCACATGGGGACTGGGCACGCGGTATGGATTCTGGCGGCCACGATCGCCGCCTTAGCAACGGCCTGCAACTTTCCTGCCCCGGAGCAGACCCTCACTCCGACCCCGGCCGCAACGATTATTCGAGGCACCTTGTGGCATGATGTCTGCGATGCCAACGCGGGATGGCCAGGTGGAAGTTGCCTGTCGAATGCGAGCGGTGGTTACGTGGGCAACGGCCTCCGCGAGGGGGGTGAGCCCGGGATCGAAGGCATCAGGATCGACCTCGGCTCAGGCGCTTGTCCTTCCAGTGACCTGGAATTTGCCATTACCGGCGCAGACGGATCCTACGCATTTGTTGGCCACGGACCCGGGCGCTACTGTGTATCGATCGATTCAGACAACGAAACTAACCTGCAACTGCTCCTTCCTGGGCTCTGGAGCCACCCCGCTGACGGCGGGGCTATGCTCACTGTGGAGGTGGCTGGCGGCGAAGATTATTCCGGCGTCGATTTTGGCTGGGATTACTTGTTGCTTCCCGAAGCTGAACCGGATGCAGGCCAGAGTAGAGTGCCCCTCGTGACGGCGGTGACAGACACGAGCTGTCGGTTCGGCCCGGGGACGGTTTATGAGGTAGTTGGCTACCTGTTGGAAGGCGAATCGGCGCCCGCATATGGGCGCGATCAGGAAGGAGTCTGGTGGTGGGTGCAGCTTCCTACACGACCGGATGACTGCTGGGTCACAGATGTGACGGTCAACATCAACTTCTCGCCGACCGAGCTTACCTTCATACCGGGTCCACCCACTCCAGTTCCCGCCCCCGGTTCGATCGGCGGCCGGGTCTGGCATGACGAGTGTGGGCTGGAAGACGGCACGCCCACTCCGGGCTGCATGGAGGCGGAAGGCGGTGGCTACCAGGCAAACGGCTTGATGGAGCCGGAGGAGCCTGGAATAGCGGGGGTCTTGGTTATGCTCGGCGACGGCGTCTGCCCCTCGACTGGGCTGGCTGCAACCATCACCGAGGATGACGGGAGCTACGACTTCGCCGCGCTGGCGGAGGGAACCTATTGCGTCAGCGCAGATGCGATCGGTGCCGTGAACAGT
>JAPUGV010000251.1 GCA_027298025.1 Chloroflexota bacterium | reverse complement strand
AGAAGGCCCAGAAGAGATTCTGCTTGATCACTCTAAGCGATGTGCGCGAAAGCTGAATGGCACGGGGGACGATTCGTAAGTCGCCCCCAAGTAGAGTTACAGGCGCCGCGGCAATGGCGACGTCCGCTCCGGTTCCAATGGCGATGCCGACATCGGCTGCTGCCAGTGCTGGGGCATCGTTGATGCCATCCCCTACCATGGCTACCGGCTCACCATTCCGTTGCAGCCGTTCCACTTGACTGGCCTTGTCGGCGGGGCGCACCTCAGCCAAATAGCTGTCGTCGCCCTCAAGCCCCACCTGTCGGGCAATGGCAGCCGCGGTATAGCGATTGTCCCCGCTCACCATCTTGACCTCCAACCCCATATCTTTCAGCGCGCGGATGCCTTCCGCCGAGCCTTCCTTTATCTCGTCCGATATCGCCATCAGCCCCGCGATTTCCCCTTCAACTGCAATGGCCACCGCCGTCTTCGCCTGGGACTGATAGGCCTCAAATTGCTGCGAAAAACCATCCAACGCGATCCCGTTCTGCTGCAGCAAGTCCGGACTGCCAATCAGGACTCTACTGTTGCCCACATACGCTGATATGCCGGCGCCCGGAAACGCCTCAAACCGCTCCGGCGAGATCAATTCCAGTCCGCGCGCCTCCGCCTCGGCGACAATGGCCTGGCCTACGGGATGTTCCGATCCAAGCTCGGCGCTGGCGGCCAGCCTAAGCATTTCATTTTCCGCGCCGTTCATCCGGATATCCGTCACCGTCGGTTGACCGCGCGTGATCGTGCCGGTCTTGTCCAAGAGCACCACCTTGATGCCCCCCGCGAGCTCCAGCGCTTCACTCGACTTGAACAGAATCCCCATCCCGGCACCCTTTCCCATCCCAACGGTGATGGCGGTCGGGGTAGCAAGGCCCATTGCACAAGGACAGGCGATTATCAGTACAGCAATCGTATTGAGCAGCGCGCGCGTGAACTGCGAGATATCGGTCGCCGGGGGTGCTACAAACATCCACAGCAAGAAGGTCAGAGTCGCAATGCCCAGAACGGCCGGAACGAACACGGATGACACCTTGTCAGCCAGGTTTTGTATAGGCGCCTTGCTGGCCTGTGCCTCCTGTACGAGTCGGATAATCTGGGCCAACGCAGTATCCCTGCCGACCTTGGTGGCCTCGAGGCGGAGCAATCCCACTTTGTTCAAAGTTGCCCCGTATACCTGATCCCCGGTTGTCTTACTGATCGGCATCGATTCGCCTGTGAGCATCGATTCGTCGACTGTGGAAGCCCCGTCGATTACGACCCCATCGACTGGCAATTTCTCACCCGCTCGCACGATCACGATGTCGCCCACGATCACGTCTTCGACCGCGATCTCCATCTCATTTCCGTCTCGCACGACGCGCGCCTTCTTCGGCTTGAGATTCAAGAGGGCACGAATGGATTCGCTGGTTTGCGCCTTAGCTCGCGCCTCGAGGTAGCGGCCGAGCACGATTAAGGTCACGATCACGGCCGCGGTCTCGAAGTACAGGTCCCCATCTACCCAACGCAGCAACACCGGCACCGAGTAGGCATAGACGGCCAATGCTCCCATGGCAATGAGCACATCCATATTTGTGGTGCGGTTGCGCAGGGCATGGTATGCGCCCTCAAAGAACTGCCAACCCACGTAGAAAACGACGGGAGTGGTGAGAGCAAACATCAACCACCCGTAGATGGGGGCTGTCGCAATCGGTTCAGACACGAGCCCAAAGTCCGCAAGCATCGACATAATGAAAACCGGCAAGGTGAGCGCAATCCCAATACCGAGCAGTCGTCGCTGGCGGCGCACCGCGTCCTCACGGGCTCGGCGCTCGGCGTCCTCGATCTGCAGCTCATGCGAGACCGGCTCAAATCCAGCTTCGCGGATCGCGACCCGCATCTCACGCTGCGATACGGCAGTAGGAATGTATTGGATCAGCACTTGCTCAATGGCCAGGTTTGCCTGCGCGGAAAGGATCCCGGGGTGCTCGAGCAGCTTGTGCTCAAGGCGGTTGCTATCACTGGAATCGTGTAGCCCGAGCACAGCCATTTCGGCATCTGCCACGGCCACGTCATAGCCGCTGCTCCGAATGGCATCGATGATTTGCGGCATTTGAAGTGCGGCGGGATCGTAGGAAACCGCGGCACGCTCCGCAACAAGATCGACGCTGGCCTGCTCCATCCCGTCCAGCTTGTCGAGCTTTTTCGCGATGGTCTGAGCACAGTTCGCGCAGTGCATACCCGTCACCGGAAGTGTGAGTTGCATGGTATCCGTCATGGTCAAACCTTCGAAGCCATTTCGTAGACTTCGGTTATCTCCTTCAGCACCTGGTCCTTATCCACACCGTTGTCCGCCTGGACGGCGTTCACCAGGCAAATCTGAAGATGTTCATCCAGTACATCGACACTGACCTTTTTCAGCGCCGACTGAACCGCTTGAATCTGGCGAATGACGTCGATGCAGTAGGCATCCTCTTCTAACATTTTCTCGATCCCGCGGATATGCCCTTCTATCGTTCGTATCCGCCGCACTCTTTCCTGTTTTTCCACGCCTTGCAGCCTCCTTGCGGTCCCTAAGACCCACTCCTCTATGTCCCCCCCCCAGGGGGGGCGGGTATAGAGATTATAGGATCCAGGAGCCGCAAAGTCAATAGCGAATCCCAGAATTCACCTACCGTGGCTAAGTTAGCTGAAACAGGGGGTGTCGAATTCTGTGAAAAAACCACGCGCGACTGTGGAGATGGGATCGTGGCTCAGACCGAGTGGCCCTCTTCCGCGCGAGGGTCATCTCCCAGCACCTGAACGGCATGAGGCAGGACGGGGAGAATGACCTCGAGATTCTCGCGTGCTCCTTTGGGACTTCCCGGTAGGTTCACGATCAGCGTGCTTCCTCGAATGCCTGCCACGGCTCGGGAGAGCATGGCGTGCGAGGTCTTGCTCAAGCCGTGGGCGCGCATGGCCTCGGCTAGGCCCGGAGCCAATCGGTCGACGACTCCCAGCGTTGCCTCCGGCGTTACGTCTCGGATCGCGAACCCGGTGCCACCCGTCGTGAGGATCAGATCGACATCGCCCGAATCGCCCCACTGTTTCAGCAGCCCAGAGATCTGCGCCGCCTCATCCGGAAGCACGGTGGTCTCCACCAGGGTCCAGCCCTTGGACCGTATAAATTTGGCCAGCAGCGGGCCGGATTGATCCTCCCGCTCGCCCATCGCGGAACGATCGGAGATGGTCAAAATGCCGACCCTCATGGCCTACTCGGGCTCCTTACCCACCAATCGCTTCCAGTCCCCATGGATCCCATCTTCGGTCACGCCATAGTAAAGGCGCGTGGATCCGTCTGAAGCTTGCGCCAGATCATAGCGACGGCTCTTAGTTCGGCCTCGCGTCCGCAGCAGTCCTAGTTCCCCCTCCCACGACGAAGCAGCCTTGCGGATATCTTTAGGCAGCTTCAGGTACTCCGTAATGGCATAGTGCCACAGTCTGCGGGCGGAGGTCTCAGTCACATTCTTCACCACGTTACCGTTTCGCAGGTCTCGTACCGTGAAGTACTTCACCCCTTCGCGTTCTTCAACCGCCACGATCTCGACCCCGGTCTTGGGCGCCGGAATACCTTTTACAACCTCGGCAGCTTCTTCCGGCTGATCCTGATCCACAACTTCGACGCCTGCGCCGCGCCGAACCATCTGCACGATCTCGTCCCGTATGGCAAGTCCGGTTTCTGCCTCCGCACGCACATAAATCTTGTTGTCGTCAACCGCGTAAGGCGGATCGTCTCCCCTTGGTACCAGGACCCGAACCACCGTGACGCCTTGCGTGACTTGTGCATCCACCTGGGCCTTGAGCGCCGGGCTAATTCGGTTGCTGATTTCGCGCTGTAGCTTGGCCACCGAACCAGAGGGGTTATTGATTCCCGCCGGCTTACCCTTCCGATCCGGATCAATGCCGACATAGACGGTTCCGCCATTCGTATTGGCAAACGCGCAAACATCGGCAATGATGGCGTAGAGGTTTCCACCACGCACGGTCATGCTCTCGTGAAAATCCAACACGATCGATATGCCTTCCTCGATCGCCGGCAGGATAAAATCGAATTCCCCCTCGCGCTGTTCCACGTGCGGTCGCGTCCGCGCGAAGTCGTTTCCTTGAAGCAACTCCTGGATGGCCTCAAACGAGACCTCAGGAAGAAGCATCTCCGTCGCGCGCCCCCCCACCCCAAACTTCTTGTTATTGTTCGGATCCAGCGAGAGGCTGTGGGCATCCGATCCCTGAATAGTGTGCATGCGCCGCGGGTATTCGGGCTTGGTGCCGTTGAAGAACGTGGCCGTCGATCGCCTGCTCTTGGTTTCAAGGTCTGTGACTTCCAACGCAAGTAGATTGGGGTCCTGCGTGTAGGCGATCTTCGTTTGGCCCCCTATTGGAAATCCCCGCATCGCGACTCCATTGCTCGAATTCGCGTGGGCGGCAATCGCCAATCCTCCCCCCTCATTAATAATTTGGTAGGCGGCCAAGACATCGCTCGAGGCACCGATATTGGAGGCTCCAGCGTCGATTTCGCCGGGGGGGATATTTAGCGACAGCAACAAGTGCTCAAGCTCTCTCAGCGGCTTGTCGGGTGGAAAGATCCCTAATATATGGAACCCGAAGGTGGCCGTAAACTCGAATCCGGGAAGAACCAGCAGCTCCTCCTGGAGCTTCCGGTAGTCAGCCAGCCGCTCTTTCTCATCCTTTCGAATGCGGTCAAGTTCCTCCAACATCGTCAGCCGTTGAATGTCCTCCTGCATGCTTCGGATCCCGGCGACGGTGTTGTGATCGGTAAGGGCGATGACCTGCAAGCCGCGAGTTTTCGCAGTTCGCAGAATATCCAAATACGTAATTTCCGGCTCCCGATAGTCGCTAGAAGCCGGAGTATGCAAATGCATATCAACTACTACCCAGCTGCGTTCCTGTTTCAACCTCGGTCTCCTAACGGGGGATACCCGCTATGACAAATTCTCTCGAATCATGTCGATCAGGTCGGGTGGCGAATAGGGCTTGAGAATGAAAGCGTTGGCGCCGGCCTCCAGACACTGGTCAGCCACGTCCATGCCGGAGGTCATGATGACTGGAAGGTGCTTGAACTCCGACGTGGACCGCACTTTGCGCAGAAGCTCGATCCCATCACTGTTTTTGAGAAACACGTCCATGATCACCAGATCCGGTTGGTCCTCGCGCAAGTTCTGTACCAGGTCACCCGGCTGTGTTGTGGGGAACACTTCGAACCCGTCCAGTTCGAGGAGCGTTGCAAGCAAAGAGATCATCGTGTGGTTGTCGTCCACGATCATAAGTTTCGCCATTGTGATCGCGCTAGCTGGGGGCACCAACAGGTTCTTGTGATTCCGACTTCTTGGGGCGAGCCGGCTTCTTTTTTGCCGTCTGCGCCTTGGCCTTTGACTTTGAGGGAGTCTTCTTCTTCCTGGACTTAGGAGGGCTCTTCCTGTTGGCCTTCTTTGCGGGTTTCACGTTGCTCTCAAGCGCCGCATCGAGCACCTCATCGACCATGTCGACAAAGACGAACTCAATCGCCTCCTTGACCTCGTCCGGAACATCCTCCAGATCGACTTCGTTTCGCTTGGGCAGGATGACGGTCTTAACCCCGGCACGGTGTGCCGCCAGCACCTTTTCCTTAATCCCCCCGATCGGGAGCACCTTACCCCTCAGAGTAATCTCGCCGGTCATCGCCACATCGCTCCGGACCGCCTTTCCGGTGGCCAGCGAGGCGAGTGCGGAGGCCATCGTGATTCCCGCGGAGGGGCCATCCTTCGGCTGTGAACCCGTAGGAATATGAATATGAATGTCGTTTTCACTCCAATAGGAATCCTTGATTCCGAGACCTTCTGAGACCGAGCGAATATAGGAATGAGCGGCCTGAGCCGACTCCTTCATGACATCCCCAAGTGAGCCGGTTAGCTTGAATTCCTTGCCGCCCTTCATAGCCGTGGCTTCGATGAATAATACATCGCCTCCGGTCTGCGTCCAGGCCAATCCGGTTGCCACGCCGGGTATTCGAGTACGGTCGGCAACTTCCTCGGGTCCTAGATAGCGCGCCTTGCCAAGCAGCTCGGTGACCACAGCAGGCGTCACCTTCTTTTTCTGGGTCTTCCCCGCAGCCACCTGGGTGGCCACCTTCCGGCAGACGCGTCCGATCTCTCGCTCTAGGTTTCGCACGCCCGCTTCGCGCGTGTAAGCATGAATCAGCTCGCGGATTGCAGCCTCGCTGAATGTGATTTCTTCCGCCCTAAGGCTGTTCTCCCGGATCTGCCTTGGGATCAAGTAATCTTTGGCGATGATGACTTTCTCGCCCTCGGTATAGCCCGAAAGGTGGATGACCTCCATTCGGTCCAGCAGCGGAGATGGAATCGTATCGAGCCAATTAGCGGTGGTAATGAACATGACCTTCGAAAGGTCATAGGCTACCTCCAAGTAGTGGTCTCGAAACTCGGAATTTTGCTCGGGGTCCAACACCTCTAGCAGCGCGGAAGCTGGGTCGCCGCGGAAATCGCGCCCGAGCTTGTCGATTTCGTCCATCATGAAGATTGGATTGCGCGACTCCACGCGTCGCAGCGCCTGCAGGATTCGTCCCGGGAGGGCGCCGATGTAGGTGCGCCGGTGTCCTCGAATTTCGGCTTCATCGTGGACTCCGCCCAGTGAAATACGGATGAATTCGCGCCCTGTTGCGCGCGCGATCGATCTCCCAAGGGAGGTCTTACCTACGCCGGGAGGCCCCACAAAGCAAAGTATGGCGCCTTCCCGCTCGCGCCGGATCTCATCCTGCACCGATTCTTCGACACCCTCATTCCGCTCCCGCCTGAGCTTTCTTACTGCCAAATACTCAAGGATCCGCTCTTTGACGTCTTCTAGTCCGTAATGATCCTCGTCCAGAACCTGGTTAGCATGCTCCAGATCGAGATTATCCTCGGTTTCCTTACTCCAAGGGAGGGTCACCAACCAGTCCAGGTAGGTGCGGATCACGCCAAACTCGGCTGCGGCTGTCGGAAGCTTGGCCAAGCGGTCCAACTCTCGTTTGGCCTGTTTCTCCGCCTCCTCCGGGAGACCCGCCTGTGCGATCTTTTCCTTGAATTCCTCTACTTCTGCGGCCTGCTCGTCCACCTCTCCGAGCTCACGCTGGATGGCCTTTAATTGCTCCCGTAGGAAGAACTCGCGCTGAACCTTCTCAATTTCCTCGCGCGCCTCCTCTTGAATCTGCTGACCGAGCGCCAGCACTTCGATCTCGCGGCTAAGCAACGCGTTCAAGCGCTGAAGTTTCGCAACGGTCGAGTTTTCCTCCAGCAGCTCCTGCGCCACTTCTAGTTCCATGCGCTGGTAATTCGCGATCGTGTACGCGACCTGGAGTGGATCATCCTG
>JAPUGV010000250.1 GCA_027298025.1 Chloroflexota bacterium | reverse complement strand
ACCTGAACGGCGACGGCGTGAGAACGGCACGGAATCTGGGTTTGTCACTCGGGGACTGAAATCCCCAGCCGGCGCACTGCGCATAGCCATCCCGTCCACGGATATGCGGTGAAGCCCAAGCCGCCTGTCCTGGCGGACTAGGCCAGGGAGTGGCCTAAGATCCCGGACTGCGCGATAAATCGGTCTCGATGGACCAAGACCAAACCCTGGAATCGGAAGACCCGCTGAATTCGCAGCGTTTGTTTCAATCGGACGATCGCCCGCAGCGTTTCCTTATAGGGTTTCTCTTTGCCATGGCTTTTTTCCTGATCGAGGCTGGCGTGGCAGAGGTCTTGCTGGCTCGGAACGAAGCATGTTTGGCAACTCTATCGGAATTTCGGCTCGCGCCGGACCCGGGTGAGGTCTGTATGTCTGAGTTTGAGTTTTTCCTGGCGCGCGGCCTGTCCCGAGGGGTGATCGGAACACTCAGTCCCGCAACATCGGGATTCATTGCCTGGCCAATCATTGCCGTGCTCTACGGGTTGATTGGCGGGGGCTTTGCTCAGCTCTCGCTGCGAGCGGCGATCGGGGGATACCTGATCGTCCACGTCATGCTGCTCATGGCCTTCATATCGGTGGACTACATATCTCAGTTCATCGTCTTCAACTAACGGAACCCCAATCGAGATTAACGGTAAAGCCGCCCATTTGGGCGGCTTTACCTTTTGCGCTGCGGCATCTTCTCAGCTTAGGCTAAGGAGGGATGCCGCAGCGCTACGTTCATGATAGTAACTACTCATGGGCATCACCTCCTATTCCTTGAGATAGCGAGTGGGGTTCTGTCTGAACCGGGAGGAGTATCTCACAGCACTTGGGGGGTGTCAATTGCCCCACCTCCATGGATAATGAGACTCAGCCCAAACCGAGGCACCTGCTTACCCAGTTCGGTCAGGAGAACTAAAGGATCAGCATCGCGTCGCCGAACGAGTAGAAGCGATATCCCTCGGCAATGGCGACGTCGTAAGCCTTCAGGATACGCTCTCTGCCGGCGAAAGCGGATACCATCATCAAAAGTGTAGACTGCGGAAGGTGAAAGTTCGTCAGCATCGCGCTCACCGATCGGAATTCGTAGCCAGGTAGGATGAACAGATCCGTGGGCCCCTCAAAGGATCGAATGATCTCCTCGCGGGTGGCCTGCCGGGAGGCGGTCTCCAGGGCACGAACGGACGTCGTTCCGACCGCAAATACGCGCCCGCCCCCGCTTTGCACTCCACGCACCGCCGCAACAACCACATCCGATACGCGGCACCATTCCGTGTGAATCGGATGCTGCTCGGGCACCTTGACCGTGACTGGAGCAAAGGTGTCTAGCCCGATGTGCAGAGTCACGGCCGCGAGGGCGACGCCCCGCCGCTCGAGATCAGCCAATACGTCGTTCGTGAAATGCAGCCCAGCGGTGGGAGCGGCGATGGATCCAGGATACCGAGCATACACCGTTTGATATTCGTTGGCCGATCGAAGGGGCTTCCGGATGTAGGGCGGGACCGGGGGCGATCCGATCTCCTCTAGGAGTGGGGTGATGGGCGAACTAAATCGCACGAGTCTCCTCGGTCCGCCCAAGTCCTCCAGAACTTCGCAGCGAAGGCGACCTGAAACCTCGAGCTGTTTGCCCGGCCGAATACCCTTTCCGCTGACCATTACTTCCCAGGCCATCGGCCCCCGACGTTTCAAGAGCAGAATCTCCGCCTCGCCTCCGCCCGGGAGTTTGGAGGCCGCCAACCTTGCCGGGATCACACGGGTCTCATTGAGGATCAGTGCATCGTGCAAATGCAGAAATCCAGGAAGATCGCGAAAATGATGGTGCTCGATCTGACCCGTGGTTCGGTCGAGAACCATCAGCCTGGAGCTGTCTCTTGGCTCGGAGGGTTCCTGCGCGATTCGATCCGGCGGCAGGTCGTAGTCGAAGTCGGAGGTGCGCAAGTTTTACTTGTTCAGGATGCGAAGGATCACGTTAAGGACGAGGGTGAGTAGCAGGCTGACAACCACCATAGTGGCCAAGGGGATAAAACAGGAAACATTACTGAATTCAAAGCTTAAATCCCCCGGCAGCTGTCCAATGGGTAACTTGGTCCGGCTCAGGCCCCACAACAGCGCGCCGATCGCTGCAAGGCCAAGTCCGAGGAAGACGAGCAATCGGCCTAAATTCGCAATATCCAACATGGAGGCGAAGTGGGTGAACGCTTGACCCGCAGCTCACATCTCGGGCAAGCGGGCCTGGGGGGAGGGCGGCGGCTCGAGGCCTAAGTGCTCATAGGCCAGGGAGGTGGCTACTCTCCCTTGAGGGGTGCGATCAATGAATCCTAGCTGCAGCAGATAAGGCTCCACTACGTCCATGATCGTGTCGGGCTCCTCGCTCAGCGAGGCCGCGATCGTATGTAGCCCCACCGGTCCACCATCGTACTTCTCGATGACCGTGGTCAACACCCTTCGATCGGAATCGTCCAGGCCAAGGTCATCGATGTCGAGAAGAGCCAGCGCCTCGATAGCTACTGGGCGGGTGATCCTGCCATCCGCCCGGACCTGAGCATAGTCCCGGACCCGCCTCAACAATCGAAGCGCGACCCGCGGCGTCCCACGCGCGCGGCAGGCGATCTCCTCCACTCCATCTGGATCGATTTCAACTTCCAGGATGACGCCCGCGCGGGTGACGATCGCTTCCATGGATGGGAGGTCATAGAAGTCGAGCCGGTGCACGGCCCCAAAGCGGGCTCTGAGCGGTGCCGTGAGAAGTGCCGGACGGGTCGTTGCACCCACAACGGTAAACCTGGGTAGGCGCAAGCGGATCGACCGGGCACTGGGGCCCTTTCCGATTGTGAGATCCAGGGCGAATTCCTCCATGGCCGGGTACAGGATCTCCTCTACGGCGCGTCCAAGCCGATGGATCTCATCAATAAAGAGGACGTCGATCGATTGGAGGTTGGTTAGAATCGCGGCCAGATCACCCGCACGCTCGATGGCCGGCCCTGAAGTAATCTTTAGGTTTGAGCCCATCTCATTGCAGAGAATGTGGGCCATCGTGGTCTTACCCAGGCCGGGCGGACCGTAAAAGAGCACATGGTCTAGCGGCTCTTCCCGGGCCCTGGCAGCCTGAATCAGGATAGACACGTTGTCTCGGACGCGGTCCTGTCCAATCATTTCAGACAGGAGGGTCGGACGCAGCTTCGCCGTCTCCGATTCCTGGCGTATCGGCGAAACGGTTCGCTCTTCTTCCACAGCCACGGGGGGGATTATACAGGAAGGGTATGCAATCGGTTTGTATGGTACAGGGTCCCGGTTGACCCTAAAAATATCCTTCACTATACTCAGATCTTGGGAATGCTTCTTGCGGACACCTTTCTTGGCGAGTTGAACGATTCACTCGAGCAAGCATATTTGTGGAAACTCTTCTTGGCGCCTAATACCGGGGAGGGAAGCGTTTTGTGATAGGGCTCGGCCTGCGCCAAGTACAGCAGGCGCTCGATAGTAAGGCAGATGCGATCCAACGCGAGTTTATTGCCACAGGCGATGAACTCGACGAGGTCGGACGAGAGCTCCTTGAAGCCAGTCCCGAACAGCGGGAGCCACTCCGGGAAAAGCAGCGCCTTCTGCGCGATCGCCAACGCGATCTGGCGGCGGAGGTCAACGAATGGCGGGACCGAGCGCGTGGGGTTCGGAGTCAGCCCGGCCAGCATACGCTGCGGGAGTACCTGAACGACCTCCTGAAGCTGGATGATCCGCTCCTAACTCCGTCTATCGAGCACGCCCTCTACCTGCTGGACGCCCCTGAAGAAGAACTTGAAAAGCTAGCGCAGCAAGAGGATACGACCATTGCCTCAACCCAGGCCGGTCGGCTCATCCAACGCGCGCGAACCGATTTCGATTTGCGTCGATCTGACATCGGCGCTCGGGAGCGAGCAGCGGTTGAATTTGCCAACCGCCCGGGGGTCGCGCAGCAGGACAACCTTGTCGAAGAAATCGAAGCTGCCATAAACGACCCCGATCCAATGGTCAAAGAAACCGCGGTGCTGACCGTGATCCAGCTCCATAAGTTCCGCTGCATGCGGGTGGCTGACCTGGATACGGCGTATGCCTCCGTGCAGAAACTCGCCTCTCTCAATCACCTGGCCGCGGTACCGGTGCTGGTCGAGGTGCTCGAAAACCCGCGCACGGGGTATATGGAAGGAGAGGATGGGAGTATGGTCGAGGCAGACAACCACCGCTCACGCATGGTCGCCCTGCTGCGGCTCATTGAGTGGCACACGCCAGAGGCCAAAATGGCGGTCTACCAGATTCAATTCGACCAGGACAAAGATATCGTCAAGGCTGCCAAGCGGGCGTTGGAACTCTTTCCGGAGGACTGGAGCGGTCCCTTGCGGGGGACGGGAAGGTTGCCGCAAGTGCAAGCGGGCTGAACTTCCCGCCAATGGCATCATTGCGACACAACCACGGTTTTAGGGTGCGGATATCGGCTGGCGCTCGATCAATTGACGGCTCGCTGCTATAATTCGGACCACAATCCAACAAGATTTTCCTGGGAGGAGTAGGCTTCCGAGCGCTGGCAGAGAAGGTGGGGCCAAAGGCTGAGAGCCCCCACAGCAGCGGAAACCGAAGGTCGCCTGGGCATGCCGCCGAAGAAACCCGCAAGGGGAGTAGAACGGCGCGGGGAGCCCGTTACAGCCGATCCCGCCGGGAAACTACTCCCGGCAACTGAGAGCGCCGGTCACGGCGAATTGAGGTGGTACCGCGGGAGACTGACCCTCTCGTCCTCAAGGACGAGAGGGTATTTTTCTTAAGGAGGCTCAATGGCCGACATCCAGCTCCAGAAGGCTTACGACTTCTCTACTGTCGAGGAGCGTCTCTACGAGTGGTGGGAACAGAGCGGATACTTCCGGCCCCGAGGCGAGGGGGTGCCGTTTGTCATCTCGATGCCGCCTCCCAACGTGACCGATAGGCTACACATCGGGCACGCCATGTTCGTCGCGGTGGAGGATCTGATGATCCGCCACGCTCGAATGACGGGAGTGCCTACTCTGTGGGTTCCAGGCAGCGACCACGCCAGCATCGCGACCGAGCTGCAATTGAAGAAGCAGCTGGAGAGCGAAGGCACCAGCTCCTCCGAGATCGGTCGGGAGGCTTTCCTTGAACGAGCCTGGGAGTGGAAAGACAAGTACGGAGGCATCATCACCGAACAGCTGCGCAGGCTGGGCGCCTCCTGCGATTGGCAGCGAGAACGCTTCACCATGGACGAAGGGCTCTCGCGCGCGGTGATCGAAGCTTTTGTGCGACTGCACGAAAAGGGGCTAATCTACCGCGGGGATTATCTGATCAACTGGTCTCCCGGATTACAGACCACAATCAGCGACCTCGAGGTCGAGTACAGGGAGGAGATGGGCACGCTCTATCACTTCAAATATCCGATTGAAGATTCGGATGAGCATATTC
This sequence comes from Chloroflexota bacterium, assembly GCA_027298025.1. GTDB lineage: Bacteria > Chloroflexota > Anaerolineae > Anaerolineales > E44-bin32 > JADFRG01. The sequence continues at coordinate 115 of JAPUGV010000250.1, read as the reverse complement.
CGGTTGCGACCACGCGGCCCGAAACGATACTTGGGGACACCGCGGTTGCGGTACACCCGAAGGATGATCGCTATCGTCAATTCGTCGGCCAGACCTGCCTGGTACCGATGCTGGA
>JAPUGV010000025.1 GCA_027298025.1 Chloroflexota bacterium | reverse complement strand
CGTCAATATGCCGGAGATCTGGGGAGTGCGGCTGATCGGCGAGCTGCCCGACTGGGTGAGCGCCAAAGACGTGATCCTGGAGATGTTGCGCAGGCACGGAGTCGCCGGTGGGAAAGGCAAGATCATCGAGTATTACGGTCCTGGGCTCGGCAACCTGAGTGCGATGGACCGCCACGTCATTGCCAACATGGGCACCGAGCTGGGCGCCACGACCACGGTTTTTCCCTCCGACGGGGAGGTCAGGAGATTCATGAGAACGGAAGATCGGGAGGACGATTGGGTCGAGATCCTTGCCGATGGTGGCGCCACATACGATCGGCAGGAAGAGATCGACCTGTCCAAATTGGAGCCCCTGATCGCGCTCCCCAGTAGCCCGGGGAAGGTGGTCCCGGTCAGCGAGGTCGCCGGCCGGCCGGTCTACCAGACCCTGATCGGCTCCTCAGCCAATCCGGGACTTAGGGATTTCGCCATCGCGGCTCGAATCGTGGAAGGCGGGCAGGTGAATGATCGCGTATCCTTCGACATCAACCCCACCTCACGCCAGATCCTGGAGAACCTCTCCGAAATGGGGCTTCTGAACCGTCTCATTCACGCCGGGGGAAGAATCCACCAAACAGGCTGCAATGGCTGCGTCGGGATGGGGCAAGCTCCGGCCACTGGCCGCATCAGCCTGCGCACGGTGCCGCGGAATTTCCCGGGCCGCTCGGGGACCAAAGAGGATGAGGTGTACCTGTGCAGCCCGGAGACCGCGGCCGCCTCGGCGCTCAGCGGCGTGATCACCGACCCTCGCACCCTCGAAATGGAATACCCGAGGTTTGAGGAACCGGACAAGATCATCCTCAACACCACAATGTTGGTGCCGCCGCCCGAGTCGGGCGCAGTTACCGAGCTCGAGAAAGGCCCGAACATCAAGCCGCTGCCGGAGTTTGAGCCGCTCCCGGACACGATCGAGGGTCCCGTGCTCATGGTGGTGGGCGACGACATTTCCACCGACGCCATCATGCCGGCCGGAACCAAAGTCCTACCCTTCCGGAGCAATATTCCTGAAATCAGCAGATTCGTCTTCTCTCAAATCGACGATACGTACTATGAGCGGGCCATGGTGCACCGAGAATCTCAATCTCTGATCGTCGCCGGAGAGAACTACGGTCAGGGATCAAGCCGCGAACATGCCGCTATCGCCCCGCGCTACCTGGGTGTGCGGGCCGTCATCGCCAAAAGCCTAGCCCGCATCCACTGGCAGAACCTGATCAACTTTGGGATTCTGCCGTTGACCTTTGAGAACCCGCAGGACTGGGAACGGGTGGAGCGCGACGACGTGTTGACCCTCCCCAATGTGCGTGAAGCGATCCAACAAGGGGAGAGGTTGGAGGTGATCGACAAGAATAAGGGCCACACCTTTCAGGCCCTCCACTCCATGAGCGAGCGACAGGTGCGGATCATGCTGGCAGGTGCTCTAATCAACACGATCGGCAAACAACTCAGCGCATAGATCTCTCGTCTCCATCATCCTACGCAACAGCGCGAGTCCGGATCCATTCGAACGCGATTCATCGATCGTTGAGGCGCTGGTCCCATCGGACGCGCTCTGACCGGCCCCCAGATACAATAGATGATCATGGAAGTCCTTCCCTCCGACGGATTTACGCCACGTGTCCTGCTGCTGATGGCGACCCAAACCTACCGGGCCAGCGCCTTTCTTGAGGCCGCCACCCGCCTGGATATGCCGATCGCAGTCGGATCCGAACAGGATCAGCCTCTCGCCCACCTCAATCCCAGCGGGAACCTCAAGGTCGATTTTCACGATCTCGAAGGCGCCACGGACCAGATCGTCGAATTTGCACAAGAATACCCGCTGGACGCCATCGTCTCGACCGATGACGAGGGAGTCGTGTTAGCGGCGATGGCCTCGGATGCATTGGGGTTGTCGCACAATCCATTGGTCGCCGTTAGGGCCGCCCGCGACAAGTACCAGACGCGCCAGGCGCTGACGGCGGCCGGGATGCGCACGCCCGAATACCAGCGCTTCTCTGTCGACGACAACCCAGGGGAAGTCGCGCAGCAGGTCAGCTACCCGTGCGTGGTCAAGCCCTTGGCGCTCGCAGCCAGCCGGGGGGTTATGCGCACCGATAATCCGGAGGAATTTGTGGTCGCCTTTGAGCGTTTGGTGTCCATTCTGCGGGGGGTCGAGCATGGGGACGGAACCCCGGTCGGAGACCAGATCCTGGTGGAGGGCTTCATCCCGGGCGTTGAGGTTGCGGTGGAGGGAATGCTCATCGGTGGAGAATTACGGGTGTTGGCCATCTTCGACAAGCCCGATCCATTGGATGGCCCATTTTTCGAGGAGACTCTTTACGTCACACCCTCCCGCCATCCGCAGGAGGTTCAGGATGAGATTGTCGATGCGACGGTGCAGGCGGTTGTCGCACTAGGCCTGACCGAAGGGCCGATCCACGCGGAAATGCGGGTCAATGACCACGGCGTTTGGATTCTCGAGGTGGCCCCGCGGTCGATCGGCGGCTACTGCTCCCGTGCGCTTCGCTTTGGATCGGATGCCGCCTTGGAGGAACTCATTCTTGAGCATGCCCTCGGACGCCCACTGACCTCGACCGAGCCCGCGTCGCCGGCCTCCGGGGTGATGATGATCCCCATCCCCAAAGCGGGCATCCTGTGCGAGGTGCAGGGTGTTGACAGTGCCCGGGAAGTGCCGGGGATTGATGAGATCCGACTGACTATTCCGGTGGGGCAGGCGGTGGTCCCATTGCCCGAAGGGTCCCAGTATCTGGGCTTTATCTTCTCCAAGGCGGAGGTTCCGGAGCGCGTCGAAGCCGCGTTGCGCCAGGCGCACGCACGCCTGAACTTTGTGATCTTGCCGCCCGATGAAGCGGAGTTGCATGAACAAGGCGAAACGGCGTTTATAGTCTCTGAATCCAGCGTGCAAAATGAACCTAATTAAGATAGGATCATGTTTAATATTGGGCTTGCGATTAAATCGGAGTGACCATTGATAGAAATAACAGAGTCGGCGCAGCAGAAACTAGCTGAGATACTAGGCAGCAGGGAAGAAGAGATCGTGGGCCTGCATGTCGCGATCAAAGGACGAGGACCCACCGGATTCGATCACTCCATGCAGTTTGTACTTGCGGGCGAGGAGCCGGAGGACGCAGCTATCACCGAGGCCGGCGAATTGCGTATCTTTGTCGACCAGGAGAGCGTCAAAGACCTCAGGGGCGCGAGCATCAATTTCATTCCCGCTACAGGCAACTTCGATATCGACAACCCCAACTCACCCTTCGCCTGGGACGATCCGCTGGCGCAGCAGGTGCAGGAGGTGCTTACGGGCCAGATCAATCCCAGCGTGTCGCAGCATGGCGGTTGGGTGACGCTGCTGGATGTCAAGGACGACGTGGCGTATATCGAACTAGGGGGGGGCTGCGTGGGCTGCGGGATGGTGGACGTGACGCTCAAGCAGGGCGTGGAGGTGGCGATCAAGGCCACCATACCCCAGATTGTGTCGGTTGTGGATAGCACCGATCACGCCAGCGGCAAGAACCCCTACTACCAACAAAGCAAGAACGATCCTCATAACCAACCCGCCAAAGGCGGGCAGGCGCCGGCCTCTCCGTTCTCTTGAAAGTCCTCGGAACTTAGCGAAAGCTGACTCCGGCTCTGGAGATTAGGCGTCAGGATTCCCGGTGGGAAAGCACCTTCGGGGAGATCGTCTACGTTCCTGAGAGTTTCAGAGTAATGGACCGGGCTTGATCACGGTTGTTGTACACGCTATCGACCCATAGCTCCTTCGTGTGCGCAACCGCGAACCGACCGGCCTTTCCCTGTTCGTGAAGCCTCCGATTTACAATAATTGCATAGGCACCGACTTCATCGAGTCGGACAATGCCCACCTTGTTCAGGTCAACATGTTCCGCGAATCTGGACATTGGGCTTCCTCCCGTATTTTGACCCTTCCTAGATGGTATCAGAGTATTCGATAAGGAACCAACCCGCAGATGGCCTGATCACCCTCGTGGATCCCCCCGCTTGCTCCGGGACCGGACCCCACGATGCACGAGCTTGGTGAACTCCCCTTATCCATACACCTCTGGATTGGCACAATGGGGAAGCTTTTCACCCTTCAATCCGGCCTCGAGGTTCTCTGCCGCCATGGTGGCCATCCGACTGCGGGTGGCGAGGCTGGAGCTGGCAATGTGGGGGACGATCAGACAGTTATCCAGCGTGAGCAGCGGGTCGTCCACTGGAATGGGCTCCGGCTCGGTAACGTCCAGCGCTGCGTAGGCGATTTCCCCCTCCTTCAGCGCCCGGTAGAGCGCGCCCGGATCCACCACCGGCCCCCGGGCAGTATTGATCAGAATCGCGCCGGGCTTCATCAGCTTAAACTCTCGGTCGGCCATCAGGTGCGTGGTCTGCTCGGTCAGGGGCACGTGCAGGCTGACAAAGTCGGATTCGGTGAGCAGTTCGTCCAGGTCGCGCCGTTCGGCGTGAAGTTCTCTGGCCGTGCCTTCATCGACCGAAGGGCCGGCGTACAGCACGCGCATGCCGAAGCCGCGCGCCCGTTTCGCCATTCCCTGCCCGATGCGGCCAAAGCCGATGAGCCCTAGGGTGGCGCCATGAATGTCATGCCCCATGAGCAGGGTGGGACCCCAGGTGACCCATTTCCCGGCCTTAACGTAGCGCTCGCCCTCTACGATCCGCCGCGCCGCCGCCATCAGCAGGGAGAAAGCGAAATCGGCGGTCGTTTCCGTGAGCACGCCGGGTGTGTTGCCGACGGGAATACCCCGTTCGGTGGCGGCTGCGAGGTCGATGTTGTCGGTCCCCACCGCCATCTGGCTGATCACACGTAGCGAGCCGCCGGCAGCGTCCATGAGCTCCGCATCGATGCGGTCGGTCAGCAGGGAAACAAGTCCATCGAGACCCTCGACTTTTTCCAGGAGGATCTCATATGGGGGCGGCTCATCGCCCTCCCAAACCTCCGCATCGGCGACCGCTCGGATTCTCTCCAGCCCTGCATCGGGGATGACCCGCGTGACGTACACGCGCGGCTTAACCATAGGAATTCCTCGTCCACGGTTAACGATACCTTGAAGGCGAAATAACGACTCTTGCAGCTGCGGCCGTGGGTGTGGACGAGCTAGCGTCTGGCGAGGAGAGAGTTTCTGCTCAAAGGGGTCGCCAGAGGGCGAGCGCAAGAGCGGCGTCTTGCACACATTCCAGACTTGGTCCTCCGTGCGCCGATGTTCGCCCGTCGTTGTGCTTTCCCGGGG
>JAPUGV010000249.1 GCA_027298025.1 Chloroflexota bacterium | reverse complement strand
CCGGGTCGGCACGGCCTGCTCAGCATCACAGCCTACATACTGGGGCTGGCAAAAACTATCAATTCAACCGATTGCGCAGCAATCAAAAAGGCGACGGATCATTCGATCCGTCGCCACGGCGTTATCGTGAGGCTGCTCAGTTCTTAAGATATTGGGTTTGTAAAATCAGGTCCAACCATATGAAGGCCAGGCTGAAGTACCCGACGAGGAGCAGCAGGGGGAGATCCCCGATGAAGAGAAAGTTGGTCCAGAAGCGGTTCAGGTCTGAGCCGAAAATGATGATGGTCCCCGCGGTGGAGACCAGACCGAATCCGATGGATACGACCCAAAGGACGCTGCGACGAATCTTCATTTGCCCTCTCCAGCCGCATTGTATGCGTGGCACCAGGGAGCGTCAAGCTCTCGAACCCTGTGCCTTGCCGTTCGGGCCATCGCACCAGTCTGTCTTCGAAAGCGAAACTCCCCACGAGTGTGGGGAGTGCCGGGCAAGGTTCAAGCAGCTGCTAGCGCGTAATTGCTCTCATGATGGCTTGTGCCATCGCTTTCGCATCAGAACTCACTGGATCAATTCTCCGTAAAGTAGGCGCCCACGGTCGAGCGTAATTCGCTGGCGGAGAAGGGCTTCGCTATGAAACCGGCTGCGCCCGCTTCAAAGGCATTTTTCTGAATCTCGGGCTCCGAGTAGGCGCTGACCACGACCACCGGGATGTCGGCCCAGGCGGGAGTTTCCCTAAGCCGCTTGATCAAGCTGACGCCGTCAATATCCGGCATCATCATGTCAGTGAGAATCAGTCCGGGCGTGGTTTCATCGAGCAGGCAAAAGGCATCGTTCGCGTGGTGGGCCTTGAGCACCTGATAGCCCTGGCTCTCCAAGATCACCGTCACTACCTCGCAAAAGGCGCGCTCATCGTCGACCACCAGGATCGATCCGGCAGTTTCAATTGTCTTAGCACCCAAAGTTAACATATCCAGTCCATTCGATCTGGCAACATTGTACGGGCGGCAACTTTCACCAACCTTAGCAGCGGGCCCCTGAAGCTATCAGTCACCTAACGATGCGGAACAGGACTATATAGCGGGTATGGGAGATGTGAGTGGGTCAGGACCTCCCAAGGAACTGTGCGAGGGTTGACCGGGCTCTGAACTGGACCATGTAATTCGCAGTGTTTTCAGGTGTGAACCGTCGGGGTTTGGCAACGAACTGTGTAAGTGCGTTATCCTGAGTCACATTGCTAACGGCCAGCAGTTCAAGCAAGCTGCGGGTGACCGGCGGGGCAGGCAGCAGGACTTCCATCAACGCCACAATGACCCGCAGTAGCGGCATCGGAATCCGCACCATGACGCGGCTGGCACCCACCGCGGCAAGCGTGCGGCGTTCGATTTCTTCAAGCGTAAGGATCTCCGGCCCGCCCAACTCATACTCGCGGCCGCGGGTGGCTAGGTCTGACAGAGAGTTCAGCATGCTCGTCACGGCGTCTTCGACCCAGATCGGCTGAAACCTCGAGGTTTCGTCCCCGACGATGGGATAAATGATCGGCGAAAAAGGGATCAGCTTGGCAAAGGTATTCGCAAACTCGTCCTCCGGCCCCCAGATCACGGATGGACGGAAGGCGGTCCATTCCATGCTAGAACCCGCCACGTGCTCCTGTGCACGCCCCTTCGATGCCAGGAAGCGATAAGGAAGCGACGAATCAGCCCCCAGCTGCGACAGATTGATGAAGCGACGCACACCCGCCGCCTGTGCAGCATCCACGACATTCACCGTCCCTTGATAGTTGACTTGCTCATAGGTACGTCCCCCCTTCTCAATGGCAATGGCGACTGTGTGGATTACGGATTCAACACCGTCAAGGGCGGGTGGAAGACTGTCGGGGACTGTGACATCCCCTGCAACGATTTCAACTGGGAGCCCCTCGAGACGTCCCTCTCGCTCTACCCGACGCACATTTCTTACCAGCGCGCGGACCTGTTCACCGCCTTTGGCCAGCCGCCGCACAACGTGGCTGCCGACATATCCACTGCCACCTGTTACAAGGATCACTGCCAAATCTTTCCTAATAAGGCACCCTGATTCTAATGCCTTAACGAAAAAGCCCCCCGAAGGGAGCCGCTCAAACAAAGGCGCTGTTCTGCGCTCTACGGGTCGGCGAACCTTTCAGCGATTTCGAGCCGATTCCGTCCAGAGCGCTTAGCAACGTACAGTGCCTCATCCGCAAGTGCGATCAGCTCGTCCGCACCTGCCTCGGGAAAGAGCTCGCTTGAGACGACGCCTGCGCTGGCAGTCACCCACAGGGGCGCTTTACCGACCATTACCGTCTCCTTCGCGATGACCCTCCGGAGTCGCTCGCCCAGCATCACCGCTTGTTCTAGGTCGCAGCCGGGATGCACGGTTAAGAATTCGTCGCCTCCGTAGCGGCCCGTGGCGTCATAGGTTCGGACGCAATTTCGCATTCGCTGCCCACATTCCAGCAAGACCTTATCGCCGGCTGGATGCCCGTAGGAGTCATTGATCTGCTTGAAGTCATCCAGATCGATCATCGCCAGCCCGATAGGCTCGCCCTTCCGTATGCCTCGATCCAGCTCTCGATCTAAGATTTCCAGAATCGCGGCCCGATTCCAGAGGCCGGTGGCGGCATCAGTGGTGGCTTGCGAATGCAACTGATCCCGGGTTTGAATCAGGTCTTCCTGGATTTCCAGTATGCGCTTTCCAGCCTCGAGGCGGGCCTGCAGTTCGTGTGAGCGAAACGGTTTGACAATGTAGTCGTCGGCTCCGGCGTTCAGCCCGGCAACCAGATGCTTCTCTTGATCGTACACGGTCAGCAGGAGGATGTAGATGTAGGGTTCTTGGGATTGTTCACGTACCCTGCGCACGATCTCCAGCCCGTCCATTCCCGGCATGCGCCGGTCGAGGATTGCCATTCGGGGGGCGTCGTCACGCTGGAGAATATCCCAGGCCTCTTCGCCATCTTCGACGGTGATGACCTGATAACCCCAATCACCCAGCACTTCCCCCAGGTGCTCGATGGTGCTCTCGTGATCGTCCGCGATCAGTACCTTATTGTTGCCGTTGGACACATCGACCTTCCGTGCAGAAAGGCGGTTTGTATCCATTCTAGAGGGAACTGCTGGGTGAGGAGCTTACAAAGAACCTACGAGAGGTGCCCCCACGGGGATTCGAACCCCGGTTTTGGCCTTGAAAGGGCCACGTCCTAGTCCCCTAGACGATGGGGGCGTCCTTTGGGCAAGGGAGCCTGGGAACATCGGTGTTGGGGGAGCCGGGGAGAGGGCTGGACGCAGACCTATGCGGCCGACCCAAATCACCTATGCCCCCGCGCTCGCCAGCTCCCCTGCTAAGTCTCAGCTGCCCAGCTCGGCTTCAGCGGCGGGATTCTAACACGCAGGCGGTGGAGGCTAAGATCCGCCGCGGTAAGAGGGGGCGTTGATGAGCTTTCGCACGCTCAACCTGCGATCGTCGGTCCAGGCGCGAAGACGGGGATCGATCTTATCTGGAGTTTCGGCAGAGGTGATCACAGTGGGAAGCTTGGCGTTGTATCTGTGATTAAACAGTTGGTCTAACTTCTCCCGCACCCAGGGCGTTGCCGCTTGCGCTCCCAGGTCGTCCAAAACAAGGAGCGGTGCGTTGCGGATTTCTTCGAATCGCCGATCGTAAGAAATGGTCGAGTTCGGGCTGAACGTAGCTCGCAGATGGTCCAGGAGATCCGGTACGACAACGAAAATTACGGGAAAGCCTTGTGAAGACCTGTGGTTGGCAATCGCAGCCGCCAGGTGCGTTTTTCCGACCCCGTAGCTTCCACCCAGCATAAGCCAACCTTTGGGGTTCTCCGCGAAGACCTGCGCGGCTTTCTGTGCATCTTCAAGCGAACGAATCTGCTCAGCTGGCAGCTTCTCACCCTTGCGCAGGCTGAAGGTACCGAAGGTCTGATCGTGATGCAGGTCCAGCGAGGACAGCTCCTCCCGACCGGATTGTTTCATCGGTGTGCGGTAGTCCGGTGCATGGATGTAAACACGATCGACCAATGATGAATCCAGGATGCGAGAGCGGAGCCGAGCCTCGATCTCCTCCAGGGCCAAGTTGGTGGTGATCACGGCCGACAGGTGATTCGTATAGCGGTGATTGAGGATCTGAAACAGCTTCTCGCGCGCCCACTCGGTCGCATTTTGGGTGCCGAAATCATCCAGCACGATAAGCGGCGCGGTTCGAATCTCATCGAAGCGCTCCTGAAAGGTCGTATCTTTGTCGCTGAACGTTGCGCGAAGCTCGTCGAGGAGATCGGGAACGGTAAGGAATAAAGTGGGCACCCCGCGTGCCGCGGCCTCATTGGCAATCGAGGCCGCTAAGTGCGTCTTGCCTACTCCAAACCCTCCCTGCAGCAGGAGCCATCCCTTGAAGTTCTGAGAGTAGGTCTTCGCCCGCCGGAATGCTGCATGCAAGGATTCCTGCTCCTGCTCTGTCGTTCCCACCCGTCCGTCCGGGTTGAAAGTGTCAAACGTGAGGCGCTTCAGCTCATCGAGATGACTGAGACGGAAGAGCCGCTCCTGCAGATGCGAACGAATTTCCGGTTCGCGGCAATCGCAGATTTCCAGCCGGCCATAGTCTGGGTGCCCGACCGGCACCTGGAGGCGTAGGTATCCGACGCCTCCGCAGTTGGGGCAATCCGGATCCCCTAACAGATCCGCAGGTCCGTTAGGCGTCCCAGAAGTCTGCAAACTGGCCCTGCTGGTATCGTCGCCGGGCCCTTTCGGTGTCTCCTCGATCCTCTCGCTCACGTTTCCCCGTCTCCATCCAGTCTTCCAAGATGGCTTCCACATAGCGCCATTTCCGAACATTGTTCTCCACCGCGATTCGAATCGCGTCGACGATCCAATCCTCGGGATAGTTCTGCTCTGCATCCCGCAGTCGATCGGCGATCATCGGAGTTAGCGGTCCGATATTCTTCTCGTAAAGATTGAATATGTTAGGACGTTCCAGCCGCAGCTCAAGTGGTGAATCAGAATCCCCGCTCGGCCTCCACTCTCCGGCTTCAATAGCGGCGACCGCCGCGCGCCCATTTGGGCCGTTCAAGAAGTAAAAGCTTTGCGAGTCACCCCCCATCTCAAGCATCGCGTTGAGCAACGTGCCTCGGGCAACGCAGCGCTCCAGCGCATCGTCCAGTGCCTCCGCGCCCCCCGACAGTCCTTCCATAAGCAGGCTGTCTTGCGCCAATTCGTCCCGGCGAAGATATGGGAAATCGCCCTCGGCACGCGAGAGGTACCAGAAGTAATAGAGCGTGATCTTTAGTTCTGCTAGATGATCGATGCTGGGCAGCAATTCGCTGAAGAAGGGGTTTGGGATGGCGGTCAGGCGGGTCGTGCCCGCCGGAAAACCATTGAAGGTGGTCATATTTCTGGAGTGGGTTCGGCCTCCCGCAATCGCGGGGCGGCTGCATTTTCGAACTTCGCCAGCGATTCGCGGAAGACCAGCTCGATAGTCCCAACCGGACCGTTGCGGTGCTTAGCGACCACGATCTCAGCGATATTCTGCTTGAGCGTGTCGCTCTCATACTGGTCGGGCCGATAGATGAACATCACAATATCCGCGTCCTGCTCCAGACTGCCGGATTCACGAAGGTCCGAGAGCAGCGGGTGCTTGTCGGCTCGTTGCTCGACTGCGCGTGACAGTTGTGCCGCCGCCAGTACCGGGACGTTGAGTTCTCGTGCGAGTGCCTTGAGGTTTCGGGAGATATAGGAAACCTCTTGCACTCGATTGTCCATGCGGGTGTCGCCGGTCATCAGCTGTAGATAGTCGATGATGATGAGATCCAGTCCAATCTCCATGTGCAACCTGCGGCATTTGGTGCGCAACTGCAGCGGGGTGATCGAAGGCGTGTCGTCGAGATAGATTTGTGTCTCTCCCAGGGCGCTTACGGCCTGGGTGAAAAGCGGCCATTCCTCGTCCTGGATCTCGCCAAGCCGTAATCGTTGGGAATTGATCCCGGTCTCCTGCGCGATCAACCGCTGAACCAGTTGCTCGTTTGACATCTCGAGCGAAAAGAGCGCGACCCGCTGTCTATGCAGCTGGCTTGCGTTCTTGGCGGCAGAAATGCAGAAGCCTGATTTACCCTGGCCCGGACGGCCAGCGATGATGAGCAGGTCACTTGGCTGCATTCCACCCAGCAGACGGTCCAGATCAATGAAGCCCGTAGGCACGCCGATGGTCTCGTCCTTGTGACGCGCAAGGTAGTCAATTCGATCGTAATATTCGCTGAGCACCTGGCGAATGGGCTGAAGCTGGTGCGGATGACGGCGCTCGCTGACGCCGAAGACTGCCTTTTCGGACTCATTGACGACTTCTTCCAGCATGCTGTCGGATTGGTAGGCCAGGCGCGCGATCCGGCTGGCAGCGTCCAGGAGTCGTCGACGTGTGGCTGCTTCCTCCACCATATGACCGTAGGCTTCGGCGTGGATCGACGACGGTACATTGTTAATGAGCCCAGTTAGGTAGGCATGGCCCCCGATCTCCACCAGTCGACCCTGGCTTTCCAGCTCTTCACCAACCGTCAGCAGGTCGATCGGCTGACGGTGCTCCTGCAGGCGGGTGAAGGCCTCCCAGATCCACTGGTTGCGATGCAGGAAAAAATCTTCTGTGGAGAGAAAGTGGGCAAGGTCGTAGTAGACCTCGGTATTGACGAGTACTGAGCCCAACACGGCCTCCTCCGCCTCTCGATTGTGAGGAACGGATTGGCCCTGGTTCGAATTCGTCGATTGGTCTGCCATCTCGCTAACCTGAAAACGGGCGGGAAAACCCGCCGTTTGGACCGTTGCCTAGGTTGGGAAGGCACATTCGCGCGGCCAGAAGGAGGTCAGCGCAGTGAGGCCTATTCCTCCGAATTTCCCCCCGGAGCATCCAGGTCGTCCAGGTCGAGCGACTCGACAAAGTCTTTGAAAACTTCCAGCCGCTCTTCTCCACCATCCCCAAGATCCTCCGATTCTAGCTCATCCTCCGGGACGGAGGCGGCTTCCTGCATGACGTCTTCAGAAACAAATACTGGGACGTGGGCCCGAACGGAAAGCGCCAGTGCATCGGAGGGACGGGAGTCGATCTCCATCTCTTGCCCATTCACGGTCATGATGATACGTGCGAAAAAGACGTCGTCCTTGAGCTCGGTAATGTCGATCTGCCGTATTTCGGCGCCAAGGGTCTGAAGGACATTGCGCAGCAGATCATGCGTCAGCGGACGTGAGACCTCCAGTTGCTGCAGGCTCACGGTAATGGCTTCTGCTTCGTATGGACCAATCCAAATTGGGAGGAAGCGATCCGAATCGACGTCCTTCAAAATCACGATTCGGTGCTGCGACATAAGGCTAACTCGAATGCTATCGATTGTTACTTCGACCATCACCGGCGCTCAAAAGGTAGGCCATTCTAACATACCGCCTTGGCGGCGTTTTACAGGGCTGAGCCGCAAAATCTCGGCCGGCGCAGGATGGTGCGCAGCATTTGCGAGAGGGGATCGGCGTATCAAATACTAGGCCAGGGCGACGGCGATTTCGGCTGCAACCCGAGCATTGTTGCGCAGGAGCGCTAGGTTCGCCCCCAAGGATTTGCCGCCAGTATACTCGGACATCCTTGACAGTAGGAATGGCGTCCGCGCGGCGCCGCTCACGTTGCGCGCCTCCGTTTCTGCTTGCCGTAGAGCTTCCTGCAGTTCTTCAAGCGGAATGGCATCCGACTCAGGGCACGGAACTCCAATGAGCAGACCACCCGCCGACGGTAGCTCCCAGTGGGCGCGTAAAATGCGGGTCACCTCGGCCGGCGATTCGGCGCGAGTGCTGACAGGCAGACCACTCTCTCTGCTATAGAAGCCGGGGAATTCCTCGGTCTGGTACCCAATCACGGGAACCCCGGCCGTTTCCAGCCATTCGATCGTACGGGGCAGATCCAGGATCGCCTTGGCGCCGGAACACACAACCGCAACCCGCGTTCGAGCCAGCTCGGGCAGATCTGCCGATACATCCATACCGCCTCCGCGGTGAACCCCTCCGATCCCTCCCGTCGCAAAGATCGGAACACCCGCTGCCTTGGCCATGATCATCGCCCCAGCCACCGTGGTGCCTCCTGAGCGGCCGGCCGCCCTTGACCAACCGAAATCACGGCGGCTGATCTTGACCGTTTGCTGGTCAAGTGAGAGTCGTTCCAGCTCCTCGGGCGTCAATCCAAGCTTCGCAACACCGTCTAACACCGCAGCGATTGCTGGAACTGCGGCCGCTTTTCGGACCTCACCTTCCATTCGTCGCGCAAGCTCCAAATTGATGGGACGTGGTAGACCGTGCGTGATCACCGCCGATTCGAGCGTCACGACGGGACGACCTTCCGACAGTGCGGTCCCGACTTCCGGGTGGATCTGCAGCCAGCTCGAATCGAGATGTGTCATTTCCGCGCGCGGACCCGTTCTTCGCATCGTTTGCGAGATGTTCCCTGAATGTGGCTACAAGAAATCAAAGAGAAGGGGAACGCTCCGTCAGTATCTCCAATTGTGACAGAGTTTCCTGCAGCCGGTCCGGCAGGTCGAAACTGCCTGGATCCAACCTTTGGGCAGCCTCGACGCGGCTCTTGAGGTCCATTAGTCTGCGCCGCAGCCGAATCAGCAGCTCGTAGCACCGATAACGATCTGAAAGCTCTCCCTCATTCCATGCGGCGATCAGTTCGAGGATCACCTCTCGCTGAAGGGCGAACTCTCGAAGCTGACGTTGGCGACCGAGGTGCTCCGAGGAGCGGAGTCGGTGCGCCCGGGATTCGTCCCTCGCAACTCCAGTCAACGTCTGGCCCGCGGCGATCTCCAAATCTGTAGACGGGATCTGATCGTCCCGTACTTCCCAAGTGCCCACCCCTACCCAGACGAGTTCCAGGCCCCGATCCCGGAGCCGCTGTTTTCTTTCTTGAGTGTGAAAGCTGGCGGTAAGCTCGCGGCGCGGAATATGGAAGTTCTGGGCATTGTCGCTGGGTAGTGCCAAAAATTCCTCGAGTGTGCGGGCTGCGACGTAGCTCTTAAGCTCACGCACAGCGAGGGTAGGCAGAGTTTCGGTCCAGCGTGGCAGACCCACCTTATCGGCTATTCCACCGTAGGCCAGGTTCAGCATGCTTCTGGGATCTGCTTGATAAGTGCCGTCGTCATTCCGGCGGTAAGAACTAAATGCGCGGAAGACGATCTGAACATCTCGAGCATGAACTACGATTCCGTCCTTGGTGACGGTGCGAATCTCGTCAACCTCCCTGAGTTGATCCCTGAGGTCAATCACATCCCGCAAGCGCTCAAAGCCCTGGACAAAGTACCGCGAATGGCCTGCGCTGGGACCGTAGACCCGCGGTTGCCCCTCCATGGTCTCGAACACTGCTGCGAATCCGAGGTGCAGCTTCAGGTAGCCCGGTCCGCCAATGCGCAGCAATGGATTCTGTTGATCCAGGTTTGCTACATCGCCAGCATCGATTGTCAGCCGTGGATATCGGAGCCCCAATACTGAACCCAACAGGTAGCGGTAGGCGATGCTAGTCGATTCAAGCTCAAATAGATCGGCCAGATAGCGAGCCCCCAGGTGAAATGACAGCAAGATGGCAACCAGGACGGGAAGCACGAAGATGAGAACCTGCGGGCTCAAGAGGGAGGTGAAAACTTCCAGAAGCATCGCTATTACCACTGGCAGATCAGCCAGGCTTTGCTCGGGGATCGCCGGCGGAAAATCCCCGAACAATGTTACGGCAAACCAGTACAGGCCGAATGCTGCCAATAAAATGATCAGCCGCAGCCGACTGCCGACCCGGCCGCGATCCAAGATGAGATTCAGGGGCGAGAACCGGGGGCCATTGCCCACTCGGACGTCAGCCAGGTGGCTCATCGCTTGCCCTCAGGTTCCAAGCATTCTGAATCCCGCGCCTTGACCTGCTCAAGCACATCGCGCACCTGAGTGGAGAGCGAGGTCAGCCGTGGCACCTCCGCACAAACCTGGGCGGCATCCTCAAGGATCAGGATGATGGCATCTCGCTGCGAGAGCGAGTGATCCAGATGGAGCTGCTGGGTCATCTTATGTGTCAGGCGCTCGATGAGCATAGTGCTGGCATTGGCTTCGCCTCGTATGCCAGCCTCACGCACCATCTCAACCGCCTCGTCAAGCTGTTTTCGCACCGGCCCGGCCCACGCGTCGAACCATGCTTGCAGCTGCTCGGCCTGAATCTCGCCCGGAATCTGCAGCTCCGAGATTGAGACATCCAGAACCCGGATTCCGCGTTCCTTGATGAGCCGCAGGTCTGATTCGCTTGAATCTTGAGTCAGACGGGCGAGGATGGCGGCCTCTATTTCAGCCATGACGCTTGAATGATCTGCCAGGAATTCGGCCAGATTCCGATCCTTGACCTCATCCCGCCAGAGCTCGACAACCAACCGGAGCGGGATCTCGCTCCATGACCAATCCTGCTCGCCGGAGACCATCTTCCCGTAGGCGGCGGCTTGTAATGCTCCACTGGAAGGAACGATAGGAGGCGCATCCGCCACGTCGCTGCTTTCCACCGAGGTCCGACGTTCCAAAACGAACGAGATCGAGAGCGAAGCCGAAACTGGGATCCCATCCAGGGTCAGCGCCATCGCGCTCACCTCATCCGCCGTGGCAGGCGAGCCCGTTGGCGGAGTTGAGCCAATGAGCGACCGCCTTTGACGGCGAAGATCGAACCCCTCCGCAAGCCATTCGCCTGGCTCGGTGAAGGCGAGCCCTCCCGGCCCGACGATGCGGGTCATCGCGGTATCTGTACGGAGAAGCGCGGCGCTCAGATGGTCCACCCAGATGACTCCCGCACCGCGCAGCGCCCTTTCATCTTCTTCCGCTTGCGGTTTGCCGTCTCGAACGAACGTGACGGTGCCACGCTCTCCAAGCAGATAATTTAGCAGTCGTCCGAAGACCGATTTTCGGCCGTTTCGGTCGCGAACCGGCAAGACAAATTGCGAGATCAGCGCGAGGGTAGGGAGAAACGCAATGAGCGCGATAAGAGAGCTGCCGCTAGTCAGCCTGAATGCTTCTCCGACACTGCTGGCGACGCTGATCAACAGCATGAGGTAGGCGAGCGCAACTAGGAAGACGGTAATTCCTAGACGTGAGCCCCTCCGGCGGAAACGCGCTCTACGATTCATCGAGCGGGGATTTTAGCTCAATCGACGGGGCGAGCCAAATTCTGGTCTTGCTTTGCGAAGCTTGAAAGGATACTCTAAGGACATCCAGCCCCTCCTCTGTTGTAAGCTTCAATCGATATGGCAACCAGGCAGTCCGAGCTAATAGAAATACTCGGCCAAATGGCCGATGAGCTGCCCGACCCAGACTGGGTAGCCCTGGTCGACAACGACGGATTGATCGTCTCTTGCATCCCAGAGACGCCAGTCGTTGGGCAGGATCAAATTTCTGCAATGACGGCCGCTTCCATCATCATGGCCGAGCGCGTGCTCGACGAGATCGATGGAGGCCAAACGAGATTCACCAGCATTGCTGGATCGAATCGGCAGATGCTCAGCGTGGTTTTGAGCCGAGACCGCGTGCTGGCGATCGGACTTGGGCCGGAGGTGCCTGCTCAGGCGACCTTCGCGTCCATGACTCGCTGGGTGCCGGAAATTCTGAAGGTACTAAATAAGAGCTTCGTAACCAGCTAGCCTCCAAACGCCTCGCGACAAATCACCAAGCGAACTAGGTCAGACCTGTCGCCTCGAGTCTCGAAATTGAAGTGCAGTTAGCCGCGGCGAAGACGGGGGTTCAGGACGTCGTTTAGAGCCCGGCCCATCCAATAGAAGGCGCTGCACAGCACAATATAATCGCCGGTGCGGGCGTGGGGTTGGCGTGCCACTGGCCGTCCATCGTTAAGGCTCGAAAGATTTCCTGGCCGATCCATATCATCGTCCCCCAACTCAAGTCAACCCGCGTGCGATTGAAGAATGAGAGCAGAGATTCGGTGAGCACCGCTCCCACGACCGTGAAGAACAAGTTTACTGCCGTCAGTGGCAGAATGCCCGGCAACAGGTGATTGCGAAAAATGCTGCGGGGTGCCTCCCATTCGCGGCGCTCGTATTCCTGAATCTCTTGGCCATAACCTGGCCCTATCGCCGGGCGCATTCCTCGGTGGGCAAGCGCATGCTGGCCACGCGCTGGTTGCCTGCGCCGCTTCGGCGCGTCTGTTGGGCTGTGGCTGCGCCTTTCTTGTTGATGTTCCCTATCTTGGTAGGTTGGAGCTTGCCGCCCGGAGTCGCGTGGAGCAGTTACCTGGTTGCGCCGCTCGTCATCCTCGGCGGGCTGCTAAACACCAGGGTGCGCACACCGTCTTCTGCCGTTCCGGCCATGCTTGCGATGGCAATCGTGCAGTTTGTGGCATGGTTCTCGCGAGTCGATGTTTAAGTACATCGTGAAATAAGAAACGGGCCTTAGAGGCCCGCTGGATGTGCGGCGTGTTTTTGGGGGTTATTCTTTGTCCGAATCGTCCTCGAAAAAGTCTTTGTAAACCTCCAGCCGACGTTCTTCCTCAGGATCGTGGCGATATGGTCTGTCGTCGGGATCTCCGCCTAATATGTTAGGAAGATCCTCTAGTATTCCCGAGCGATACAGAAGAAAGAAAAGAACTGCTAGGCTAAGGCCTAGGAACGCAATTATCAAGTTTCCTCCCGGTCCCTCTATTATATCGCAGCGGATCTCACTAATGGCCAGAAGCCCCGACATCGATTACCAGGCTTCTGAGGGAGGAGAAAGCGCGGGGAGGGGGGAAGTCCTCATGTACCTGAATGCCTGGCGGTCGTCTTTCTTACGAAGGTTCTGGCAGGTTAATTAGGTGAGTGGACAATCTCGAGTATGATCGACCTCGCGGACTAGGGGTACTTTTACCGAGGCAAGATGATTACATTTGATCAAACGCTGGACTCCGTTGAGCGGATACTCGAGCACTTGAAATCGGTTGCGGAACTCGATAGCATGATCGAGCATGTGAAGGACAATCTCGACGATTTCTCCGACATGCTCGAATACGCGCATAAGAGGGAGTTCAAGAGCACGGACGAGGCCCTGGAATACATCGACAAGATCTTGCTGCCTCGCCTGCAAGGGATTATCGATGCGCTGCGCTCGGGCACCACGGATCCCATGCGGCGCCTGACGGCCGCTAAGGAGCACTCACAGCGATTGCTGGCCAATCTGGAGCTGGTTACCGACGAATCTGCAGACAACTTCACGCCCTAGCCTACGGACCAGCCAAGGAGCCAACTTGGACTACACGCTTATAATCGCCGCCGCTGGCGAGGGTCTGCGACTTCGTGAGGTTTCGCAAGAGATCTCGAAGCCCCTAACCCTAATAGCAGGACGACCGATCGTGGGCTGGGCGCTGGCCACGTTCGAGGATTCTCCGCCTGATCGGGCGGCGGTGGTTGCGACCGCTGAGTCCATGCCCGCAGCTCAGGAACTGGCCGCGCTCGAGCTCCCGGATACCGATATTGTAGGAGTGATCCAACCCGCTCCGCTGGGAACTCTGGATGCGCTTCGAAGTGGATTGACGGCGATGGTATCTGAGGCTTCAGGCACCATCGTCGCTTTTCTGCACGGCGACAACATTCCCCCTAGAGGTTTGATCGATCAGGGTGTCGTGGCCCTGGATGAGCGGGGCGCCACCTTCTTCTCCCGGCGAACGCGCAATCCCGGCAGCAGTGCGAAGCTGGTGCGAGAGAGCGGCGGCCGGCCGGTAGCGTTGACCAATGCCGAACCGTGGGCCGCTGAATCTGAGGTTGAGATCATCGGGGGCCTATTCCTCTACGGGCCTTGGATCTGGGAACGATTCGGCGGGGACCAGCCCGCACGTGAAGGAGAAACAGAGATCAACTCCTTCAACGACGAGCTGCTGCGTGCCGGGCGAGCTAATGTTATATCCGTCGAAGGAACCTGGTTGCATATCAACACGCCCTCCGAGTTCCACGAGGCGGAATCTGTACTCCTGGCTGCTCGATAAATCCCAAAAGGTTTTCCAATTGGCATGCACGTCGTTGGCCCAAGGCCGCGGCACCTGAGGTACTCCGCGAAGGATCGCGCCTCGCTCTCCGCCTGGGCAGAAGTGGGTCGCTATTGTGTTGACCCCCTCGGCCGCATAACTTAGCCTGAACCCATTCCTAGGACCGATAACACGGATTAATGCCACGTCATGATTTTTAGTCGGTAAAGGAGTTAACCGCCGGCCAACCCTTCGCTGCAGCCGACGTGGCTTACGCCGCTAGGTAACTGCCCGGTCTCATTGGCAGTTGTTTGGGTTGGCGACTGACTCGGTCTTCATCCGCCGCGCGGCTGAGCTCAACCG
>JAPUGV010000248.1 GCA_027298025.1 Chloroflexota bacterium | reverse complement strand
AGGGTATTGGCGGTCCCAAGATCGATACCGATGTCGATGGAGAAAATGCCGAGAAGCCAGTTGAGAGGATTGATTGCCACGGGTGGAAACCTCCAAGGGGCCGTCTGGAGGGCGAGCGGCATTATACCATGCGGGTGCCTTCCTAGTGCTTATGTTAGGTTGATTTGGGCGGCGAAGCCACCCCGACTACAGGTGTGAGGAGCGAGGTTAAGGCGCTGAGTATAATGTCCGTTTAAATGCAGCTGAGGGAGCAAGTAGCGAGCTATATCGAACGTGAGGGCCTGTTGGAGCACAGACAGAGCCTTGTTGTTGGCGTATCAGGGGGTCCGGACAGCCTCTGCCTCCTGGATTGCCTAATCCGTCTAAATTATCGGATCGTTGTGGCGCATTTCGACCATCAACTCAGAGCGGAGAGTGAGGAGGAGGCCGAATTTGTGGGACAGGTTGCGAGTGCATATGGGGTTCCTTTTGAGCTTGGCCGGGGACCGGTCGTCCGTAGGAAGCAATCCTATGAGGAGGCCGCTCGTCTTTATCGGTACCGCTTCCTGGCCACCGTGGCGGGGAAGGAAGGGATCAAGCAGATCGCCGTCGGCCATACCGCCGATGACCAGGCGGAAACGGTACTTATGCACTTGATCCGAGGGGCAGGCTCGTCCGGTCTGCGTGGAATGCTTCCAGTTACTGATCTCAGTATGTGGGTCGACCTCTCCGAGATGGAGAGTACCTATCTCGTCCGGCCTCTACTCGAAGTTTGGCGTCATGAAACGGAGGCGTATTGTGCCGAGCACGGGCTAGCGGCACGCAAGGATTCGTCCAATCAGGACTCTCACTACTTCCGAAATCGCCTGCGAAACGAGCTGCTGCCCGAACTCCGGACCTACAACCCGCGTATTCACGAGGTGCTCGTGCGTACCGCAAAGGTAATGGCCGCCGAAGCGGAGGCAATCGATCAACTTGTGGAGGAGCACTGGAACGATTGGGTGAGAGCGGCCGGAGAAGGCGTCCTGGCGCTTCAAGCGCAGGCGCTCTTTCAGGCGCCCCTGGCTCTGCAGCGAGCCACGTTGCGCCGCGCCATCCGTCAGCTCGATCCCGCCATACGGGATGTGGGGTTTGATGCGATCGAGCGCGCCCTGCAGACAATGCGAGAGGGGAAACGGCTGACGCTCATTGGTGGCCTGGACCTGCTCACGTTGAACGGCGAAGCTTACCTCAGGAAACCGGGCGCCTCGATCCCGCTCGATGGAGTGCCTCAGATGAGGTCGAAAGAGGCTCAACGCCTGAGCATTCCCTTTCAGGTGGAATTGGAAGCGGGATGGGCCTTGACGGGTACGGAAGCGGAGCCCAAAGGCGAGAATCCGGGGGGTGCAGATGAGGTTTGGTTCGATGCCTCCGGAATCAACGATGAAATCGTGCTGCGTGCCCCGAGGGCGGGAGAGCGCATCGCGCCAATCGGTATGGCGGGTTCTATGAAGCTCTCCGATTTATTCGTGAATCGAAAGGCTCCCAGAGCAGCTCGGGAACGCTGGCCCGTGATCGCTTGCGGGGAGGAGATTATCTGGGTGCCCGGTCTGCACCGCTCTGATCGTGCAAGGGTATCCCCCGGCACCCAAATGATCGTTCATATGCGGCTGCTGAGACCGAGCGAGATGGTAAACTGATCCCTCCTACGCGGACCCAAATGTCAAGCAATCCAACTCAAGTTTCATCAAGCATGGCCCATTACCTGGGGGTCCTGTATCGCCTCGGAGGGAATCAGGACCGCGTATCCTCCTCAGCGGTCGCCATCAATGCAGAGGTTAGCGCGCCGGCCGCCGCGCGCATGTTTCGCCGACTCGAAGCACGGGGCCTGGTGGAGCGGGAGCCCTATAAGGGAGTACGCCTGACATCCAAGGGAGAACACGAGGCATTGCGTGAGATTCGATCCCACCGCCTATCCGAAGCATTTCTAGTGCGCGTCATGGGCTACGGCTGGCATGAAGCGCATGATCTCGCGGATCGGATTGCCGAGATCGGCGATGATGACTTCGCTGACCGGATGGAAGAAAAGGCGGGGTTTCCCACTCGCTGCCCCCATGGCGAACCGATCCCTAGCCGCGAGGGTGTGATGCCTGAGGTGAACGACAGGCCACTGACCGATCTGAAGGATCAGGACCAGGGCGTAATAAGCCGCGTGCGAATTCGCGACCCGGAGCGGCTGCAATACCTGGCCGGAGAGGGCCTGGTTCCTGAGGCACACTTCCGCGTCGTTGCCAAGGCGCCGTTCGGCGGGCCCATTCGATTGGGCCTTAGCGGCCGCGAGATTGTAGTGGGTACCGAGATCGCAAGTCGTCTGTACGTCGAGCTCTCTGCTTGACGGGTTCTTGGCCATTTGCTACAATCTTGCCCATCTAGAACTAACAACTAAATAGCGGGAGATCAGCGTATGGGTCTCAGCTGAGCAGCTGAGACTACGAGGTGGAGGTTCCTCGCCGCTCCGCGAGGCTAACCCTGGCTCTGAAAAGTGACGGGGGAAAATCGATAGATCAGCGGATGCCTCCGAAGCCTGCCACAGGCTTCCCTCTCCCTCCGAATAGGCCAAGGCTCAAAACCGCCCGGTGACGGGTGGGACAAGCGCCCAGGCGGTGGTCGGGTCTTCAAGTGAGACTTGGAATAAACCGGAGGGCTGGCATCGTGGAATCTGCCTTTAGGCACGCCCTGCGTGCCTTATTTATTTGCCTGAAGCCGGCGTTAGGTACGTTGGTTATGGATTCCCGACCCGCCCACCGCCAAACATCGCAAGGCCCCCCAATGGTTTCAAGTTCAAAGTCAACCGAAACCAGCTCCTGTTCCGTGAGCTCATTCAATACCGCGGCGATGCGCCAGTAGGACGGCGGCGGTGCTGCTGGTCCTCTCGATGGAATTCATAAAGAAAGTCTTGAACGTAGCCGACAAAGTAGAAGGAGATAGGGAGAATGATTGAAGCAACCAAAACAGCAAAAGAAGTCCTAACCTTCGCCGGTGAGCAGGGCATTCAGATCGTGGATTTTCGGTTCACCGACCTGCTTGGCGCGTGGCAGCACTTCAGCATCCCAACGCGGGAGCTCACCGAAGAGTTGTTTGAAGAGGGCCTCGGATTTGACGGCTCGTCCATTCGCGGCTTTCGGACGATAGACGAGTCTGACATGATCCTGATGCCCGACCCAGGAACCGCCTTTGTGGACCCCACTCTTGAAGTGCCATCGCTGGCAATCATTTGCCAGGTCTATGACCCGATGCTCCGGCAGCCGTATCCGCGTGATCCCCGCTACGTCGCGAAAAATGCGGAAGCCTACTTGAAACAGACGGGCATTGCGGATGTGAGCTACTGGGGACCGGAAGCCGAGTTCTTCCTTTTCAATGACGTGCGTTATGGTGGGAGCTCCAATTCCTCCTTCTATTTCATAGACAGCGTGGAGGGTTGGTGGAACAGCGGCAAGGAACTGAACCCGAACTTCGGCGGGCAGATCCCTCAGAAGAGGGGCTACTTCCCTGTGCCGCCGACCGACACTCAACAAGACGTGCGCAGCAAAATCGTGCTGGCATTGGAGGGAGTAGGCGTAGAGGTCGAGGTGCATCACCATGAGGTAGCCACGGCGGGCCAGGCTGAAATTGACTTGCGCTTCACCGCGCTGACCCGCATGGCGGATAACCTGATGATTTACAAGTACATGGTCAAGAACGTGGCGCGGCAGAACGGCTTGACCGCCACCTTTATGCCTAAGCCGCTGTTTGAAGACAACGCCAGTGGGATGCATGTGCACCAGAGCTTGTGGAAGGGTGACCAGAACATCTTTTTCGACAAGGCGGGTTACGCTGAGACCTCAGAGACCGCCCAATACTACATCGGCGGCTTGCTGAAGCATGCACCGGCACTATTAGCTCTGGTGGCGCCGACGACCAATTCGTACCGCCGTCTGGTGCCCGGCTTCGAAGCGCCGATTAATCTGGCCTACTCACAGCGCAACCGCTCAGCCTGCGTCCGTATTCCCATGTACTCGACGAACCCGCGTGTTAAGCGGATCGAGTTCCGCCCGCCTGACCCCTCCTGCAATCCGTATTTTTGCTTTGCCGCCCTGCTGATGGCGGGCCTTGACGGGATTCAGAATCGCATAGACCCCGGCAAACCGGTTGACAAAGATCTCTACCATCTGTCGCCGGAGGAAGCCGCACAGATCCCATCCACCCCCGGTTCCTTGGCGGAAGTGCTAGACGCATTGGAAGAAGACCACGAATTCTTGCTTCAGGGGGATGTGTTCACCGCGGACGTGCTTGAGGCTTGGATCGCCTACAAGCGCGAAAACGAGGTGGATCCGGTGCGCATGCGGCCACATCCGCACGAGTTCTCTCTTTACTACGATGTGTAGGCGGGCAAGGAGCTGCCAGGCCCCTTAAGAGTGCCAAGCAGCTTGCATCGTTCCGTACTCGTCTGACCTGGACACGCCATCTCCAGATCCAGACGGAAACCTGTTTGCCCTGGCCTCCGGGGGGATGATCTTCGCGCTCGATCCCAATTGAGCGGTGGGCGCGTGTCAAGCACTAGCGGCTGAGAAAGCCCCTGCGTATTCGGAACCCCGGGTTTCACGGAAGGCACTGCGCATAGCCGTGTCCCTGTGTTCCTGTTGGCCAATTCTCAATCTCTCATCACAAAAGCGCAGCTTCGATCTAGCCCGCGTGGAGCAAGTCCCCGAACTCTCTAAGTTACTCACGCTTTCCTTTTCGGTGTTTCCCCTCGGAAGCACTATTCCGATGCCCTACTACACTGTCCCTGCTGCGAGCGCATCTGCCTCGCTCAACGCCCGATCAAAAATGACGCCCCGCCCAGGGCCTTGGCTATTGCCCATTTACTGTAGCCCCTTGCGCTCAATACCCGGATCTTCTATTCCCATCTTGGTTTCCTTTTACCACGGATTCAAAAAAGGCGCTACCGGCTGTTCTTTTTTTCACAAACGCTTCTTTCCATCGTGCGCCGATTCTCAATCCTCATATTGTCTTACCCCGAATTGAGCCTCAGTCGAGGACCGGATCAAAGGCTCTGCGCTACTCGGTTTCAGCTCCTCGGAGTACTGAACGACGACAGAGGAAAGGAAGGAGGGATAGCACGATGCGTATGAGCTAGACGTTTGGGAGCTGATAGGGCCTGAAGAGATTGTCCGCAATGTCGGGACGGAGAGTGTTCTCAATCGGTTGATATCAGTCCCAGCGGGGAGTTAGAGGACACTCAAGAATGAGGAGGTTCAGAGAGCGAGCGAAGGGTGACGCGAACGAAATTCTTGAAGCGGCGAGGTCGTTCAGAAATATCCTGTAAGAAGGGAGAAGGACAATTCCTTCGATGCCAAGTGCAAGCTGGTGTGTGATTTAACCGCACTGGGTTGGCACAAAGAACTGAACGAAAGTAGTGGTGTCGTGCTGCGAAGCGCACGCAATGCCGTATGCGAAGAGTGGGCAGCAGTCGAGGGGTTGTCGATGGCCGAAGCCACTCAAGAAGTCATGACTCTGCTGGCAGACGGGAAAAGGACCTACCTGGAGTAGAACAGTTGGGGCTCTTCAGGGTCACTCGATAAGCAGCGCTGATGTGAGGTCAATGCGGATCACGCACCCATTCGATGTGATATCAGACGCCAAATGGGCGTCGTCGTCGCCAAACCCACTTAGCAATTCCGATCCCTGTGTATACAACCATGGCAGACCAGGCAACCGTCAAAGGACCGAGAATCCATCGACTGAATATACCAGTCCGTTTGGGACCGTCGAAGCCGTATTGAGGCAGAGATCGCGATTGAGTTCCTCTCCAAGCGCGCAACCTATCTGCCGCGCTTCGAGCGGTGGTGGTTATTGTTGCGGCCGTGCCGGCGAGGCTGCCTCCGCTTGCGGTTCGACACTGTACTTGACTGCGGCTTCGATTGGCTCTCCGGGAATGGGATTTCCGGCACGAATTCCCCATAGTTGAATCCGGGCAGCCGCCGCCGCTCGATTCTTGTTCCCAGCTGCTTTTCAATCTCTCGCACCATCTTTTCATCCGCTTGTGCGGCTAATGTGAATGCTTCGCCAGTCCGGCGAGCGCGGCCGGTGCGGCCGATCCGATGGATGTAGTCGTCGACGGTATTTGGGATATCGAAGTTGATCACGTGTGATATTTTGGGCACGTCGATGCCACGAGATGCGACATCCGTGGCGGCGAGAATGTCATATTTCCCTTTGCGAAAACCATCGATTGATCTCTGTCGGGCATTCTGCGACATGTTTCCTTGCAGCGCTGCCGCTCGGTGACCGCCCTTCTCAAGATCGCGTGCGAGGTTTCGGGCACGATGCTTCGTGCGGGTAAAGATCAAGACACGGCCGGTGGACATCTGTTCCAGCATCGCCAGAAGAAGGCTCTTCTTGAGGTTCGCGGGTACCGGATAGAGCGCGTGCGATACGGTCTTCGCCGGGGCAATCTCCCCGATCTGGACCGTGACCGCATCCTGGAGGATCTGACCCGCCAGTTTCCGGATGTCTTCTGGCATCGTGGCAGCGAAGAAGAGGTTCTGGCGCCGGGCAGGCAGCAGCTTGAGGATGCGACGAATGTCGGGCAGGAATCCCATATCGATCATGCGATCCGCTTCATCCAACACCAGGACCTCGACACGAGATAGATCGATGTCGCCATCGCCCGAGATGTCGAGCAAGCGACCGGGACAAGCGATAACGATCTCTGCGCCGTTCCGGAGCCGCGAGACCTGAGAGGGTTTGCTCACACCACCGTAGACCGACACGCTCCGCACTTTGCTGTTCTGGCTGAAATCACGAGTCATATCGTGAATCTGCTCGGAGAGCTCGCGTGTGGGCGTCACGATGAGGACTCGCACTCGGCGCAGCGGACCTGTGGTAAGCCGCTGCAGGATCGGCAGCATGAAGGCTGCGGTTTTGCCGGTGCCGGTTTGGGCAATGCCCATCACGTCACGGCCCGCGAGCACCTTGGGGATGGCTTGCTGCTGGATTGTGGTGGGTGTGGTGTATCCGACCGCACGAATCCGCGCGGCGATACGGGGGTCAAACGAAAACTGATCGAAATTCACTGAAAGTGCTCCTTGGCTACCTCGAGCCAAGTCACACTCTCAGCCCAGATACGATTATATTTCCTATGCTTGGATCGTTGGATCCCAAGCACGGGGGTGGATTATAGCCGTTCCTGAGCAGTTAAGTTAACCAACCAAGGCGCCCATCCAACCCGCGCTTTATGTTTGATCGCTTCACAGTCGAGAGCTACGGCAATCTCCTCAAGCTTCCGCCGATCCCGTTCCACACAGGCCATGCCTTTGCCGACGTCATCGGATCTCTCGAATTCAATGTTTGGGAAGCGGAGCTTGAGGCCGCGCCAGGAGAGTGGGGTGACGGGATATAGGATAAGAGCATCTCCACGGAGTTTGAAGCTGAGGATCTCTTCGAGCCAGACGCGGCACAACCAGCCAGCGAAGTCGGTATACCAAATTCAGCCGCCCTGGCCGACTAGGCCGGGCAAGCGGCAGATGTCGTCGGCGATGGCATAGGGCTCGACTCTTTATCTTGTGACGTGCTTCGATGAGCACGTGATCTTTCGAGTTTGGGCCTACAATCAGAGAGCGAGGGGGGCAGGGCACGTGATCCTAAGTCACGTGCTCGAGATCCGGTAGCTCGCCAACTCACAAATCCCTTACTCAGTCATCGAGCTGCACCTGATGGAGCCCCATAGGACCTGTTCCCAATAGTAGCCGTACGGGGGCAGTTAGATAGGTATTGAGAACGGGCATTCTCGTAACCTATGTCCCGGTACGGTTCATTCTTGCACGGCAGGTCACACCGCGAATGGCTTTATCTCGAAACTCGTGGCGCCCCCGTCGCATCGGCGATCTCATTCCAAATCAATAATGATTGCTGTGTAGCTCTGTCAATGAGCTCAGTCGCCCATCTAAGGGACGTCATTGCGTCAGGTGATTCACCAAACAGAAGGACCCCTGGCTCCGGGCTGGAAACACCGAACGTGACATCCCAGACGCCGTGAGCTTGAGCCGAAGTGAGGTGATAGAGCTTCTCGAGATCCTCACCTTCTCGGGAAACCTCGCGCGCCAATCTAGAGAATGATCGCCCAAACCAATACCACCGACGCA
>JAPUGV010000247.1 GCA_027298025.1 Chloroflexota bacterium | reverse complement strand
GAGGTTCGAGACATGTATGGCAAATCGCGCAAATACGCACTGGCGCTAATGGAACACCTAGACTCGATCGGACTGACCTATCGAGTCGGCGATTCTCGTCGTCTCGTGCGTTCTGGATCAGACTAGAAGGCTCGGTAGCTCCACTGCCCCGCCACCATCGTACCGTGCACCTTCAATGCCAATAGCTGGTCGCGGTCTGTCTGAAATGGATCGCGGTTCAGTACCACGAGGTCGGCCTCAAAGCCTGCGGTGAGCCGTCCCTGCCAGGACTCCGTTCCGGCCGCATAGGCGGGGCCGGTAGTGTAGGCGGCCAACGCCTCAGCGATGCTGATTCGCTGATCCGGCACCCAACCATCGATACCCGGGCTGCCATCTTCCCGCTGGCGTGTGACCGCGGCATGAATTCCCAAGAGGGGATCTGGATCCTCTACTGGCGCATCCGATCCGAACGCCAGTCGGGCCCCCAACTGTAGCTGCGTGCGCCAACCGTAAGCCGCGGCAATTCGATCTCCCCAGTATTGATCGGCCATCCCCATGTCGGAAGTGGCGTGGATCGGCTGCATCGACGCCACAAGGTTGAGCTCGGAAGGGCGCGCCCGATCATCCGGATGAAGGATCTGCAAGTGCTCGATACGATGTCTCCTCGGGGGAAGCGCATGCTCTTTCTCAAACTTGCGCAGCAAGCCATACGCGTTCAGGACTTCGTGGTTTGCTCGGTCGCCGATAGCATGTACCGTCATACCAAATCCCGACCTGGCCGCTTCTTCGAAAAGCTCCGTCAGCGCCTCGGCATCCAGCAGCAGCATTCCGCGGTTCTTGGGCTCGCCTTCATAGGGTTGCAGCATCGCAGCGGTTCGGGGTCCCAGGGCGCCATCCGCAAAGACCTTGATATTGCCGATGCGGATCCAGGCGTCTCCAAAGCCACTTCGGAGTCCAAGATCGCGCGCGGCGGCCAATTGAGCGACGGGGATATTCTTCAAGATCCGCAGGCTCAGTTCGCCGCGCTCGCGTAGGATCTGGAGGGCTCGCAGGCAGGCTGACCCGTCAAATTCGTGTACGCCGGTCAGCCCGGCTTGAGCCAGCTTTTTCTGCGCAGCAACCAGATGATCTGCCAGCTGTTCTGAGGTTAGGACTGGAATCCGATCCGCAACCAGGCGCATGGCTGCTTCAAAGAGGATGCCAGTGGCTCTTCCGTTGGCATCTCGCCCGATCACACCATCATTTGGATCCGGTGTCGAGCCGTCAATACCTGCTAATTGAAGCGCCCGCGTATTAACCCAGGCCGCATGCAAGGACTTTGCGGTTAGATAGGCAGGATGGTTCGGAAGCGCTGCATCCAGTTCTTCTAGCTTCCCATAGCCGCCCCAGGCATATTGGTTCCAGCCGTGCCCTAGGATCCAGGTATCCTGTGGAGTCTGAACTGCCTGCAGGCTGAGACGCTCCAAGCAATCGGCCACGGCAGGCTGCTCACAGTCGACCATCTTGAGCCGACGAGCATACTTTTCGAGGTGAATATGGGCATCAATCAATCCTGGAATGACCGTCCGGCCGCCGAGGTTAATCTGACCGGTCTCCGGGCTCAGCAGCGCTTCAACCTCGTGCGTGGCTCCGAATGCGCGCACCCGACCCTCCTGGATCAGGAGCGCATCGACGACTTGCGAGGAGTCTGGATGGATGTGAATTCGCCCGCCATGCAAGTAAATCGGATCACTCCGCATCTGAAGTCGGACCTACTGAGGTTGAGTAGGCGCTTCGGCTCGGCGAGCGACTTCCAGATCGCGCACGTATTCCTGGGAAGTGCTGGAGGGCTCGTAGCCTAGGGCTGAGAAGAATGCCAGCGCCTCACTCCGCACAACGTCTGTCCGCAGAATCAGCCGGGCGCGCTCCGCCTGAGAAGCCCAAGTTTCAGCGGCGGTCATCAGTCGGCGTCCCACGCCTTCTCTGCGCAGCTCGGGAATGACGATGATGTTGATCAGTTCGATGTTATCTTCGCTTGCAAGGTCGTGCATCACCCTCAGATGCGCATAGCCAATCAGCAGCTCAGCATCCAACGCGAGGAAGAATCGATCGTCATCCGGCAATAGATCCAATCTGCGCCTCAAGTCGTCGAGGTCCACATCCGAAGTTTCGGACTGGAGTAGTGTGGCGAGCTGTTCCAGATAAGCATCTGGTGGGTGGCGGGTGCGGATAATTTGCAGTTCCATGATGTGCTAGGCAAGCAGCTGGGCGCCGACAAATTTGGGCGCGCCGCGGATGAATGCCTCTCCCGACATCACGCGCTTTCCGGATGGTTGAACGGCATCCAGAACTAATAAACCTTCGCGGGTGGCGAGTGCGGGAGAGCGCTCAATCAGCACCACCTCGCCGGAGATCGCGCCATTCTGGGAAGCAACATGCGCACGCTTGATTGCCAGTCTTTGTTCGCCCCATATAATAAAGGTGCCCGGCCAGGGATCGAAGGCGCGAATCTGTCGAACCAATTGCTCGGCGGTCTCCCGAAGGTCGAGCGCCCCGTCGCTTTTCTCTAGAAGTGGGGCGTAAGTCGAGAGCATTTCGTCCTGAGCCTCAGGGATTGTCTCGCGCGACATATAGCCGGGGAGCGTTTCGATGAGTAGCTCCGCTCCTACGTGTGATAGGCGCTCAGTCAGCGAGCCCCCGGTTTCTCCGGGCTCAATGCTGATTCTTCGCTGGCTGAGGATGGGGCCGGTGTCGAGGCCGGCATCCATCTGCATGATGGTGACGCCGGATTCCCTGTCTCCGCTTCGAATCGCTGCTTGTACGGGAGCCGCACCTCGCCAGCGCGGCAGAAGAGAGGCATGTACGTTAAGACTTCCGTTCTCGGGCAGATCGAGCAGACTTTGAGGCAAGATTTGGCCATAGGCCGCAACCACCAGCAAATCGGGTTGAAGTTCGGCAATACGAGAGATCGCTTCGGCGTCTCGGAGGCGCTCCGGCTGGTAGATGGGAATTCCGGCCTCGACCGCGAAGACCTTGGTGGCGGGGGGCCTGCTCGACCTGCCGCGGCCTGCAGGCCGGTCGGGCTGGCTAACCACCGCAACAATGGAATACTGCTCCGACAGAGCCTTTAAACTTGGCAGCGCAAACTGCGGCGATCCCATGAACACGACCCGCATAGGCCAATGCTAGCATAAGCACTTAGCGAACTCCGAGCAACCTCCACCGCAGAAAGGGGTTGTACTGATCGATGCAGCAGTAGGATGTCATGCAGCAAACCCGAATGAGGTCAATACTAGGAGGTCGACAATGAGCGAGAAACCGAAGGAAGTCACCGGAGCATCCAATGATGACAAGTTGGTGGCGTTGCTGGCCTATGTTCTGACGCCCCTAGCGCCGGTCGTGATCCTGTTGATGGAAGACAAGAAGAGTCGGCCGTTCATTCGTGCACACAATGCTCAAGCTCTGATCTGGGGGGTTCTTATCGCGGCGGTGACGATCCTTTCCTCGCCCCTTCTATTCTGCCTGGGCATTCCCTCGTTCTTTATGTGGGCTGCCGCGGTCTATTGGGGAATCAGGGCCTATCAAGGGGAGGACGTCAACATTCCGGTAATCACGGATTTCGCCAAAAACCAGGGTTGGGCGTAGATCACCCTGGATTAACGCAGAGGCGGCCCGCCGCAGCGCGGGCTGCTTTTTATACATGCCCGATGCCCGTGCCTGTAGATGACTAAGAAACTCTGGATACGCCCGGAACCTGCGAGGCGCGGTTTGGGCACCGGGTTCTCCGCGCTGCAACGCGCCATTCTGGAACGCCGCGGCCTGAAGACCGACCGAGAGATCGAAGCATTCATGAACCGGCAATACGGGCTGGAGACCGATCCGTTTCAGCTGAGTGACATGGATCGAGCCATAGATCGGTTGCAGGCTGCTCGGCGGGCGGGGGAGCGGGTGGTGGTCTATGGGGATTACGACGCCGACGGAACAACTGCCACCACATTGTTGACGCATGTGTTTGGCTCGCTGGGTCTGGACACCGGCTGGTATATACCCGACCGATTCAAAGAAGGATATGGCCTGAATGAATCCGCGCTGGCCGAAATACATAAAGGCGGAGCCGCGGTGGTTGTGAGTGTCGATTGTGGGATTCGTTCGAACGAGATCGTCGAATCCGCCAATACGCTAGGTCTGGACGTCATCATTACAGACCACCATCTGCCGGGACCCGAGCTGCCTCCTGCGCTTGCAGTAATTGACCCGAATCGGGCGGACGATCTGTATCCATTCAAAGGATTGGCGGGGGTTGGGCTTGCATACAAGTTAGCACAGGGACTCGTTAAGTCATCCGGAGGGGCGGATGTCGAGAAATACCTGGATTTGGTTGCAGTCGGAACCGTCGCCGATTTGGCTCCGCTGATCGATGAAAACCGATTCCTGGTAGCTGCAGGCATAGAGCAGCTGAACGCCACAACGCGCCCCGGCCTACGAGCTCTTGCTGAATTTGCGGGACATGGTCAGGGATCGATCACCTCCTCCTCGATCGGATTCGGATTGGGACCGCGTCTCAATGCGGCCGGCAGGGTGGCCGATGCGAGCCTGGCGGTACAGCTTCTGCTTGCGACGGAAGGATCCGAGGCGTGGGAATACGCGGGAAAGCTAGATCGCCTGAACCGAGAGCGTCGACGGCTGACCAATGAGACGCTTAAGCGCGCCCGCATGCTCGCGCTAGAGCAACCTCAGTCGGAAAATCTGCTCGTAGCCGCGGATTCCGAATTTCACCAGGGCGTAATCGGCCTGGTGGCAGGCAGACTGGCGGAGGAATTTTACCGACCGGCACTGGTGGCTCGCATTGAGGGCAATGTGCTGAGCGGTTCAGCACGCAGCATCCCCGAGTTCCATATCACGGAAGCCCTGCAAGCATGCGATGACCTCTTGATTAGGTTTGGCGGACACGCCCAGGCCGCAGGGTTTTCTTTACTCGTGGAGGACCGCCAGGAGTTCGTGACCCGCTTATCGGAGCTAGCTGCCGACCGATTGGCCGGACTCGATCTCAGGCCCCGCCTGGAGATCGACGCCAGCGTTAGCTTCGACGAATTGGATGAAGAGCTCATGGCATTTATCGATCGGCTGCAACCCTGCGGCCAAGCGAACCCATATCCGGTGTTCTCGACGTCGGGAGTTGAGCTTCATTCCAAGCGTAAGGTGGGACAGGGCGGCAGACACCTCAAACTAACTTTACGACATGCCGGAAGAATCTTCGATGCAATTGCGTTTGGCTTTGGGGAACAGAGTGACGCGCTGCCGGACCGGCTGGAGCTGGCCTATAGATTAGAGCGAAATGAGTTCAGAGGGGTGGTAAGCCTTCAGCTGAACGTGCAGGATTTTCGACCGCTCTGATGCTCAATCCACAAAGCGAAACTTCAACAGAGCCCATACAGCGGCGAATGCGTCCGCGAGCCCAATTTTCTTCCCCTCAGAGTATTCGCGCGGATTGAAAGTTATCGGGACTTCGAAGATCCGCACCTTTTTCTTGAGTAGCTTAGCGGTGATTTCTGGCTCGAAATCGAAGCGATTGGACCGAATAACGATGCTTTGAATCACTTCTCGACGAAAGAGTTTGTAGCCGGTTTCCATGTCGGTCAGGATGGTGTTGTACAGCACATTGGTCATTAATGTGAGCAGCTTATTGGCCACCATATGCCAGAACATGGTGGGTCGGCGAGGAGCCCCCAGAAAGCGGGAGCCGAACACGACGTCTGCCTTGCCCTCTTCAATGGGCAGGAGCAGACTTGGAACATCGCGCGGATCGTATTCGAGGTCTGCATCCTGAACAAGCACGAGCTCGGTCTCTACCTTTGCAAATCCAGTACGGAGCGCGGCGCCTTTTCCCTGATTCCGGTCATGGAGATGCAGCTCCATGCGAGGATTGTGGGAGGCCATTTCCTGAAGCAATTCCCGGGTTCCATCTGTTGAAGCATCGTCGACAACAATGATGCGATCCGCCAATCCAGAAGCCTCTACGATTCGGAGGATCTCTTCCACCGTGGCCCGCTCGTTGAACACTGGCATGAGAAAAGTGAGTCGCATAGGAGTATTTTACCGAGCAGCGCGAGTGGGAACAACTGATGATTTGCTACGGGTACTTGCGGCGTATATAATCTGACGCATGACCCTCCCGCGCACCTCACCCCGCGTAATACGAACGGCAGATATGCCGACCACCGGCAGTCTACGTTATGTTCCTTCGGCCATCAATAAGATAGAAGATACAGGTCTCTCACAGCTGTGGCTGCAGGACCTGGCGCTCAAAATCCTCTACTTCAGAGGTTATATGACGGGTTTCAAAATATCTGAGGCGATGG
Organism: Chloroflexota bacterium; assembly: GCA_027298025.1. Classification (GTDB taxonomy): domain Bacteria; phylum Chloroflexota; class Anaerolineae; order Anaerolineales; family E44-bin32; genus JADFRG01. The sequence goes on along the minus strand of JAPUGV010000247.1, from coordinate 7,486 downwards.
CCCTTCCCTACGCGGGATTGGGCGACCAAATCTTAGAGGCCCTAAAGCGCGAGAAATTCGTGGACGTCAAGGCTCAGGTTGGCATCGGCGAGGGAGCCTACCAGTATGGCATCACGGACGCCGGGATTGCCCGCGCGCGCGAGGCGTTGGAGCGGAGCCAATACGCGGGGCCTGCGCCGGTGCCGGTAGCCGTCTACAACGAAGCCATTGATCGGCAAAGCCGTAGCAGGCCCACCGTGAATCCGCGAGGAATGAAACGAGCATTGGAGGATCTGGTCCTATCGGAGACGACCTTCAACCAGATCGGACCGGCTGTAAATTCGGGCGCCTCCATCTTCCTGTACGGCCCCCCAGGCAATGGGAAGACCACGATTGCGCGCGCCATCGGGCGGCTGCTGCTCCTGGAGGACATGACGATCCCGTATGCCATCGACATCGATGGACAGGTCGTCAAGCTCTATGATTCGGTGAACCATGAGCTCTCGCCTGATCAGGAGGATGGGACCGCGGGTAGCGGGACGGGCGCGCTCAAAGCAGATCCGCGCTGGGTCAAGATTCGCAGGCCGTTTATTGTGGCAGGGGGTGAACTGACGATGGATGGGCTAGATCTGGTATTCGATGACGTCAATAAATTTTATGAGGCGCCATTTCAGGTCAAGGCCAACGGAGGTGTGTTCCTTATTGATGACTTCGGTAGGCAGCAGGTCCGGCCGCGTGACCTTCTAAATCGTTGGATCGTACCCCTGGAGAATCGCATCGATTTCTTGACATTGCACACTGGGCGCAAGGTTGAGGTGCCGTTTGATGTCCTCGTGGTCTTCTCGACCAATTTGCCTCCCAAGGACCTCGTGGATGAGGCTTTCCTTAGAAGGCTGCGCCATAAAATTGAGGTCGAAGACCCCTCTTACGAAGCCTATCGCGAGATCTTCAAGCGCACCGCCGAAAAGAAAGGAATTCCATACTCGGATCGGGGCCTGGCCTACATGCTCCAGGAGTGGTATATCAAGCGGAATCGGAAGCTCAGAGCGTCGCATCCGCGAGACATTTGTGACCAGATCCTGGACATCTCACGTTATCTCAACGTGGAGCCTACGATGAGCAAGGAGTTGCTCGACCGCGCCGCAGAGGCCTACTTCGTAGAGCTATAAGCTCCGGAATTCGCAGCCGCCATGCCCCGCACAAGGCGGGGCATCTTAATTTATGCCATGGGATCAACTGCACCGGACTTCGAATTGACTACCGAACTGGAATGTTCCGTAGACGAATTGATCTGCTTCTGTTTGGCGCGTCAGATCAATGATGAGGATGTCGTTGCACTGGGGTTGGCCACTCCGTTAGGGGCGGTGGCCGTGCTGCTGGCTCGCCGGCTGCACGCACCTAATATATTTATCGCCTCGGCCATTGCTACGTCCGTTACCGTCGATCCGCCAGAGCTGAGCCTTACAGACGCAGAGGGGCGGTGGGTCGAGGCGGCACTGACGAGCTCGAGTTTCGTTACGGGCGCCGCAGATTATCTGCCCTCCGTGAGGCCGAAAGAATTCTTCAGACCCGGACAGGTTGACCGACACGGCAACACCAACAATATCTCCATCGGCAAGGACTACAAGCGCCCCCGCCTTCGCATGCCGGGGGTGGGCGGGATACCCGATGTGTCCGTTTTCATGAGCGACATGTGCCTGTACGTGCCGAGGCATTCGCGGGTGGCATTCCCAAAGAAATTGGACTTCCTCTCAGGGCTTGGGCACAGTGAAGAAAGAAGGGCCGGTTCGGGCCCTAAATATCTCGTTTCAGACCTGGGCCAGTTTGATTTTCCAGACGGAAACATGCGCCTCACGCACCTTCATCCTAGTGTGAGTGTCGATCGAGTGGTAGCCAAGACCGCTTTCGAGCTGGCAATCTCAGATGACCTCCAGGCAACGGCCCTGCCGACCGAACGAGAGTTGGACCTGCTCAGGCTGGAGGTTGATCCATTGGGCCTGCGAAAGCTGGAAACGCTCTCGGGCGCGGAGCGACGCAGGGCACTGCATGGGATTGTTGATCGGGATGTTCAAATTTAGCCTGGGTCCATGTTCTTCCGCTCTCGATCTAGATGAACGATGAGAACTGCTGCATTCCTTGCTGTGCTGCTGCTCTCAGGAGTTTCGGCATTTACACCGCTGCCTCAAGGCGACCTGGCCGAATCGTTGCTCGCGCAAATGACGCCCGAGGAACGCGTCGGGCAGCTGTTCCTGCTCACATTTGAAGGCTCCCGCCTTCAATCCGACGATCCTATCCTCGCTCTCATCCGCGATAGCCACATTTCGGGCGTCATACTTCGATCCAGAAACAATAACTTCGTTGGCCCGGAAAATACGCTCCCTGTGCTGCGGGAACTCATCGCAGCGCTCCAGTCCACTGAATATGAGGCATCGCTCCCGCGATCGGAGGGTGAGGTTGAGATCGAGCCGGGAGTTTACGTCCCTCTGCTCGTGGGAGTGGTTCAGGAAGGCAATGGGCCGGAGTATTCCGAGATCATGTCGGGATTGTCATCCACGCCCTCCCAAATGGCGCTGGGCGCAACTTGGAATCCAGAACTCTCCCGATCGACAGGTGCGGTCATCGGATCGGAATTGAGTTCGGCAGGTATCAACATGCTGCTCGGGCCCTCTCTGGACGTTCTGGAAGATCCTCGGCAATTGGATCTGGGTGACATTGGTGTCAGGTCATTCGGCGGAGATCCTTACTGGGTCGGAGTGATGGGCAAGGCCTTTATCGGGGGCGTCCACGAGGGCTCCAATGGGCGCATCGGCGTGATCGCCAAACACTTCCCGGGGCTGGGCGGCAGCGACCGACCCATTGAGGAGGAGGCTTCCACGGTCAGGAAGTCATTAGTGCAGCTGCAGCAACTCGAGTTGGCGCCGTTCTTTGCTGTCACGGATGCATCACCCGGGGCGGCTCCTGGCATTGCGGACGGACTTCTCTCGGGTCACATCCGCTATCAGGGATTCCAGGGGAACATTCGAGCTACCACTCGCCCCATCGGTCTTGATCCGGATGCTTTCGGTCAGCTAATGGCGTCGGATCCATTTGCGGCTTGGCGACAGGGGGGTGGCGTCACGATTAGCGGTCCCTTGGGTTCGGGTGCACTGCGCCGGTTTTATAGGTCCCTAGGCCAGAACTACAGGGGTCATCTCGTGGCGCGGGACGCGTTCTTGGCGGGAAACGACTTGCTGTATCTGTCCGACTTCGTGTCGGATGGAGATCCCGACCAGCTCACCACAGTTGAGGATACTCTGAGCTTCTTCGCGGAAAAGTACCTGGACGATGCCATTTTCGCTCAACGCGTTGATGAGGCGGTCTTGCAAGTTCTCCGATTCAAATTTCGAATTAACGGGGGAGAGTTTGATCCTGAGAACGTCTTACCTTCGGAGGAAGCACCTGAAGGTCTCGGTGAATCAGATGTTGCACTGAAGGTGGCCCAGGAGGCGGCCACTTTGCTCAGCCCATCTGCAGAGGAGCTGTCCAATCGGATCGGAGGCCCCCCCCAGATCGGGGACCGTATGCTCTTCATCACTGATGTTCGCGAGCATATTCAATGCACCGACTGCGAATCCTTCCAGCACGTCGGAGCGACGGAACTGGAGGACACGATCTTGGCCCTCTATGGAACGAGCGCGGCCGGCCAGGTGGGTGCCTGGAACTCGAACTCGCTTTCGATGGCCGACCTGGCGCTCTTCCTGGGGGAGGACCCTCCATCCGTTCCGCCCGTCCCTCTCCTCCCACCGGAAGATGTTGAAACGGTTATCCGGCCTACCGATTGGCTGGTATTTGTCACGCTCAAGGAGGATCCGGATGTATTCGGCTCGAATGCTCTAAAGCGCCTACTGGACAGCCGCCCGGATCTGGTTCGAAACAAACGGGTCGTAGTTTTTTCCATGGACGTCCCCTATGACCTTAGCGCTACCGATATCAGTAAGATCGATGTCTACTACTCGCTCTATGGAAAGACCACTTCGTTCGTCGAAGTGGCTGCACGGCTGCTTTTCCAAGAACTTTCGGCGCGCGGCTCCTCACCAGTAAGCGTACCGGGAGTGGGATATAACCTGATTGAGGTGACCCTCCCGGATCCAGCTCAATTGATTAGCCTTTCCATCCTGGGGTCGGGTGAAGAGGGAGGAGCTACGGAGGGATATGCCGTGGGTGATGTAGTGAAGGTGACCACCGGCATCATTCACGATCACAATGGGAATCCTGTTCCAGACGGGACACCCGTCGAGTTTGTATTGTCCTATCAGGGAGAGGCAACCAGCTCCAACAATGCCGCCGTGACCTTGGGCGGATCAGCCACGCTATCTGTGACCCTGGATAGGCTTGGAGTGCTGATGCTGGAGGCCACGAGCGAGCCGGCGAGACTATCCGAAATCTTGCAACTGAATGTTCAGGAGGGAATCGTCACGGTGATCACTCCGACCCCTGCGCCGACGGTCACGCCGACGCCCTCAATAACACCCGTGCGAGAAACGCCCACTCCGGAGTCCAATGCAGGAGCGCGGACGACGCCCGCGCCACCCTCCCCATCGATCGGTCTTGGCGGATTGGCGCTTGCCATACCGGGAGTCGTAATCATTGCTGTTATTGGGTATGTACTCATAGCGCCGGAAGAGCCCAGTCGAACTCGCATGAGTCTATTTATCGTGGCGGGAGGCCTCGTTGGATACGACTACATCGCTCTCGGATTTCCCGGAAGCCAGGGGATAATCCAATCTTTGGGCGTGTTTTCCGGGGTCGTAATGGCGGCGGCGCTCGCTGCTGCGGCGAGCTTGCTCGGGTACCTTTGGTGGCGCCGATCAGCTCAATGAGGCGACAATCGCCACGAGAAGCAGCGCGAGCACCGCCCCAGCTAACCAGCGATCCAAACTCGATTCAAAAGAAAGGCTAGGCAACGCTGAGGAAGGGGATTCGACTGGCTTTCCCCGGGCTAGAGCCTGACGAAACGAGGCCGCGTCGTCGGGACGGTCGTCGGGGTGAAGAGCCATTGCCCACAGAACGGCCTCTTCAAGCGGCGCCTTAATTTTTGGATTGAATTCGCTAGGCGGTTTCAGTGCATGGGGGCGCAGGAAGCGCTGTTTGGCCTCGAGCGGCGGCTGATTGGTCAGCAGATGGTACAGTGTGGCGCCCAATGCGTAGATGTCACTCCGTAGATCCGTGTGGCCGGTGTCCCCCCCATATTGCTCGAGAGGGGTGTAGGTCGCGGTGCCGCGTCCTTGAATAACGGTGACCGTCATCTCGTCTGGAGCCATCTGTTTAACAAGGCCAAAGTCCACCAGCTTGATGAGCCCATTGGGTGTGAGCTTGAGATTGCTGGGCTTTAGATCCCTGTGGATCACCGGAGGATCCTGGCTGTGCATGTACTCCAGCGCGTCTGCGATTTGCATTCCCCAAACCAGAACCTCCTCCATAGGCAGGAATTTGGATTTCCGACGCGCCTGGTCCATGAGCGACTTCAGATCATCACCCGGTACGTAATCCATAACCAAATAATCCCGCTCGTCTTCAGTGAAAAAGTCCGAGACCTTGGGAAGATTCGGGTGATCTAGCTGAGCCAAGACAGAGGCTTCCCGGTAGAATTGATCTCGTCCCTGGGTGCGGATCTCTTCTGGCAAGTCGCTCGCCTGATAAACCTCCTTTATGGCGCATATGCGCCCGGACAGCCGGTTATCCTCGGCGAGGTAGATCGACCCCATGCCACCACGCCCGATCACCCTGGTTATTACGTAGCGTTCACGAAGCGTTCTGCCGGACTTTACAGGTGCGATCATTTTTCCTGGGAAAATTCGGTTGACCGAATTCTCTAAAGAGTCATTATACTCATCGGTAGATTTTCGGCTGTTTAGAAGGCAATGAAAGATGAGCTAGGCCGGTTTCCAGTTCTCATAGCACACACGGGGAAGCTGGATGGAGGTCGGTGGGTACTCGATTCTGAGGAACTTATCATCGGCCGCAGCAAGGATTGCGGCCTGATCGTGCCGGACCGCCAGGTCTCGAGGCACCACGCGCGGATCCGACGTACCGAACGCAGGTATTTGTTGGAGGACCTGGGCAGCAAGAACGGGACTCATCTGAACGGCACGGAGGTGACGGAGGGGGTCCTGCTCCAGGACGGAGACGAGATCCAGATCGCGCTGGCGTTGAAGCTTGTCTATGTGGGGATCGAGGCCACCCTCCCTCTCAAATCCGCCGACCTTTCGCAGCTGGGACTAGGGAGGCTGCGCATGGACCCACGGGCGCACCGAGTCTGGCTTGGGCAGGCCGAGATCGAGCCGCCGCTCTCTCCACCTCAATTCAGATTATTAAGCCTGATGTACGAGAATCCGGATCGGGTGGTCACTCGAGAGCAGATCGTCGAGAGCGTTTGGCCAGATGTGGCGGGCGAAGGAGTATCCGAACAAGCCATTGATGCGCTGGTTCGAAGATTGCGAGAGCGGCTGAGCGAAGTCGATTCGGAGCACCCTTACGTAACGACCGTGCGAGGGCATGGCTTTCGCCTGAACAACCCGCGGTAGATTCCGATCAACCCAAGCAAGCATGGAGTGCGGGCTGAAAATTGAGAGCGCGTCTGAGGATCGGTTTCAGGCGCGCTCTGCTATTTCTAGGTGGAGATGGCGGGAATCGAACCCGCGTCCAAAGGCTTCGGTAACCGGGCTTCTACAAGCTTGGCCGGTCTATTGTGTTCTCGCCGCCGGGAGCCCGGCCGGAAGGGCTCACCTTTGGCCAGCCGCTAGGACCCGAAAGTCCATCTTTCGCAGGTTTAGGGGCCTCCCCTGCGGCACCCCGACTTTCTGCCGCCTGCACCGCACCCGGTCGAGGGCGGTTACGGGAGGCGAGCCCTCTTTCTGAGGGCCAGCTCTAGCTCGCTACTTTATGCAGCGAGCGGCAGAGCCGCATAGTTTGTGCGATTGGCACTTTTTAGTTGCGCTGATTTTACGAGCTCGGCGCCTCTCGGCTTGCAACCTGGTTCCAACCCCCTTCGTCGATACCGATCATCCCCGGATTTCGAGTATAACATGCAGCGCAACATCTATTTGGGCAGGGTAGGGATCACAAGAACCAAGCGGCAAAATATGCGCATAGCCATTCTATTGCTCACACGATTTCATCTTTTTATTCTCTTTTGAAGTAGATCAAGGCTATGCGCAATAGACTTAAGATGCGGGCGGCCTGTGATTTGCTGGAGATTACGAGTTGACGGAGGCTGAGGTGGGGATATTTAAAGCAAGTTCGAGCAGTAAAGTGAACCCGGCAGGGGAGCAGGCCTCGAGCTGGAGACTACCAGATTTCATCGGGGAGGGCCTTAATGCCAGCATTCTCCCCGAGGCACGTGTACATCGTGACCCCGGTGTAAGGCGCGGCGGTAAATTTCGCGCTTCGACAGTTCGGGCAACTGATTGACCGAAGCGATGGAGCGTAGGGTCATTGCTTCCGCCGGAGAGCCCGCTGCATTTCCCGC
>JAPUGV010000246.1 GCA_027298025.1 Chloroflexota bacterium | reverse complement strand
AGCAGGGGACGGGATGATTCCTCAGCAACCGCCGATGCATCCCAAACTCCCCACAGCCAAATTATGGCCGGCACGACATACCAAAACGGCTGCTCTCCATACCAGGAAACGAGCCCCGCAGAAGCCGCGACCGCAGCCAATATCCCCCAGCCACGAGCCCGCCGACCACCGAAAAACTGGCCAAGCCCGGGTACCAAAGCCGAACCGACCGCCGCAAGCTTCGGCGAATGCGATTCGCTGTCGGCCTTGTCAGGGGTCACTGAGATGGGGCATCCACGAAAGTGGCGCGCACATCTTCAGCTTCCTCACCGTAGATTTCCTTAAAGCGGGCGTGGTCGATTTCACGAGGTGATCCGACGAATACGACCCGCCCGTCCTTTAGAGCGAGCACGCGCTTGGCATATCGGTGGACGAGATCTAGGAAATGCAGGCTGCACATGATCGTGATGCCTTCGTCCTGGTTAAGTTCCTCGAGGTGTCTAAGTATGCTGTGCGCAAGAACCGGGTCGAGGCTTGCGACAGGTTCATCGGCTAGGATCAGCTTTGGCTCTTGCATCAATGCCCGGGCTATCCCCACCCGCTGCTGCTGACCTCCAGATAGCGTGTCTGCTCGGCTATGCGCCTTATCTTCGAGCCCCATTCGACGCATCGCACGCATGGCGCGCTCCTTCTCATCTTTGGGCCAGATGCCCGGCAAACTAATGCGTGGGGACACATAGCCCAATCTTCCGGACAGCACGTTGGTCAGAACCGATGAGCGCTTTACGAGATTGAACTGCTGGAAAATCATGCCGATCTGACGGCGAATCTGGCGAAGCTCGGCGGATTCCATGCCGATAACGTCCTTGCCATACCACTCAATCTTTCCGGACGTGGGCTCCACCAAGCGATTGATACATCGCAGAAGGGTTGACTTGCCGGAGCCTGACAAGCCAATGATGGCCAGGAACTCATTCTCCGAGACGGTGAAACTTACGTCGTCCAATGCCAGGACGCCGTTGGCGTAGACCTTGGTGAGATGTTCGACCTTGAGCATTGTGCGGACCGGGTTCGGATACAACAGACAGGGGGAGGGTGTTTCCCTCCCCCTGTTTGGAGCGAACTTTGACTACTCGAACAGCGCTTCGAGATCTAGGCCGGAGGCTTCAAGGTAGACACGGAAGGTATCGAAGAACGCGTCCTCCCTCGCCACCACACCCTCGATCTGATACAAACGATCGTAGGCAGCCTTGCCATCCTCAGTTTCAGGGATGGCGACAAGGGCCTCCACGATGTTCTTGCGAATCTCAGGATCTAGGTCCGCGACGGTGACAAACATGTCATTAGGGAGGAAATCGTCGGAGGTGAAGACAACAGACACGACTTCTTTCACATCGGGATTGTCGTCTTCGATTGAGCCTCTAGCGTCGACCCAGGTCGCCCCAAAGTCGCAGATCCCTCCCTCATAGAGCGAACTAACGACGGAGGCGTGCGAACCGACCCAGACCGGCTCCTGTAGGCTATCAAGTACTCCCGCATCGCCTAGGATACCGATAGGAGCGACGTAGCCAGAAGCGGAAAGGGGGTCATTCCAGCACGGCCGCTTCCCGGCCAGAGCCGCCAGATCGTCAAAATCACTGTCCGTCCTAGCGATGATCTGCGTGGCGTAGGTGTCCGAACCAAAGCGGAGGAATACTCCGGCAACCTGGACACCACACTTATCTTGGGCGACGAGGTAAGGGAAGTTCCCTAGATGGCTTACCTGCGCTTGACCGGAGCATAAGGCCTCCACGGCGGCGTTGTAAGAGTTCACCAGCCTAGTTTCGAAAGTGTAGCCCGTGGCCTCTTCCAATAGCTCGCCTACCGCTTCCATTCCAGCGACAACGTCCTCCTGCTGACCGGATGGCGTGAATATAAAGACGATCGGATTCTCCGGTGAACCCAACTCGGGGGCGCTTGGAGCACAGGCGGCTAACACCAGGGCGATCACGATCGTTCCGCCCAGGACGCCTAATTTTCTTGCGTGCGAAAACATGAGTCTCCTCCTAAGGGGTATAAACAATTTGGGAACAGTTGCGAGGGTATGAGCAATCTAGCCGATATCTCATCCTCCTTTCATAAATTGAAATGACCAATCGGACATCGGACCAGCGCAGGCTTCCGACATCATCGATGACCAGCCGATTGTTTGGCTTGCAATGCGGCACAAAGTCAATTGGCTTCTGCGCAAGCGCCTCCGCCTGGTCGTTGGCAAGGGCAAGAGTGTGGCCTGCCGTGGAGCCCGGGCGCGCGCCCGTTCAAGTCTCGTGTCGCACAGATTTGGCTCTATTGACGCCTTGGCAGGATGGTCTATTATATACATTACAGAATGTTGACTGTCAACAGTAAACCATTTACCTGATGGTCCAGGCAATAGGCTCAGCATGAAAGCTCAAGCTGCGCCCGAGCACAGCTATATGCCCCATCGCGCGCTGGACAAGGCGACCCTCACCGAGCGCGTGTATCACAGTTTGCGCGACGACATCCTCTCTAATCGGCTACCGCCGGATACACCATTGCAGGAGGTAACCATCGCCGCGGCGCTTGAGGTCAGCCGAGGTCCGGTGCGCGAGGCCTTCCGCCGGTTAGAGGCCGAGGGCCTTATCAGCCTGATTCCTCGGCGGGGGGCTGTCGTCAGATCGCTTTCACAGGAAGAGTTCCTTGACGCCTACCGGGTGCGTGAGGCGCTCGAGGTGCTGGCTGTACGGCTGGCAACCGCCAGGCTCGAGAACGACCATCTCGAACGACTTGAATACCTTCACCAGGAGATGCTCCAGCACGCGGCACGGGAGGAGGTAGACGCATTCTTCGACGCTAATGCTGACTTCCACGCACTTTTCGTTGAACAAGCCGGGAATCTGAAGCTGCAGGAGGTGTATTTCCCGCTGGTGAACCAGATGCACCGATACCGAATGCGCTCACTCTCGCTGAGGGGAGGCATGCAGCGGTCGTGCGCGGAACATCTTGCCATCCTCGATGCGGTTCGGGCAAAGGATGCTGAAAGGGCTGCGCGCTTACTGAGCGAACACATACGTGTCCCACAGCTCATACTCGAATCAGACAGCGAACTGGTCTTGGCGTCGCCTGGTCCAGAGCCGAATGAAGCCCTCCCGGAAACCGTGCTTCAGGAACGAGAGTAGGCTGTCGATACCCATAAGGTGTTCGTGTTCCGGCACGGTGATCCGCTAGGCACCTCTGGGCTCTTTTCCCACCCTAACCACCGGATGGAAATTTGGGGCGGCTTGCTCCAGCTACGCACGCCCCTAGTGCGCGGGTGGGTTGGGGCAGGTTAAGTGTTCTGCATCTTCCGTTTCCCGTGGCCATTTTTCTTGGGAGGATTCGTACCGCTTGAACGACTCTAGAGTGACCAGGTGAGCCAGCCCAAGGTCCGATTCGGCGTCAATCTCAACAACCGCGAACCTCTGCTCGCACCAAGCTACAGCCTGGCTGATCTTCTTGATCTCTCTCAGACTGTAGAAGGGGCCGGCTTCGACTCTGTCTGGGTGGGGGACAGCCTCTTCTCCAAGCCGCGCCACGAGCCGCTGCTGCTCTTGGCTGGCATCTCTCAGCGCACGTCTCGCGTTAAGCTGGGGACCGCCTGTTTGGTCACCGCAACTCGAAATCCGCTCTATTTGGCCCTCGAGTGGGCCACCCTGGATCATATGTCGGAGGGCAGGACCATCCTTGGCGCTTGCATGGGCAACCCGGAGCTGGGAGTCGAACGTGAGTACGCTGCACTGGGTCTGGATTTCAAGCGTCGAGCGCGGATATTCGAAGAAGGCCTGACTGTGCTTCGCCAACTATGGACTGAGGGAGAGGTAACGTTCCACGGCCAACACTTTGATTACGAGCGGATCAGCTTCCACTCCGGAACCGAGATGGCTCCGCTCCAACCACTGCAATCCCCTCCGCCCATTTGGGTGGTCAGCAATCCGAGGCTGGTGGTCGGGGTGAAGGACGAGGTGCGAGTGAGCCGGGTGATCAGCCGGGCGGCGCGCCGGATCGCCGAACATGGCGATGGCTGGATGACCTGTTGCCGTGCCTCTCACCCGGAGGAGTTTCGCGAACAGCATGCCCAGATCGCCGAGGCGGTAGGGGAAGTCAGACGCGAAATTACGGAATTTGCAATGGCCTATCAGGTCACAATGAATATCGCGGACAGCCGCGAGGCGGCTCAGCGCAGCATGGGTGAATACATCGGCCAGTATTACCCCGAACTGAGCAAGGCGATGGATCTTAGCGAGTGGGGGCCCGTCGGCACCCCGGACGATATCATCGACTGGATGCGGACCTTTGCCGAGGCCGGAGTAAACTACTTCATTTGCCGTTTCGGGGCGTTGGATCAGTTCGGCCAGGTGGAAAGGTTCGCGCGCGAGGTGCTGCCAGCCTTCGGCAGCTAGCAACTATGACCCCACCGCGGTTTTTGCCGCGCAGCCTCGAAGGCTAGGCACGTTACAGGCGAGAAACCACGGATCGCCCCTCGGGGGGACCCTGGGCTGCCTCCATGGCAGACAACACGAGGAGGATGAACCATGAATGAGCTAACAGCAGAACTGCGCCGCGATGTTGAGTTGGTGGTAGATACCTGTATGTCGGTCGAGAAAGACGATGTCGTCACCATCATCACCGACGACGGCCATCGTTTACAGGCTGAGGCCTTGGCTCAGATCGTTGTAGAGCGGGGTGGCTTTCCAGTGATCGCGAATAACGAGCATCAAGTGCGCCGTGGGCTGGATGACCTGCGGTTCCCCATGGCGCCGCCCCGCAACCTGCATCAGGCGATGGTGAACTCGGATGAGATTATCATCATCACCAACCTGGAATGGGCCAATCGCTTTGCCCATGTCTCAGCAGTCAAAGAAACCGTGGAAAACAACGCCAAAATTGCTTCCGTTGAAGAGGGCCTGGGCAGCTGGGATCTGACCGAGTCCGACATCCAGGACGCTACCGCTCGGGCCGTTGCCGCGATTGAGGCGTTGAAGGGAGTCAAGCGCTGTCGAGTGACTTCGCCTGCGGGAACGGATGTGCTGGTGTCGATAGAAGGTCGCAAGGCCTTGGAGGTTACCCCAATAAAAAAACGCGGCCAGATGATGGGGCCGGTGCCTCTGTGGGCCGAAGTCGCCTTCGCCGCTGTTGAGGATCAAACACAGGGAAGGATTGTGGTCGATGGGATCATGCTCGGCATTGGGCTTGCGGGTCAAGTGGAAGAGCCGATCACCTGGACGATCGAGAATGGTCGCGTGGTCTCCATTGAGGGAGGGGAGGAAGCCGAGCGGCTTCGCAAGGCAATCGCAGGGGTCGAGGGCGCGGATGTGGTCGCCGAATTCGCGTTTGGGACCAGCGAGAAGTCCCCATATGGCTCCCCATCCGAGAAGGGTCGCTTGGGGACGGTGCACTTCGCCATCGGAGACAACTACCACGCCTACCCTGGCGGCCAGAACATTTCCGACCTGCATCTGGACGGAGCATGCCTAGGCGTTTCGCTGCAGATCGAGGATACCGGCCAATTCATCGTCAAGGATGGAGAGTGGGCGCTGTGAAGCCGTCCGTCCAAGCAGTCCATTTCGAGGACGTAGAGGCCATCCCGCTCCCAAGTGGCAGCTGGAGCCGGATGGTACTGAGCGCGGCCAACATCGGGGGGATCCGGAGCTCGCTTGGGTACTCGATCTTCCGGCCCGGGACCGTCACCGATCCGGTATCCCATGAGGTGGAGGAGTTGGCCTTCGTAGTCGACGGCAATGGCGAGCTTAGACTGGAGGGTGACACGCTCCCCTTCCGGGCCGGACACGCCCTACACATACCGGCCCGCGTCTGGCACGCGGTCGCCAACACGGGAAAGGAAGACATGGTGATGGTCTTCACGTTCCCGTCTCCCGGCTACCCGCCCACCGATCGGCGATGAAGCCTCGCCGGATCGCATCTACGAAGAGCATGGGCCATTAGGATGGAAGCTCATGATCTCCGGATCCAGGTCGCTTGGGCGTGCCGAATCTTGGCGATGCGTGGCCATGGTGACTTCACGCTGGGCCATGTCAGCGCCCGCGGCCCTGGCGATTCTATTTATATGAAGCGCAGCGGGCTTGGGCTAAATGAGGTCACGCCCGACGATGTCCTGGCCATCGATTCGACAGGCATCAAGCTAGAAGGTGCGGGCCAAGTCCACCGCGAGGTGGTGATCCACACGGAACTCTATCGTGCCCGACCCGATGTGGGTTCAGTGGTCCATACCCACCCGCCCCACTCCATTGCGCTGGGCGCCAGCGATGCCGACCTTACACTCCTGGGGCATGATGCGGCACTTTTCAAGGATGGCATCGGCGTCTTCGATGAATCCGCGGATCTGATCACCCAACCCGAGCAAGGTCTGGCTGTCTCCCGGGTTTTAGGCTCGCGGCGGGCGGTTCTGCTGCGAAATCACGGGGTTGTCGTCGTCGGGAAAGATATCCCCTGGGCGACAATTTCTACGTTAACCTTGGAGCGCGCGGCCTACATCCAGGCCATTGCCGTCTCCTTCGGCAGCTTGCGGCCGATGACACTCGAGATGGCAGAACGTCTTCATCCGGATAAGTACCCAGACCATTACATGGGCAATTACTGGCAATACCTGATCCGCGAGCTACGGCGCCAGCGCTTAGACCATGGTATGCCTGAGGCCGCCCAACCTTAAAGCTCTAGGATGCTGAGACCATTCGAGATCCATGAGCCCGGGACAGTGGAAGAGGCCTCGGTTCTCTTAGCCCAGTTTGGCTTCGATGCAGCGATCTATGCGGGTGGCACCGAGCTGCTCCTAATCATGAAGGAGGGACTGGCGCATTTCCCCCACCTGGTGAACATCAAGACCATTCCTGGGCTTGACGAGATTGCGTTATCTACCGAGGGAGATGAATTGCAGATCGGCCCCCTGGCGACCCATTGGGAGTTGGAGCGATCACCAACTGTCAAAAAGCACGCTCCGCTGTTTGCTGAGGTCGAGTCCCAGGTCGCCAACACACGGGTGCGCGCGATGGGCACCATCGGTGGGAACCTGTGCTTCGCCGAGCCTCACAGCGACCCGGCGACCCTGCTGCTGGCCTGGGGAGCCACACTGGAGTTGAGCTCCGCCGATGCGCAGCGACAGTTGCCAGCGGCCGATTTCACCCTGGGTATGTTCGAAACTGCCAGGCAACCTGACGAAATCCTGACCCGTATCCGACTCCCGCTCCTCTCGGAAAACACCGCCGGCGCGTACCGGAAATTCAGCACCCACGAACGGCCGATGGCCACCGTGGCCGCGCTGTTGGAGGTGAAGGACGGGATGATCGAGCATGCTCGTCTGGCCGTTGGCAGCGTAGGACCGGTACCCATCCGCGCGTCGGAGGCGGAGGGGCTGCTGCGGGGGCAAGGAGCAGAAGAAGCCGCCTTCAGCACAGCTGGTGAACTCGCCGCGTCAGCGAGCGATCCGATAGACGATCTACATGGATCGGCTGAGTACAAACGCCATCTGGTCAGAGTTCTGACCACCCAAGCGCTGGAGCAAGCTGCCAAGCGGGCAGTAGGAGCGGTAAATGAGGGTTGAAATCCCCAACGGAGATGACTCGCCACACCTCCGCATCAACCTGAAAGTAAACGGCCAATCGGTGGATACCTCGATCGAGCCGCGGGAGTTGCTTCTCGACTTCCTACGAGATCGATTGGGATTTACGGGCGCCAAACGGTCCTGCGACGTCCAAGTCTGTGGGACGTGCACCGTGCTGCTGGACGGGCGACCTGTCAGCGCCTGCTGCACACTCGCCTATGAGGCCCGTGACCGCGAGTTGCTTACGATCGAAGGGCTGGCCAAGGGGGACGAATTGCACCCGCTGCAGCAGTCATTCGTCGAACAGACCGCGCTCCAGTGCGGATTTTGCACGCCTGGGATGATCCTGACCGCCAAGAGCCTGCTGGAGGAAATCTCCCATCCGACTCGGCAGCAGATCCAGCGATACCTTAAGGGAAACCTGTGTCGCTGCACAGGATACTGGAACATCCTGGTTGCCGTGGAGCAGGCGGCGCGTCGCCTCCAACCGGAAGGGCAGTCTGAGAGTCCAGCATGACTGCCGGCATCGGCCACAACGTCCCACGGGTGGATGCGCGATCGAAGGTAACCGGGGAGGCGCTCTTCACGGGGGACCTGAAGCTTGCTGGGCTGCTGCATGGCAAGGTGTTGCGCAGCCCCTATCCTCACGCACTCATTCGCCGGATCAACACGGATCGAGCGGCATTGCTGCCCGGGGTCATGACTGTTCTTACCAGCACGGACTTGCAGGACATCGATCCCTATTACGGGCATTCGATCAAGGATCGACCCGTGCTGGCCATTGACCGAGTCCGGTTCGTCGGCGAGCCGCTTGCGGCCGTTGCCGCTCAAGACGAGATCACAGCGGAGCAGGCGTTGTCCCTAATCGAGGTCGAGTACGAAGACTTGCCCGCCGCAACCACGCTGGATGAGGCCTTGAGCGAAGCTGCTCCACGTCTTCATGAAACCGATACGCTCCGCCCCGGCCTTTTCCATGGTCTCGGCGAGCTCCATCCCCAAGGCAATATCTGTTACCACCATGCTATCAGCCGGGGCGACCTGGCCGAGGCTTTCAAGCAATCAGAAATCATCGTTGAGCAGGAATACACCTTCCCGGCTGTCTACCAATATGCGATGGAGCCCCACACAGTGATCGCGGCGTGGGAAGGCAAGAGCGTTACGGTGTGGGCCTCATGTCAGCATCCCTATCTTGTCCGTGCCGAGCTGGCAGATCTGTTTGACATGCCGGTCGCCAATGTGCGCATCATCGTCCCCTTTCTAGGCGGCGGTTTCGGCAGCAAGTCCTACACCAAAATGGAGCCGATCACCGTCGGCCTGGCGCGAAAAGCCGGCCGCCCGGTGCGTATCGCCAACCGCGTGGACGAAGCGATGGTGACCACCCGGCGTCACAATATGCGCTGCTGGATGCGCACCGGCGCACAGGCTGACGGGACGCTGCTTGCCCGCGATGTGCGCTTTTGGATGGATACCGGCGCATACGCCGACAACGGTCCTCGTGTGGTGGCCACTGCGGCGGATGCGGCACCGGGTCCGTACCGCTGGAAGAGCTTCCAGATCGATGCCTATTGCGTGTACACCAACCGACCGCCCGCCGGATCCTACCGTGCCTTCGGTGCCACTCATCTGCAATGGATTGGCGAGAGTCAAGTAGACGAGATCGCACGACAAGCGGGAGCCGACCCGGTCGAGATCCGCATCCGCAACTTGCTCCGACCGGGCGAAGAGGTACGACCAGGGGGGAAACTCCTCGATGCCGATCTGGTGGGAGATGTCCAGAAAATCGCCACCGCGCTCGATTGGGGATCCCCAAAACCACCTGATACGGGGCGCGGCATAGGAGTCGGCCTGCTTGCGGCCGGCGCCCGACCGGTTTCCACCGCCATCGTGCGCATGGAAATCGACGGTCACGCCACTATATTGGTCAGCAGTACGGAGATGGGGCAAGGAGTCCGGACCGTGATGAGCCAACTGGCCTCACAGGAGCTTGCGCTTCCAATTGATCACATCAAGGTTCCGGGCGGCGACACCTTGATAACCCCTTATGATCGTTCTACCGGGGCCAGTCGCTCTACTACGTTGGCTGGCATGGCAGTCCACCGCGCAGCCCGAGAGATTCGCCATCAGCTCCTGGAAATCGCTAGCCAGGCCTTCGAGGTGGCCCCAGGAACGATCGAATTGAGAGACGGCGCGGCTTGGCATGCCGATCAATCCCTCAGCTACTCGGAGCTTATCCAATTCCATTTCGGGTTTACCGGAGGAGAACTCATCGGCCGTGGTGAGGTCAGCCCCGGAGGCGGTAAAGGATCGTACGCTGAAGGACCGGTCTTTTGGGAGGTATGCATTGGCGGTGCGGAGGTGAGGCTCAACCGAGACACCGGCAGGCTGCACATCACGAGATTGGTCAGCGTGGCCGATGTGGGTCAGGCGGTCAACCCCCATCTGGTGGAAGCTCAAGAAATGGGTGCCTCCATGCAAGGGCTCGGCAACGCACTCTTCGAAGAGATGGTCTTTGATGAGGGGCAAATCCTGAATGGCACATTGCTCGACTATCACATCCCCACAACAGAGGATATGCCAGACCAGTTTATTTCCCGGCTTGCGGAAAACGAGGATGGACCGGGTCCTTATGGTATCAAGGGCGCGGGAGAGGGAGCCTTGGCCGGGGTACCGGCGGCGATCGTAAACGCGCTCGCCGATATCGGTGTTCCAGTAAGAGAGTTACCCATAACGCCGGAGCGGGTATGGCGAGCTCTTAAAGATACCGAAGGGGAGCGCGATGACGCTTGGGGTCCACCTTCAACCCCGTAATTAAATCATATCCCTACGCAATGCTCCCTCACAAGGACAGTGGAAGGTTAGAAACTAGGAGGACCGATGCCGGAAAATGATTCGCAAATCGTGGCTGTCGTCGGCGCGGGAACCATGGGTCCCGGCGTTGCAGCAACCCTTGCCAGCCACGGGTTCAAAGTCAGTCTTTACGACATCAAGCCCGAGGTCCTAGACCGGGCGCGGGGCACAGTGGAAACGACCTATGAGACTCTGCTGGCGGCCGATTTCCTGACCCAAGATCAAGTGGCGCGGGGTAAGGAGGGGCTCGCGTTCACGCTGGACCAGAAGGAGGCTATGGAGGGGGCCGATTTCGTCATCGAGACGATTCCGGAGGACTTGGAAGTCAAGCAGTCCTTCTTCCGCCAAGTCGAGCAGCTAGTGTCTGAAAAGACGATCTTGGCCTCCAACACCTCGGGGATTCCAATCACCGAGCTGTCCGAGGTTTGCCGCCATCCCGGGCGAGTGATCGGCATGCACTGGTCGAATCCGCCCTACATTATCCCGGTGATCGAGGTCATCCGGGGTGCCAAAACCGAAGATGCCACTGTGGCGGCCACCCGCGAGCTCATAAAGCGCTTGGACATGATACCGGTGGATGTCCTGCGAGACGTGCCCGGATTCGTAGAGAACCGCATTCTCTATGCCATTATGCGCGAGGCGCTTCATCTTCTGGATCAAGAGGTTGCGAGTGCCGAGGATATCGACACCATCGTCAAATGGGGGGTCGGGTATAAGCTATCCGTGATCGGTCCGCTTGAGCTGCTGGACATGGCCGGCCTGGATATCTATCACAGCGTTGCCAGCTATCTCAATGCCGACTTGAGCGCCTCGAGCGAGGTCAGCTCGATTGTCCGCGATAAGGTTGCCAAGGGAGAATTGGGCATAAAGACCGGCCAGGGGCTTTTTGAATATCGGTCGGATGAGATACCCGCGTTAATGCAGCGGAGAATACGCCTGCTTCTAAACGCCAAGCGGGCACTGACGGAGAGCGAATAGATCGCGCCCTCGGCGAACAATCTCCATCTTTCCATCGAGCCCGGAGGCTACGACAGAGATCCGCGAGACCTCGTTAACACCAAACATGGCGATTCAGTCCAAGGCTCTACATTCTGCCTCTGAGGATCGGGGAATCGATTCATCACAACCCGCGCGAATCGAGGGCCTACCAAGGTTTCTCCATGGCCATCCCTATTGACCTGCAATTCGAGATCGATGCCCCCATTGAGCTGGTCTGGGCGTATTTCCGCGATCCCCCCCGAGTGGCTCCTTGCTTGCCCGGCGCAGAACTTACCCGGATCCTGGACGAAAGGACTTACGAGGGAAAGGTGCGTGTTCAGGTTGGTCCCGTAGTGGCGCAGTACGCAGGCAAGCTGATCATTGAGCGCTTAGATTCCACCGCTTATGTGGGGGAGATGGCTGCCCACGGCGATCAGCAGGGCGCCACCGGGCGGGCCCAAGCACGGATCAGGTATCAGCTCCGCCCGCTTGCGGAGGATCGCACCGAAATCATTCTCCATGCCGAGGTCTCCATCGCCGGCCGTCTGGCCCGATTGGGCGGTGGCATGATCCAGGCGGTTTCCAGGCAGCTCTTACGAAAGTTCGCCGAATGTGCGGAGCGAGACATCCTTAATGCGGCCAGCTTGAGCGACTAAGCCGCCGCCCATCGCTTAGCGCGGCTCTCCACGGAGGTTGAGCGGGAGGCGCTCGAATTTGATAGACTTGAAGGAAGGAGCCTGGAGGGAAGCCTGGACTCTTTATGCGGCCTCTTCCTTCCGCGCAGATCATAAGGCAGATGGGCCCAAGCATTATCCGGACCTTCGATTGGCGCCATGTGGCGCTGCTTGCTCGTGTGCGCGACCGCGGGCTGTGCCTGGATTCCCAACTGGCCTTCACGCGCGGCGCCCACGCCCTTCAGCACGCCTTGCTCGATCCGCTGATCCCGGGGAAATCCGCCGTCACGCTGGTTTCGCGCAACGGGGAACTTGACGCCGTCGCCCAATTCACCAGGCGGGGTGACCGCAACAATGCACGACTGACTTTCATCGCTCCGGCCGATGTGTTGGAGAATAATCGCGGCCTCGAGCTGGTGGAATCGCTGGCCTCTGCAGCCGGGGAAGCTGGCGCCAACAATCTGGTTGCCGACGTGATCGAGGACAGCGCTGCTTTTGAGCGGCTGAGGCAAGCCGGCTTTGCGGTCTACGCCCGCCAGCGAATATGGAGCCTCGACAGGCAGCCGGGGGACCCAGTCGGAGGTGAATTGGGCGCCTGGCGTGCCGAGAACTCGAAAGACGCCAGCGCCGCCCAAAGCCTCTATCACAACATCGTCCCCGGATTGGTTCGACAGGTCGAATCCCCGCCTACCCGTGCCGGCCATAATCTTGTTTACTGGCGTGAGGGGGAATTGTTGGGCTACCTCGACATCGAGCGCGGCTCGCTCGGTACTTGGGTCCAGCCCTATTTCCACCCCGCGGTCGAAGATTTTCAAGGATTACTCGGTGACTATCTCCGAGAGGTGCCGAGAGATCGCCCGGTCTATGTGTGCGTCCGCTCCTATCAGAGCTGGATGGGTGGACCACTGGAGCGTATGGGGTTTGGACCCTCCGTCGACCAGGCGGTCATGGTCAAGCGCTTAGCGATCGGAGTTCGCAGACAGGCCGCGAGCCCGCTCCCAGCAGTCGAAGGAACTTACCCGGAGCCAACCGCACCGATTGCTCGGATCGAGGATCCGGCCGGTGCTTCCAAATGACGGGAAGACGCATCACCGACGACCTAGACACCCTGCGAGGTGTTCTACCTCCATACGTCACCAACAAATTAGATGAGATCAATCGGCCCGACGATCTGCTCGAGGTCATCTTGGATATCGGGCGAGTGCCTACAGCCCGCTATGTAGACGAAGAGCTGACCCTGAGCGACAAGGAGGTCGTTTGGGAAGACATCGACTATGTCCTAGAACGCATCGGCGACTTCGATGCCGACAACCGTGCGGGTATCGAACGCACGCTGCATCGTATTTCAGCCATCCGCAACCGGCACGCTCGCGTCGTCGGTCTGACGTGTCGGGTGGGTCGGGCAGTCTACGGCACGATCGAAATCATTCAAGACTTGATCAGCAACGGCGAAAGCCTGCTGCTGCTTGGCCGGCCGGGAGTCGGCAAGACCACCATGCTGCGCGAGGCGGCCCGCATCCTGGCCGATGAGAAACGCGTGGTCATTGTTGACACCTCGAACGAGATCGCCGGCGACGGTGATGTGCCTCATCCGGCTATCGGACGCGCGCGTCGGATGCAGGTTCGCAAACCAAGCTTGCAGCACGAGGTCATGATCGAGGCCGTTGAAAACCATAACCCGGAAGTGATCGTGATTGATGAGATCGGACGCGAGTTGGAAGCCGTAGCTGCGCGGACCATCGCCGAACGGGGAGTGCAGCTCGTCGGCACCGCCCACGGCAACACGCTCGAGAATCTGCTCTTAAATCCCACCCTATCCGATCTGCTGGGCGGCATCGAATCGGTAACTTTGTCTGATGAGGAAGCCCGCCGTCGTGGTACACAAAAGACAGTGCTCGAACGCCGCGCGGCGCCCACCTTCGACGTACTTATTGAAATCCAGGATCGTGAGAAACTTGCCGTTCACCACGACGTATCCACCGCGGTAGATGCTCTGCTGCGCAACGTCCCACCCGCCCTAGAAGAGCGCTTCCGCGACGAAGCGGGTGACATCCAGATCAACAAACTTAACGCAGGCGCGAGCTCCACCCGCCGAGGCCCCGCTGGATACCGGCGACAGTCCGCCGTGCCAGGCGCCCAGCCCCCCGAAGATTCTGCCCCGCAGTACTCGCCTACCGCCCCCAGGCTTCCCGGGGAGCCGCTGGATACCATCCGCATTTACCCCTACGGAGTGGCCCGCAACCGGCTGCGGCAGGCGGCCAAGCGCATCCACGTGCCGGTATTGATTGCGGATGACATCGGTCAGGCGGACGCAATGGTCACCCTCCGTTCCTACTATCGCAGGCATCGCAAGCTGATCGCCGATGCGGAAAACCGGCGAATGCCGATCTATGTGTTGCGGGCGAATACGGTGGGCCAGATGGAGAGCTTCCTGGTTGACCTCTTTGCCCTCGATCGAGAGCCGGTCGACGATCCTACGCTGACGCAGGGCGCGCATGAGGCGCAGGAGGCCATTGAAAAGGTGCTAAACGGTACCCGCTCGGTCGACCTCAGGCCGGCTTCGTCCTACGTGCGCCGACAGCAGCACGAGATGGCTCGCCAGGCCGACCTGGTCTCCCATTCCTATGGCAAGGATCCTCGGCGGCGGGTCAGGATCTTTCGCGATTGAGTTTCTTCATAACCCTTGAAGGCCCCGAGGGGGGCGGCAAGTCAACTCAAGCTCAGCGATTGGCCAATCACCTCGAAAGCCAGGGCCACGACATCTTATTCACTCGAGAGCCCGGCGGCACAGAAATCGGCGACCAGATTCGCCGGGTGATCATGTCGCTCGAGAACAAGAGCATGAGCCCGGAGGCCGAGTTCCTGTTGTTTTCCGCCTCGCGGGCGCAACTAGTACGAGAACTTATTCAACCTCATCTCGAGCGTGGAGGGATGGTTGTTTGCGATCGTTTCTTCCACTCCTCTCTGGCCTACCAAGGCTACGGTCACGAGTTGGATCTGGAGCTGCTTCGCACCATAAGCGGCTTCGTCACGGGTGGGTTGATCCCGGACTTGACTTTCCTGCTCGACCTCACCAGCGAGCTGGGACTGGAGCGTCGCAAACGGGACGGTCGCTGGAATCGCCTCGACGACTACGATCTAGCTTTCCACGAACGCGTCCGAGAGGGCTACCTGCACCTGGCAGACGCCGACCCGGGCCGTTGGACCCGGATCGACGCGGCCCAACCCGAGGATCAGATTCAGGAACAGATACGGGAAGTTGTTGCGGGGCGATTAGCGGTGTAACGTACCGGGTGCTCTCGTACCTAGGCGCCAGATAATATGAAATCGGGGCGTCTGCAGCGGATCCCCTTCCTGTTAGAAGCCGAAATCGTCCCCGCCCCCGAGATCGGGCATATCCTTCTCGATTTGCTCTGGATCGTCACCAGCCTCTAGACGATCGACCACCTCATCGAATTCGGCCGGCATATCCTCGCCGAGCTCGTTGCCCATCTTGCGCATCATTTTCGCCATGGACTTAGGGTCGTTTTCATCGAAATCTCCCCAGCTGCTCGGGTCGGAGAGATCCTCAAGCCGTGAATCTTCCGATTTGGCAATGCGGATTCGACCGATGATTCGGCGCAGGTCTTTGCTTCCGCAGTACGGGCACTCGATCGGCATTTGCCCATACTCTTCGTAGGTTTGATAGATCACAGATCGTTTACTGCAGTTAGCACAACGGTAATCGTAGCTCGGCATCGCGGCCTCCAGCGAATGGGATTATACTCAGCGCCCGCAGCCGTGATTGAGCAGCCCACCGAGCCACTCCTTGTCGTAATATCCGGCCCCTCCGGAGTCGGCAAGGACACCATCCTGGATCATATGAAGCAGCGGGGGCTACCGTTCCACTTTGTGGTTACGGCGACCACCCGCCCCCGGCGACCCGGCGAAGTTGAAGGCGAAGATTACTTCTTTGTCGAGGAACAGCAGTTCCTTGACATGATCGAAAAGGGCGAGTTGATCGAGCACGCCCTCGTCTACAACGACCATAAGGGCGTCCCGAGGCAACAGGTTCGAGAAGCCATGGAAAGCGCACAGGACGTTGTGATGCGCGTGGACGTGCAGGGAGCCAAAACGATCCGAGCCCTTGCACCGGAGGCCTTGTTGATCTTTTTGACCGCCGGTGACGAAGAGGAGCTTGCTCGCCGTCTCCGGAAGCGTCGGACCGAGTCGGAAGCGGATCTGCAGCTCAGACTTGAGACGGCTAAAGAAGAGTTCGGATATCTCAAGATCTTTGACTATCTCGTCCTAAATGCGGATTCGCAGGTCGATAAGGCGGTGGATACGATCCTGGCCATCATTGAGGCCGAACACCATCGCATCGATCCGCGCCGGGTGGAACTTTAGCCTCCACCTCTATGCCCTAAGGCACGGGTGAGATCGATCCGCGCCGGGTGGAACTTTTGGCTCTACCCGTATGCCCCAAGGCACAGGTGAGAAGGGATCCTAACAATGCTCTGGTATAAGTTCGCAGGATATGTACGTCCTTCAGGCCGCAAACTGTCCAGGGGACTATTCTAAACGACGCCGGCGGTTTGCTAAAATCGTGCCCGGGGGTGCCGCTCGCGGCTGCCTTCACGCATCCGAATAGGGCTGAATGGATCAAATGGGAAAAAGCACAGAACCTGAGGTTTTCGATCTCACGATCCTAGGGGCCGGGCCGACCGGTATGTTTGGCGCATTCTATGCTGGCATGCGCGAGATGAGCTGCAAATTGATCGACGCACTCCCGCAGGCGGGGGGTCAGATCACGGCCTTGTATCCCCAGAAGAAAATCTTCGACACGCCGGGGTTCCCCGCCATCGTCGGGAAGGACCTGGTGGAGAACTTGTTCGAGCAAGCCGGTCAATGGGACACAAAGTTCGCCCTTGGCGAGCGGGCCGAGACGCTGCGTCGCGTGCCGCTCCCGGGCGGCGAACCGGATGAGGAAGGCTGGGTCATCGGGACTACGAAGGGAGATCATTACTCGAGAGCGGTCATCATCGCGGCCGGAATTGGAGCTTTCCGCCCCGTCAAGCTGCCAAATGAGAGCGTGGATCAATTCGAAGGAAAGGGCCTGGACTATTTCGTCCGGGATATCGGGAAGTTTGCCGACAAGCGGGTCCTGATCGTGGGCGGCGGCGACAGCGCCGTCGATTGGGCCTTGGCTGCCGAGCCCATCGCGGAGCACGTAACGCTGATTCACCGGCGGCCGGGCTTTCGCGCCCACGATAATTCGGTGAACCAGCTGAACGAATCCAGCGTGGAGGTCAAGATTCATCACGAGCTGCGCGAGATCCAAGGCGACGGCCACGTCGAACGGGCAGTGATCTTTGACAATCGGACCGACGAGGAAACCACCATCGACGTGGACGCGACCGTCCTCTCACTGGGTTTCAAGGCCGATTTAGGGCCGATCCGGAAATGGGGCCTGGAGACCATCGGGCGACGCTATATCCGGGTGAACAACAAGATGGAGACCAACCTGCCCAACGTGTATGCTGCCGGGGATTTGGCGCTGCAGGACGATTTGGAACCGCTCAACCTCATCGTCGTCGGCTACGGTCAGGTGACGGTGGCCGTGAACTATGCTTACGTAGCCATCAAGCCTGGCGAGAAGGTCTTTCCCGGCCACTCAAGCGAGAAGATGGCCGATAAGTAACAAATTCTGTCTGTCGGAACAGCGAGCAGACGGGGCTGCCGGAACGGGCAGCCCCGCTTTCATTTCTTGTGCGCACTCCGGATCTCAGGTCAGGTTGGACGCAGTTGGCTGATGAATCGCTTGCCGGGGTCTTGGGAAGGGGGTTGCGTTGATTACGTGGTGGCCGGTTGTGCGGAGCTCTGCTCCTCGCTGGAGGCCTTGCTTCCCTTCCCGGGCCAATAGAGGATCACGCCAAATAAGCTGACCAGCACACCGAGCGCAAGGCCGGTCACCTGCAGCGGACCATAGGATATTCCCGGAAGTGCGTGCGAGCCGATTCCCAGAAAATCGGCGAAAGAGGCCGCCACAGCAAACACATAGCCGGTTGCGATCAACCGTAGCCCGACTTCCGACCTCAGCGAGTTTGGGTGGCCGTTGCGGATGACCTTAACGGTCATCGTGGATCCTAGGAGCAGGATGCCCAGGCCCAGCAGCCAAACTCCAATCTGCACGAATCCCACCACTGGACTGCGGTCCATGCCGATTATGTTCGGATAGATTCCGATCATGAAGATGAACAGTCCGATCAACACGATCGTCATCAACCCGCGAGCCGCCATTGCTTGTTTCTTCGTAAGTGGTGCCGCTGTCATAGGATTACTCCTAGCGCTCTATGCGATCCAGTCTCGCCTACTCAACATCCTGAATTGTATCAAGCGGATCCGAGTCGCGCTCGAACACCCTCCAATAGCTCATTCCACTCTTCATCTCGCTGGCCCGGAACGTACGGTATGTAAAGCGCAAGCCGGTCAACCAAACCCTCATATCGCTCGATATGCGGCCTGACTTGCGTACCCAATCCCAGAATGAACCTGCCTTTGGAAGCCTCTGCCAGATCCCAGGCCGTGTAGGCGAGCGTGGCGGGACTGCGGGCGAAGCCGATCGCTACCGAAGTGCCAAATCTTATCCGCTCAGTATGTTCGGAGACCAGCGCCAGAGGCAGGAAGGGATCATGCTGGGTCTCTGAGGACCAAATGGCTTCGAAGCCTGCCTGTTCGGCGCTCCTTGCAACTTCCGGGATGCTAGATATAAAGGAGGGAGCGATCAGCGCATCGATTTTCATGTGCTGGCGACAACACGGTTAGCGAGGTTCTTCATCTTATGCGTATTATGCATCATCCCTTCGGACACGTACCGCCCCAAGCTGAGTCACCGGACGCGCGCCCCAAGCTCGACTTCGGCGTCGGGCTGGAGCAAGCGCATGGAGCCGTCTGAGTTGACGCCGGCCAGCACCAGGACTTCTGAGATATGGTTCGCGATCTGCTTCGGCGGGAAGTTCACCACGGCCACCACCAGACGATCCCGAAGCTCTTCCTTGCTGTAGAGATCCCGAATTGCGGCTGCCGACTGTTTGGCCCCAATCTCCGGGCCGAAGTCGATCCGCAAGAGATAAGAGGGGTTGCGGGCTTCCTCAAAGTCCTCGACTTGAAGCACCCGGCCGACCCGCATATCCACCCGTTCGAAGTCCTCCCACTCGATCTGTCCCATCGCTCCTCCCAGTTGGTCGGGTCTGATTTTACTTCCCCGTTACAGAACACTGACTGAACGCCAATAGCGCCGCCGCAGAATGCGTGTATGACCGGCCCCGTTTCAAGGCGCGATTTCCTTCGTATTTCCGGACTGGGCGGGACCCTGGCCGCTCTTGCAGCCTGCAATCCGCTCCGGCCGGGCCGAACGTTGGAGGTCGGCGCCGGGGCGATCCCCCCCGCAGCTCCCATTCTCGATCAGGAGGGCTTGATCCTGCACACCCTCCGCCGTCTGACCTTTGGGCCGACTGCAACGGAATTGGATTCCGCAACACGCGTCGGGCTGGAAGCGTGGCTTGAGCAGCAACTGGCCGCGGATTCCTCAGACCCTTCCGATGTGGAAGACCGGCTGGCGGAATTTGAGACGCTGAAAATGTCCCCGATCGAGCTCAGAGATCTGCAAGAAAACGGCCGGGTTGCCCGGGAACTGGGCGCATCGGCGGTCGCGCGCCAGATCTACAGCCCCAATCAGCTGTTCGAAGTGATGGTCGACTTCTGGACCAATCACTTCAACATTTTCGCCTATTCGCCCCCCGAACTATTCCTCAAGGGCGTGGACGACCGAGAAGTTATCCGCGCACACGCGCTGGGGAAGTTACCGGACATGCTCACCGCCTCCGCCCACAGCCCGGCAATGCTAGTCTACCTGGATAACGCGCAATCGCGCCAGCCAAGCCCAAACGAGAATTACGCGCGCGAGATCCTCGAGCTGCATACCCTTGGTGTGGACGGTGGCTACACCTACGCCGACATCCAGGCCCTAGCGCGGGCCTTCACGGGCTGGTCGGTCGGAGGGTTTCGCCGAAACACGGGCGAATTTATCTATCTACCGAACTGGCACGATACCGACGCTAAAACCCTATTGGGTCAGGAGCTGCCAGGCGGGAAGGGAGACGGCGATCGAGCGTTGGAGATCCTGGCCGAGCATCCTTCCACCGCCCGCTTCATCGCCACAAAGCTGAGCCAACGGTTCGTATCGGATGCTCCAGGCGATTCAATGATAGACCAGGTAGCTGAGACCTATGCCCAGACGGATGGCGACATCCCGGCCATGCTTCGAACCATCATTTATTCCGACGAGTTCGCGGCCTCGGCCGGGCTGAAGCTCAAGCGCCCGCTGGATTTTGCCGTCTCCGCCATCCGGGTGACCGGTGCCGACGGGAGGCTCGATCGAATCCTGCGCTTCTTCCTGCAGGCCCTCGGCCAGGTTCCCTTCGGCTGGCCCACTCCTGACGGGTATCCGGATTATGCCTCCGCCTGGGCCAACACCAATCAGTCCCTCTACCGGTGGAACCTGGCGCTGATGATTGCCTCCGGCAGGCTCCCGGGGATCAGCATCGATCTCCTGGAGCAGTTCGGGGGCTATTCGAGCATGTCGGGCCTGATTGACGACCTGAGCCGGGCCCTACTGGGCGCGCAGCTACCTTCGGACGCCCGCCACATTCTGATCGGCTTCGGCGATTCGATCCAAGATTCGGATCTAACTATGGAAGTTGGTCCGCCTTCGCTGCTGGCGGGCCTGATCCTAGCGTCGCCCCATTTTCAGATCCGGTAACGAGGTGAAATTATGGACACCAAGACCCTCAATCGTCGCGAGTTCCTACGCATCGCGGGCCTGTCGACCGCTCCGCTGGCTCTTCCCGGCTGGGCACCCCGCTTGGCCTTCGCGCCGCCCGGAAGCGCCCCTTCCGGCGACCTTCTGGTCTGCGTGTTCCTGCGCGGCGGGATGGATGGGTTAAACGCCGTGATCCCGCACTTTGAATCAGAGTACTATGGCGCCCGCGCGAACCTCTCAATTACAGAACCTCGTGCTGGCAACGACGTCAGCTCCATCGAACTCGACGATCGATTCAGCCTGCATCCCAGCCTGCGTCCGCTCCTGGATCCGTTCCAGGCGGGCGAGCTGGCCATCGTGCATGCTTGTGGCTCCCCGGATCCGACGCATTCCCACTTTGATGCCATGGACTACATGGAACGCGGTACACCGGGAGAGAAGCAAATCGCCAGCGGCTGGATCGCGCGCCACTTGCTCACCGCTCCCTGGGAAAATGAGTCGCCTTTCCGGGCGATTGGCGTTGGCGTCGGGCTCCAGGCCTCCCTGCGCGGACCGGTGCCGGCGACCGCCTTGCAGTCGGTGGCGGAGTTCCATCTGCCTGGAAACCCACAGGGCGTGGCCGTGCTGCAGCAGACGCTCAGTTCGCTCTACGAACTCCCAGAACGTGATGAGAGCCTGTTTCAGGAACTGTCGAGCCAGGCCGCAACCACTTTCGAGGCCATGGACCTGCTCGCGGGACTCGACCCTGCAGGTTATCAGCCGTCAGGCGGAGCGGATTATCCAGAAGACGACTTCGGGCGGGGTCTCTCCCAGATCGCGTTGCTCGCCAAATCCGAGCTGGGGCTTGAGATCGCTTGTATCGACATCGGCGGGTGGGACACGCACATCCAGCAGGGGGCGGAGGAAGGGCGCATGCCGCAGCTCATGGCCTCAGTTGCCGGCGGTCTTGCGGCCTTCCATCGGGACATGGGCGAGAAGATGAAAGACGCGACGGTAGTGACGATGTCTGAATTTGGCCGGCGGGTGGCGGAGAACGGAGGCGGTGGCACCGACCATGGACATGGAGGAGTCATGTTTGTGATGGGTGGAGGGATTCTCGGCGGGAAAGTGTACGGAGAGTGGCCCGGGCTAGCTCCAGATAACTTGTACGGTCCCGGCGACCTGGCGATCACGACTGACTTCCGCGAAGTATTGGCCGAGATTGTGCTGAAGCGGCTGAAGAATAACCGTATCGATGAGGTCTTCCCGGGTTATCGAGTCGGCGGATTCCTTGGGCTTGCAAATCCACGCAACAGCTGAGTCGTGCCTGTCTGGGCAGATTCGATTCTCACTCGGAACCCTATTTGTGCGGGCTCTCGCCCATAGTCCGATCCGACGAGATTTCGCTAGTCGCGAAACGCGAGCTCTGCCACTACAGGCCGGTGGTCCGACCCACCGAAGGCACCGAAATCCGTACCCAGCGCCACGAGATCCGATGAATGGAACACAAAGTCAATGCGCCACAGTGGTGGCCCGAGCCCGCGCAGTGGAGTGCGCGTGAGTCCCAGGCCGTAGCCGGCTTCTTTGTGAGCATCGCGCAGCACCCCCGTCAGTTCTCCATAGACGGCCTGAAGCTCTGTCAGATTGAAGTCGCCCAACACCACCAGTGGGCCTTCCATCTTTTCGATGGCCTTCATCAGTTCGCGCACCTCCAGGTCGCGCCACCGATTGACGAAACCACTGGGGTACCCGAGTCGCAGCCCCATAAGGCGAGAGGCCATCAGCTGGGGCGAGTGGGTGTGAACATTGACTATCCCAATCTGCGTGCCATTCAAATCCAGATCGATGTGCTGCACTGTGATGGGGGCTCTCTGGTCTCCGATCAGCAGGACCTCGTGGCCCACGATGGGATACCGACTGAACACTGCCTGGTCGCCGTCGATCGCCTGATACGGGTAGCGATCTGCAAGGTCGCCTTGAATCTCGTCCGCGATTCGATCGGTGATCTCTTGCAGGCCGACCACGTCGGCAGCCTTTTCCTCGATAGCCTCTACGATGCGGTCGTAATTATTGTTCCCGCCCCAAACGTTGTACGACATGACCGTAAAACTGGGCGCCACATCGTCGGAGGGCGGTCGTGGCACGTAGCTCGATCCATAGAACAACCCAAACACGACGAGCGGGATCGCGGTTGCGGAGAGGAGATAGGGGGATCGTCTCCAGATTGCGCCCGGGAGGTGTAGGACAGATAGCAGCAGGAGTATTGGCAGTCCGTAGCTCAGGGAATCGACCAGCCAATGCTCCGCATGGCCCGCAACACGTGCAAGGCAGAGAAGGATTACACCTGCCGCGTGGAGCGGGGCGAAAAGTACGGTAGCCGCCATCGTTGTCCGTTTCAGAAAAGCTATCATGGAACCCGTCCCTAATTTTCGGTCCAGGACACTTAATGCTTTGAGCGTTAACCACGCGTTATCGCCGTATCTCCCTGCCTGGGTTCATACCTTTCAACGAGCTCTCAGCCCCTATTTGTTACGCACGGTCTATTCACAGCGGCTGCCGGCCATGTTGTAATCAGTCATGCTCAGGAATATGACCCGGATCCACCTCGCTCGATCGCTCCCTGCTCTTGCATTGCTCCTCGGGAGCTGTGCTGTGGTCAGCCCCGACCCGCCCGCCCCCCCACAATCCATCCAGCTCTCGGCGCCCGAGACGTCTCCCCGGTCTCGACTGCCAGTGCTCGAGCTCCAACCCACCCCAGTCCCTGTGCAGACCGCCCATTCACCCGGTTTGCTGGCCCGCCTGAACTGGCAGGGTGAGCTGGGGGAGCGGACCATCGTTATCGAAACCCTAGAAGAGACGGTCAAATTGCGACAGGCGGGGTTTGGGTCGTTGATCCTGAAGCTGGGTGAGACGGTGGTGCACGTCAACCCCTGGTCTGGAGCGGGGGACTATTCGTCGCTACCCAAGGCGGACCAAATCTGGATCACGGATCCGCTCCCCGAGCATCTCGATGTGCACGCCATCCGCCAGATCTCGAAAGATTCGACCCAACTGATTGTGGATCCGGAGTCCGCTCGCTATTTAGAGGGACTGCTCTCGTTTGTGCCTTTGAAATCGGATGCCCTTATCATGGTTGACGGAATTGGATTATTGGCGGTGCCGGCGTACCGGGCCGAAATGCTGCCGGATGGCCCGCGGTTGCACGTCGGAAACAGCTACCTGGCGAGCTTTGGGGACTTTCGGCTGTTCGTAGCCGGCGAAGCCCAGTTCATTCCCAATATTGCTGATGTTGGTAAGGTGGATGTGGCGCTGCTTTCGCTGGACAATCAAACTTCGCTATCTCCTGAACAGGCGGCGGGAATCGCCCGATCCATAGAGCCGACCATCCTTCTTCCTTACCAGTATCGGAACCAAGAACCCGCTAAACTGAGCCAGCTGCTCGTTGGCACGGGAACCATGGTGCTCCCCTTAAACGCCACAGAGGACACGACATCTAGGACGCGCGGTCCTGCGCCTGATCGCAGTGTAGCGATAAGGGAGATTTACCTGGAGGGCCTGGAGCCCGAACGAGCGCTGCTGGCTGCCCTGTTTGACGCCGACCAGGATGGTCCGACACTGCTCTTGCCTGACCTTCGAACGTTAGTCCCTTCTGGGCTCCGAATCACCCATTCCTCGAGCAATGGCAGCACTCTGCTGAAGCTGACCAATTCGGTTTGGAACGGGGGATACGGCCCTCTGGACTTGATAGGCGAGGTGGATCCCGGGTCGGATACACAATCTGTGGTCCAGCGTATCTTGAGAGACGATGGGGAATACAGCGAGGAGTCGATTGGGGAGCTCATCTTTCACCCTGGGCACAATCACTGGCACCTGGATAGTTTCGCGGTCTACGAGCTCTGGACACTGCAACCCAACGGAACATTGGATCAAGTTGTCGCCACGAGCGGCAAAGTCAGCTACTGCCTGAGAGACATCCGCAGAAGCTCGGAGGCGGAACGGATTGACCGGGCGGGCTTCACGAGCTGCTCGCCCGTCCGCCAGGGTCTTTCCGTAGGCTGGACGGACGTCTATCAATACTATCTGGCCGGCCAATCCATTGATATCACCGGACTAGAAGATGGCACTTATGCGCTGATGTCCACTGCCGATCCCCACAATCTGATCTGGGAATCAGATGAGACAAACAACGGGGTCGTGATTTACCTAGAGATTCTCGGAACAAAGGTGACGGTCATCGACCCATCCTGAAGGAACCCCTGCACGCAATGAAATGGGGTTGTCTCATTGAGGCTACCCTGCAGGCGCTGTACCTCAGCGCAGTCAGCGCTTGGGAGATTGCGATGAAGGTCGCTTTGGGAAGGCTAGAGCTCAGCGGCGAGCCGGCTATCCTAGTACCGGAGCAGATGGCGGTGCAGATTAGCCACGCTCTTCACGTATACAGCCTGCCTTCTCACCACCGAGATCCGTTTGATCGGATGCTGGTCGCTCAATCGCAGATCGAGGGCCTGCCGATCCATACGTCGGGCGCGCGCATTGGGTACTACGACGTCGAAGTCGTTTGGAAATAAGGCATCCACGGTGGCTCGGGGGGTTCGCGTTAATCCTCCTGCTCCTACCAGCAGTTGCGATCGGCACTGCCACGGCGCTTGAGGGGCACGATCCATTCTGCTCCGCCTGTCACACCGAGCCCGAGGTCGAATACGTCCTGCGCAGCCTATCCGATCCCTCTGATCTGGCTTCTGCGCACGCACCGGCCGAAGTGCGGTGCATCGATTGCCACAGCGGGGAGGGCCTCCTCGGTCGCTCGGTGTCCCTGCGGCAGGGGGCTTCCGATCTAGCGGCCTATTTCTCGGGCACCTATGCCCGGCCCGCGATCACGACTAACCCCGTCGGAGAGGTGGGTTGCACCAAGTGCCACGACGCGCCTAGTTCGTTGGGCGTTCATGCCCGAACCGAAGGCGGCGTCACCAGCTCTCATTACCATTTCCACGAATATGCTGCGGAATGGCTCTCTCGCGAGCCGGACGCACGCGGCAGCTGCGGGAATTGTCACCAAGCACACACTTTGGACACCCTCGCCAACCAGGGCTTTGTGATCAACTCCGAATTAAACGCGGCCTGTGAAGCCTGTCACGCTGCGCTCTCAGGCTGGGTCCCTCCTGCACGATAGCACCTACTTCATCTCCGCCAGCCGGTGGCTTCAGACGCACATCTACGATGGACCACAGGAGTTAAAGCTCAGCGCCCGGCGAGCCGGGCGCTGTTTGATTGCGCGGGAGATTGAGACTATTCGGAACCGTACAGATCTCGGTGAACCACCGAAAGTGCACGTACTTGTCGCTCGGCATGGTAGGAGGAGCGCACCAACGGTCCGCTCTCGACCCACTGGAAACCAATTTCCATCCCGAAGTCCTTCAGTTCCTCGAACTCCTCCGGTCGATAGTAGCGTTCGATCGGCAAATGCTTGACGGTCGGCTGTAAATACTGCCCGATGGTCAGGATATCGACCTCCCAGTCGCGCAGGTCGCGCATGGTGTCCCTGACTTCCTCCACTGTCTCGCCCAGGCCGACCATAATTCCGGATTTGGTTAGTACGTCTGGATTCAGTGATTTGGCGTTGCTCAGGGTGGCCTGGGCCCACTCGTATTGGTCTTGCGGCTGCACCACCTTAAACAGCCTGCGCACGGTCTCGACGTTATGGTTCAAGATCTCGGGACGCGCATCCATTACGATCTGTAAAGCCGCTCGCGATCCCTTGAAATCGGGAATCAAGACTTCGATCGAACATCCGGGCTGCAGCTGGCGAATCCTGCGGATGACCATGGCAAAGATCGGCGCGCCACCGTCCGGGCGCTCATCCCGGTTAACGCTGGTAATCACTGCGTGGCGCAAATCCATGTCCTGAACCGCCCTTGCCACCCGCTCGGGCTCCAGCCAGTCCAGCGTCTCCGGGCGTCCGGTCTTGATATCGCAGAAGCCGCAGGAGCGCGTGCAGGTGTCCCCCATGAGCAGAAAAGTCGCGGTGCCCGATCCCCAGCACTCGCCCAGATTAGGGCAGCGCGCTTCCTCACAAACGGTATGCAAACGCTTGGAGCGCATGATCTCGAGCACGCGTTCGTAGCTCGGCCCGCTCGGAGCGCGCACTTTGATCCACTCCGGCCGACGGGCTGGAAGCTTCTGGATCTCGACTTCAGGGATCGCGGTTGACATTGCGGGGCGATTCTACCGCACCGAGCAGCGCTCGGTTAGTGGTCGAAAGCACCTATGGTGGGCATATAAGAGGATGCTGACGCCAGCATTCTAGATGGGCGCCGAGACCCCCCCGCCGTCAAACATCAGCGCGTGGCCGTGAACGAAGCTGGCAGCCGGCGAGGCCAGCCAGGCGATGCTCTTTCCGTACTCGTCCAGCGTGCCCATGCGCCGTAGCGGGAGGGCAGCGGCCGCCTTCGCGGCCTCTTCCTCGATCGATGTTCCGGCCGCCTCGGCGCGGTCGGTCATGAGTTGCTCGATCCGGTCGGTCCAGGTCCAGGCCGGATTGATCGAGTTGACCCGAATGCCTTTCGGGCCAAGCTCATTGGCCAGACTCTTCATGATCCCAATAACCGCCAAGCGCAGAGAGTTCGAGGTGATCAGCCGCGCCAGGGGCTGCTTCACGCTGTAGGAGATCGTGGAGACAATGCTTCCCGACCCGCGCTCGAGCATGTGCGGCACGACGGCGTAGCAAAGATAGAGCGTGCTCATGACGGTGGTCCGAATGCCGGCCTCCCAGTCTTCAATCGTCAGGTCCATGAAGTTTCCCGGAGGCGGCCCACCGCTGTTGACGATCAGGATGTCAATGTGGCCGTATTGGTCCAGAGCTTGCTTAATGAACGCATCGACTTGATCGCGCTCCCTGAGATCCGTGCGGACTGCGAGCACCTCCGCTCCCGTCTCAGAGCGGATCTCTTCCGCCGTAGCATCGAGGGCCTCGCCGCGAGCACAGATGGCAACGCGGGCTCCCTCGTGTGCAAGCGCCATTGCAGCGGATTTGCCCAGCCCCTTCGAGGCCGCAGCGACTACGGCCACTTGATCCTTCACTTGCAGGTCCATGAATTCTCCTTCCGACTGTAAGGCGATACTAGATGCCACCTTACCGCAATGATTATGTATGCTCGATCGCCGAGCGTCAAACCCTTTCCGAGGGCTGACTGGCAGATCTGGGGCGTCAATTGACGTTGCCCATCGACTACATTAGACTGTAGTCCCCCTTCGCTACCGACATGTCTGGCAAAACCGCATAAGGAGGAGAGTAATGTCTAAACGCAATCTTTGGTATCTGCTGGGGTCACTGGCCCTTTTGGCTCTGCTGTTAGGCGCCTGTCAGCCCGCGGAGCCGGAGATCCAGCAAGTCGAAGTCACGCGCGAGGTTCAAGTCGAAGTCGAGGTTCCTGTAGAGGTAGAAGTTCCAGTCGAGGTGCAGGTCCCAGAGTTCCCTGAGGGCACTTCCATACACATCGTGCAGTGGAGCCACTTCGTCCCGCAGTACGACATATGGTTCGACCCGTTCCTCGAGGCTTGGGGTGACGCCAATGGGGTTGAGGCGACGGTCGATCATGTCGGCATCCCCGACACAACTGCTGCCCTAACGGCGTCAATCGACGCCGGAGAGGGCCCGACGATGGTTGAAGTGCTCTTCGCGCCTTCCGCCTTCGTAAACGGGGTTCAAGACCTGACGGATGTGAACGAGCAGGCTCAGGCGCTGTGGGGTGAGCAGGCCGCCAGCTGCGCCAACAGCTCGTACTTGCCTGCCGTGGATAAGTGGTATGGCTTCTGTCACTCCTGGATACCCGACCCAGCCGATTACGACTCCGCATTGTGGGCCGACGCAGGCTACCCAAACGGCCCTGAGACCTGGCGTGACCTGTTGGAAGGCGGCAAGGCCATCAAGGATAAGACTGGTGTGCCGCTGGGCATTGGGCTTTCTCCCGAGCTCGACTCGCGCATGGCCGGTCGAGCGCTGATCTGGTCCTACGGCGGCTCGATCCAGGACGAGAATGAAAACGTCGTGATCGACTCGCCGGAGGTGGTCGAGGCGGTCGAGTTCATGGCCGAGCTTTTCAACAACGCCATGACCGAGGAAGTTTTTGCCTGGACCCCGGCCTCCAATAATCAGGGGTTGATCGCGGGAGAACTCTCCTACATTCTCAATTCGATCTCGGCCTATCGCAGCCTGCAGAAGATCGATCCAGCCGCGGCCGACAACATCGGCTTCGGACCGGCACTGATTGGACCGCGCGGCGATCAGGCCGCGTCTGCCCACGTGTGGGGTATCTACGTCATTCCCAGCTACGTGGAAGGCGCGGAGCTGGAGGCCGCCAAGGCCTTCCTGCTGCACCTCACTGCTAACGCCAATCAAGCCGTCTTCAACAGCGAGCTGTACAATTTCCCGGCTTTTCCGAGCACCGTTCCGCAACTGGAAGGCTGGGTGAATAAAGACCCGTTCGGCTCGCGGCCACAGGACAAGCTGGCTTTGCTGGCGGACGCGCTCAATTGGACCGTCTATCTCGGCTTTCCCGGCCCGGCCAACCCGGCCACCGGTGAGGTGTTCGGGGCCAGCATCATCCCAAACATGATGGGCAAGGCTGCTCTGGGCGAACTGTCCGCCGCCGAGGCGGTGTGTGAAGCGCATGCTCAGATCGAAGATATCTTCCAGAAATGGCGGGATGATGGCTTGGTCGGCGGTGAAGCTTCGCCCGACTGTGCGGTAGGTTAGCCAGCGTACTTGGCGCGCGCGAGAGCAGCAATATCATTTCGAATTAACGCTCGCCTTAAGGCCCGCCGGAATTCGTTTCGGCGGGCCTTAGTTCTCCAATGACACCCTTTGTAGAAACTCAAACACTTAGAAAGCACTTTGCGGATGTGAAGGCCGTGGATGGGGTTGACCTTTCCATCCAGGAGGGTGAGCTGCTCGTCATCCTGGGACCCTCAGGTTGCGGCAAGACCACGCTGATGCGCATGATCGCGGGACTCGAAACTCCAACCGATGGCGAGATCCTGATCGACGGAGAGCAGGTGACCCAGCTTCCTCCCCGAGCACGGAACATCGCCATGGTGTTCCAGAGCTACGCGCTCTATCCGCACATGACGGTGTATCGGAACATCGCCTTCCCCCTCAGAGCCCAAGGAGCGTTCACCAAAGGGGAAATTGATGAGAAGGTTCGACATGCCGCGAGTGTGCTGGGAATTGAGTCCCTGCTAGACCGAAAACCGCGTCAACTCTCCGGCGGCGAGCGGCAACGCGTGGCTCTCGCCAGGGCGATGGTGAAGGAACCCAACCTCCTGTTGCTCGATGAACCGCTCTCCAACCTCGATGCCAAGCTGCGCGCTTCCGCGCGTGATGAACTCCAGCGTTTCCAGCGTCGGCTGGGAATCACCACGATTTTCGTGACGCACGATCAGGTCGAGGCCATGGGTTTGGGGGATCGCATTGCCGTCATGCACGCGGGCAAGATCAAGCAAGTTGGAACGCCGGATGAGATCTACAGCGAATCCGCAGATACTTTCGTGGCAACGTTTTTGGGATCGCCTGGCATGAACCTGATCGAGGGGCCGGACTACACCGTGGGATTTCGGCCCGAACACTTCCGTCCCGCAGACGATGCAAGGGTCAATGGTCAAAGCTATATGGTCACCGTCGATCGAGTGGAAAATCTAGGCGCCGACACGCTGGTCTATGGCTCGGTGGACGGGGGCGCTAAAGTGGTGGCTAAAATCCCCTCTACCTCAACCTTCTTTGCCAGGGCTGGAGAAAAAAAGGAGTTCGTCATCAACACCGAGCACTTGCGGTATTTCGACAAAGAAACCGGGCGCATGACCACTCCGGCTGCACGATGAGCGTTGAGACGGTTCGGCCCTCTAGATTTCGACTCCTCTCCGACAACGAGCGCCTCCTTGGCGCGATGATGCTGGCGCCGGCGGTGCTTTTCATCCTGGCTCTTGTTGGCCTGCCGCTTCTCATATCGATCGCCTTCAGTCTGTCGGACGTAACGGTCGGAGACACCAGCCTGGACTACGTCGGACTGGAGAATTTTCGGCGCGTCATCCGGACGCCGCAGTTCCAGCGCGCGGTCATCAATACGTTCATATTCACGACCGCGGCCCTGCTCATCATCCTTGTGCTAGCCAACATCCTGGCGGTGCTGTTCACACAGGATTTCCGCGGCAAGTGGCTGGCCCGAATCTTGGTCATCCTCCCGTGGGCTACTCCAACATCCTTAGGGACCCTGGGCTGGCTCTGGTTGCTGGATTCGAAATTCAGCCCCATCGATTATGTGTTGGTGCAGATCGGACTGCTCGGTCCGGATACGCTCCTGGGACCCGGACTTCATCTCAACTACCTCGGACGCGAGTATTTGGCGATGGGCTCGGTGGTCTTAGTGCACGTGTGGCGACTGGTCCCGCTCTCGGCGGTGATCTTGCTGGCCGGCCTGACTTCGATCGATCAGGAATTGATTGATCAAGCCCAGGTAGATGGCGCGAGCGGGTTGCGTACCCACCTTCAAATCAAATTGCCGCTTATCACCCCAATTATGGCCATTGCGTCACTCTTCGCATTCATCCTGATCTTCACCGACCTGGTGGTGGTTTTTGTGCTGACGCGGGGCGGGCCAATCTACTTCACTCAAGTGCTTTCTATGTGGTCGTATAACAAGGGCATTGAGGGGGGTGCGCTCGCGGAAGGGGCGGCGATCGCACTGTTTTTCGCTCCGGTTCTGCTTGTGGCCGCAATCTTGATCCTTCGCACCGTGCGCAGAATCGAGGTGACCTAGGTGGCCAGACCCCGGATGAAGCGTGTGGCGCTCTATGCGACCATCGCGGCCTTCAGCTTTTTCTCCGCGGCACCCTTTCTGTGGATGATCCTCACTACCTTTAAGACCGACCGCGACCTCTACCGGGCTCAAGGCAATCCTTTCCTGTACAACGAACCCGCCACCCTTGAGAACCTGGAGTTCCTGTTCCTCAACACCAATTACCTTGGGTTCATTCGCAATTCGCTGTTCATCGGCACGTTGGTCGTGATCATCACCTTGCTGCTCGCGATCCCCGCCGGATACAGCTTGGCTCGCCTAGCTGGGCGCTGGGGCGAGCGGGCCAGCATTGGGATGTTCTTGATTTATCTGGTGCCCCCGATTCTGCTTTTCATCCCGCTTTTTCGGATCGTTGTGGCCTTAGGTCTCAACAACAGCCTTTGGTCGCTGGTTGTGGTATACCCGACCATCACGATTCCCTTTTCGACCTGGCTCTTGGCCGGATTCTTCAGCTCTATCCCGCGCGACCTCGAGGAAGCGGCAATGGTCGACGGCTACAGCCGGCTGTCGGCGTTTACGCGCGTTGTGCTCCCGCTTTCGGTCTCGGGAATCATCGCGGTGATCGTCTTCACGTTCACCCTCACCTTACACGAGTTCATCTATGCCCTGACCTTTGTCACCGCCTCGGCCCAACGCACGATCAGTGTGGGCGTACCGGTCGAGCTGATCCGAGGCGACGTCTTCTTCTGGCAGTCGCTGATGGCCGCGGCGGTGATTGTGGCGATCCCAGTTGGAATTGTGTATAGCTTGTTCCTGAGTCGCTTGGTCGCCGGATTGACAATGGGGGCGGTCAAAGGCTAGGCGATCGAAAGTGTGGGCCCGCATCCCCCCGATTGCGCCTGTATTTGTGTGGAGGTGTCATGTCTGATGAAGTCGTTTATCGATCCGAAATCCGCGTGGAACGAATCAAGGGGCCTTATCGCCGAGTGTTTATGCCGGTGGAGGAGGATCCGATCTACTTCTCCACGCACTCGGAGATTGCCGAATATTACAAACATGAACCAGGGGTCCATCCGGCCCATTCCACTACGCTAGACTATCTAGTCGCCGCGGCCGCCGGTTGACTGACCGGGACCCTAGGAGGCGCGCTGGAGGCGCGCGATATCCCCGCCGGCGAAGGCCGGCTGACATCGGAAGCCACTGGCGAGATCGAGCTAGACGAGAAGATTCTCGTGGTCAAGCGCATTCACGTGAAATACACCCTCAAGTTGGATCCGGAGAAGCGCGCGGCCGCCGAGCGGGCGCACGAACACCACGCGCAGTCCTGCCCCGTGGCGCGCACAATTAGGGACTGTGTGGATATCACCACCTCGCTGGAGATGGAGGACCTTTAAGGCCTCAAGCGGCCACCAAACTATGGAGAAATCCCAGACGGGTATCGAGATCAAGACCTTCGCCGAGCGCATCGTCGCTAACATTGAGCGAGTGATCGTGGGCAAGCGGGAGGCCGTGGAACTCGCGGTTATCGGAATCCTCGCCGAAGGTCATATCTTGATCGAGGACATGCCTGGCGTGGGGAAGACCATGCTGGCACGGAGTTTGGCCCGCTCGCTTGGCTGCTCGTTCAGCAGGATTCAATTCACGCCGGACATGCTGCCAAGCGACCTGACCGGCGTGTACATCTTCAATC
The DNA here is from genome assembly GCA_027298025.1 of Chloroflexota bacterium. GTDB lineage: Bacteria > Chloroflexota > Anaerolineae > Anaerolineales > E44-bin32 > JADFRG01. The sequence continues at coordinate 6,622 of JAPUGV010000246.1, read as the reverse complement.
AACGTTCGCGCGAGTTTGAGTTCAGACCCGGCCCGCTGCTGGCACAGGTCGTGTTGGCCGACGAGATCAACCGCGCCACTCCCAAGACGCAGTCGGCATTGCTGGAGGCCATGGGCGAGCGTCAGATCACCGTGGATGGAGTGAGTCATGAGCTGCCAAACCCCTTTATGGTGCTTGCCACTCAGAATCCCATCGAATATGAAGGTACTTTCCCGCTCCCAGAGGCTCAACTCGATCGCTTTATGTTGCGGGTTCATTTGGGATACGCCGAACCCGAGCAGGAGATTGAGATCCTCGACCGTCAGCAGCATGAGCACCCATTGGACAGCTTGAAAGCGATTGCTACCGCAGATGAGCTCTCCGCCGCGCAGGCCGCTATCAAGGATATTTTCGTCTCACCTGCAGTGAAGGGATACATCGTTAACCTGACGCGCGCTCTACGTGATCATCCTGAGGTGTACGTCGGCCCGAGCGCGCGCGCTAGCCTGGGGCTCTACCGCACCGCGCAGGCGCGCGCAGGCATCCAAAACAGAGACCACGTGCTTCCGGACGACATCAAGGCCTTGGCCGATTCGGTCGTGGCCCATCGCTTCCTCCTGCGGCCCGAAACTCGCATTCGAGAGCTGTCACCATCCGACATTCTCTACGAAACGCTGAGGCAGATGCCCATCCCGACGTGAGGTCCTCGAAGAGCCTCCCTCAACCCACCCGTTCAATAAAGCTCAAGCGGCGCCTGCTGCCGATTGCGGTCGGGCTACTGCTTGTGCTGGAGCTGCTCGTACCTTACCGAGGCTGGGTCGTGCTGTTGGTCGGATTAGGGGGTGTGTGGCTGATAGGGGCACTGTGGGCGCGATCCCTGGCGTCCGGATTGCAGGTCGCTCGTGAAACACGCTTCAGTTGGAAGCAGGTCGGAGACACCTTGTTGGAACGCTACACCCTGACCAATAACGGCTGGGCCTCGGCCGAGTGGCTCGAGCTGGTCGATCATTCAACCGTCTTTGGCAGCACGGTGATCATGGGGATTCCGGGTCACTCATCTCTCCGCCGGCATAAGCAGGTCATTTGTAACCGGCGGGGGGTCTTCACGCTCGGACCCACCACACTGCGATCCGGCGATCCCTTTGGAATCTACGAAGTTGAAGTGCACGATCCGTCATCAGCCTCGCTAATGGTAATGCCGCCGATCCTGCAGCTTCCCAGTGTGGAAGTAGCGCCTGGCAGCCGGGCGGGCGAGGGGCGCCCGCGCCCGGTCATGCTCGAACGCACGGTGAGCTCTTCAAGGGTGGCGGAATACGCTCCTGGTGACAGTCTGAAATGGATCCACTGGCCCACCTCCGCCCGCTTGGACTCCCTTTACGTACGCCGTTTCGATAGCACCCTCGCCGCGGATTGGTGGATCGTGCTCGATCTCGATCAAGCGGTGCAAGTGGGGCATGAGCAAGACTCTACCGAGGAGGCAGCCATCGTTATTGCGGCCTCCCTGGCGGATAGGGCCCTCCGCGAGCGGCGAGCGGTCGGGCTCACAGCAGATGAGGGAAAGATCTGGCTTCCACCACGCGCGGACGCTGCACAGCGCTGGGAGATCCTGCTTGCCTTAACGATCGCTTCGACGAGCGAGTCCACCCTCGGCGACCTACTGCGTGGCTTGCGCAATTCCATCCGGGCCTCCTCGAGTTTGATCATCATCTCCTCCTCGACGAGCGGTGAGTGGGTCGGGGACCTGCTTCCGCTGATGTGGCGCGGCTGCGTCCCAACGGTACTCCTGCTGGATTCGGCCTCCTTTGGCGGATCAGCATCCGTATCGAACGCTGTCGCAGCGCTCTCCACGGCGGGAATTCGGCACGACATCATCCGAAAGGAGCTACTGGAACGATTTGCACCCGATTCGCGGGAAAAGCGGCTGGAGGTCACCAATTGGGAGCCACTGAAGTGAGCGCGACGAGTGCGCGCTCAGACGCGCATATCCCTACACGAATTATCTTGGTGATCGCGCTGCTTGTAGTCGTAGTAGGGAGTGCCGCATTTGGTTTGGCCGAGATCGCTCACGGAGTCGACGCGGCCCTGGTTCTCATGATCGTGACGATTGCAATTGGACTCGGTTGGGTAATGGCCGCGGGGCAAATAAGCGGATGGGCAGCGCTCGCTCTTGCATCGTTGGCGGGAATAGCCGTTCTTACCATTCGCATCGGCCGCATTGGCAATCAATTGCTAGCGATTCCCGCTGAGCTGGTCGGGTTCATGGTGGAGTCGATCCGCTTGCGGGAGATCGCTCCTCCGGAGCTGGTCATCGTAGCAGTTTCGGAGTTGCTTTTGGACTTGGGCGTGCTTTACGGACGTTTGTGGCTGTGGCTCCGTTCGCTTGCCATCGACCAAGGGATCGTGGACCCGGTGGCGAGCGCGCTAGCATGGTCGGCCCTCATATGGGGGGCGACCGTCTGGGCCGCCTGGGCGGTTCGCCGCCGTCGGGAGCCGATTGCTTCTGTGTTCCCGATATTGACACTGCTGGGAATCTCCTATCTGATCTCTCGAGGCCGACCCTCAAGCTTCGTCATTCCGCTAGGGGGTACGTTATTGCTCATGGCCTTCGCGAGTCATGATGCGCGCGCTCGCCAGTGGGATGAGGATCGCATTGATTCTCCGGAGGGAAAGACCGGCTCACTTGCCATCATCGTACTGCCGATTGTCGTTGTCCTGGTGGCTGCCGCGGCGTGGACGCAAAGCTTTTCGCTTATCCGGCTTGTGAATACCCTCGAAGGCATTGCTGGCGGTGGAGTGCGAGGTGGGGGCGGGCTGGCAGACTCGCTCGGACTCTCGCGGGGCAGTTCAGCAGAGACCGGACTCGAATCGGTGCTTGTTCCTGGACTTCCAAACCGTCATCTAATCGGATCGGGTCCCGAACTCTCTGAGCAGGTTGTGATGGAAGTTACGGTGTCGAACCTTCCACTTGAGGGACCCACCCCGGGCTTTCGCTGGAGGGCCTTGACCTACGATAAGTATCAAGGAGACGGATGGCGGACCAGTTCCCTGCTTCTCCAAGACTACGCAGCGGGAGAGCCTGTGACAGAGCCCGGCGCAAGCACCGACCAGGTGGTTCGTCAATCGGTGCGTGAGATCGGGGACCTGGGAGGGCTGGTATTTTCCGCAGGCTCACCGGCTGTGCTGGATCAGCAGGTCCGAGTCGCCTGGCGGGATATGCAACAGGATGTTTTCACCCTCACTATTCAAGAGCCGTTGTATCAAGTCGAGTCCATCCTTCCGCAGGTAAGCCAGCGCGAGCTTCGGGCGGCAGGAACAGAGTACCCGGATTGGGTGCGGGAGACTTATCTGGCGCTCCCGGAAGATGTGCCAAGCCGCGTGCTGGCGCTGGGAAGAGACCTCACGGCCACCTCCGCCACTCCGTACGATCGCGCCCTGGCAATAGAAACCTACTTGCGAGCTTTTCCGTACACCCTAGATGTCCCCCAGCCACCGCTGGATCGAGACGTCGTGGATTACTTCTTGTTTGATCTGCAGAAGGGGTACTGCGACTATTATGCCTCCTCGATGGTCGTACTGGCCCGCGCCGCCGGACTTCCTGCCCGCCTGGTGGTGGGCTACTTCACAGGAGCTCCTGAACGCACGGAAGGAACGATTCGCTATGTCGTCACCGAGGCGGAAGCCCACTCTTGGGTCGAGGTCTACTATCCTGAAATCGGGTGGGTGGAATTCGACCCGACTGGCGGACGGGCTGCGATCGAGCGCACGGAGGCGGGACCAGCCCTCGCCTCCTCTGAAACCCCAAACCTAGAGCTCGCGCAGCGTCCCGGAATCTCGCTCCGGATCGACGCACCGGCATTGGCGGGGGGTGCTCTCTTAGGGCTGGTGGCCGCCTGGTTGACTTGGGTGATGATCCTGGATCCTCTCCGTCTTGGGCGTCGGCCACCAGGAGAAGCCCTTCGCGTCCTTTATCAGCGCTTGCGCCGGCAGGCCCAGCACTTAGGGATTGACTTCGCACCCGGTGACACACCTTACGAGTTGCGGGCTGCCATCGTCCGGAGTCCACTCGGATACATTGAGGAACAGGCGCGTAGCCTGATCGATGCCTACGTGCTTGCTACCTACGCGCGCGGGCCAGTGGACAGAGCACTGAGCGACCGACATATCCGCGCCTGGCGAAGATTGAGCTCCAAGCTCTGGATGGAACGGCTGGCGCGCACTTTGAATCGCGGGGCAGTGCGTCTTGCGCTGACGCCCGCTTCAAGGACTGACGATACTTGACGGACGTTCTAATCATTGGCGCCGGGATCATCGGGGCGGCATGTGCCTGGCGGCTGGCCCAGGCCGGACTCAGCGTAACGGTCTTGGATCGGACCGCCCCCGGCAGCGAGGCCTCCCAGGCCGCGCTCGGCGTGCTCACCTTCCACGGCCGGCCCGGCACGATGCCCCAACCGCTTCGGGTGCTAGCACAGATGAGCCGCGATTTCTACCCAGCCATTATTCAAGAGCTGCAAGAGGCGGTTGGGGAGCATGTGTATTTCCGCCAGGAGGGCCAGCTCATCCTTGCCATAAACGATGACGATCTGGCTTCGCTGGAGGAGACCTTGCGAGTGAATCGCGCGGACGGGGTCGTGCTTGAGCAGTTTTCCATCGAAGAAGCCCTGAGCATGGAGCCCAATCTCAATCCCGAGATCGCCGGGGCGCTCTATTCTCCTAACGGTGCATGGGTCGATAACACAGCGTTGACCCAAGCTATTGTTCGCGCCGCACAAAAGGCCGGCGCCACGTTTGAGCAGGCCGAGGTGACTTCGGTCGAAAGTCACGGCGGACGCGTAATTGGCGTCCGCGCGGGAGAGACACTCCATGAAGCAGACTGGGTCGTGCTAGCCGCCGGGGCCTGGTCGGGGCGGATCGAGGGGGTGCCTGGCCTGCCGGTTAGGCCGCGCCGGGGACAGGCTTATTCTGTCGAAGGCTCGTATTTCGAGCGCGTGATCCACTCGCCAAGGGCATACATCGTTCCGAAAGGCAGCACCCAAACCATGCTGGGTGCCACGGTTGAGGATGTCGGCTTCGACGTCACCAATACTCCCGAAGGTCTGGGCGCGATCTCGAAGGGAGCATTTGAGATCTCGCCCATACTTGAGACCTCCACTTTTGCCGGCGCCTGGGCTGGGCTGCGTCCCGGCACCCCGGACGATTTGCCCTTCATCGGCGCTTTGCCCGAATTCCCCAATCTGGTCATCGCCACCGGACACTTCCGCAACGGGATCCTGCTTGCACCGATTACCGCCGACCTGGTAAGACAGATCGTCTTGAGCGAATCGGCCACCATCGACATTTCCCCCTTCTCCCCCGCTCGGGAATTCCTGGTGAGCTAGCCCTCCCAGATTTTCGCGGGCGGTTTGATAACGCCACCGATCCGCAGCTTTTGCGCGATCTCGCGGGTTGACATCGGGAGACTGGTTCTATCGAGAGTTGTCTCGCTCACTGTCTGAGGCGCTGTTCCTACAGTTCCACTCAGGCCCAACCCCAGGAGCCTTGCGACTTCGGAGAAGTAGGCTTAGACTTTCGGTTTAACGGAGGAGATCTATGGGAAAAATTCCAATAATTGCCGTGCTCGTTTTGGGGGCTGGATGGATTGCAGCCTGTGGTGGGCCGGGCACCTCTGAGATATCCACCGCCATGACCGAGTTCGCGTTCACTCCATCGAGCAGTTCCGTATCGGCAGGCAGTGAGGTCACGCTCACACTTACCAACGACGGCACCGTCGACCACAATTGGGTGCTCATGGACGCCGGCTATACGGTCACGACGCCTTTCGACGATGCCGATCGGGCGAAGGTGTTCGCAGAGACTAGCTTGGCGGCTGGAGATTCGGCCACCTTCACCTTCACCGCACCTTCAGAGGCGGGTACTTATCAGGTGGTTTGCAGCATCCCTGGCCATCTCGAGGCCGGCATGGAGGCTAGTTTGACGGTTCCGTAGGTCCTGGCTCATGGCAGAGCCTATAGCGAATCCCAGCAGCATCGGAAGCCCACCGCATGATTACGGAAGGTTGGAGAAAAGTAGACCCGGTAAGAGCAGCGCGAGTCCTTGAATCCCTTGAAATCCCAGGCGCCGCCCTTAAGCACTCGCCACTCCTGACCCTCTTCGTATAAGGTCGAGGTCCACTCCCACGCATTGCCGGACATGTCCATAACACCGTACGGTGAAGCCCCGCCAGGGTGGGCTTCCACCGGGTGGGTTCCCTCCGTTTTCGCTTCGCTCGTGTTCAAGTTGCCCGCACTGAACTTCATTCCCCAGGGATAAAGTCTCCCGTCGGTTCCGCGCGCGGCCTTCTCCCACTCGGCTTCGCTCGGCAGGCGGCCTCCGGCCCAGTCGGCGTAAGCTTCTGCGTCCTCCCAACTCACGTTGACCACCGGATGTCTGGCCTGCTCCGGAAGAAATCCCTTGTGAGGCCATTTGGGATCGCGATGCCCCTTCTCCCGTACGAACGCAAGATAGTCTTCGTTTGTGGTGGGATAACGAGAGATGAGGAAGGCCGCTACGTCGACGGTGTCTTTTTCCTTCCTCATAAGGAAGGGTCCGGCGGGGATCTCAACCTTCTGGATCGCGCGGACCGCTACCTCTTGTGGCGACGCTTGGG
>JAPUGV010000245.1 GCA_027298025.1 Chloroflexota bacterium | reverse complement strand
GACAAAACCTTCCAGGCCGTTGTCAAGGAAGCCTACGACTATTCCATAAAAGACATCGGGCTGGACTTTCCGACCTTCACCGCTCTGGTGGATGGATCTGTGGCATCGTATTTCTCAGACCATTTCAGCCGTCAGCTGATGTCCGGCATCATGGCCCAGGACTACCTGGGCTTGTGTCCCAAGCCCAGTCATCGGGTGGAAGGCGGCGGCGCGACCGGGGGCTTGTGTTTCCAGGAGGCCTGGAAGGCGATCGCTTCGGGCCATATGGAGGTATGCGTGGCGTACGGGTTTGAGACCATGAGCCACGTGGAAACTTGGAAGGGCAACGAATTCATTGCGCTGGCCTCGGATGTTTCCTGGGACTATCCGGTAGGAGGGTTTTATTCGGGATACTACGCCATGATGGTGACGCGCCACATGAAGGAGTTCGGCACGACCGTCGAGCAAATGGCGGCGATTTCGGTCAAGAACCACATTAACGCCCTTTACAACCCTTACGCTCAGAAGCGCAATCGCTATTCGATCGATGACGTGCGCAGCTCGCCCATGGTGGCTTGGCCGCTGACCCGCCTGGATATCTGCGTGATGTCGGACGGCGCGGCGGCCACGATCCTCGCCTCTGAAGACGGGCTGCAGCGGCTGGAGGCCGCCGGCGCGAAGGTGCGCCGACCGCTGGTCCGGGTGACAGGGATCGGCAGCGGTACGGATGCGATGCGCATGGCCGACAGGCCGCACGTAGACTACGAGACCTTCTTTCGCGACTACGCCACGGTGCAGGAAAAGGGTTCCGATGAGACTCGCGCCTACTACAAGGAGCTATGGGATCACGGCACGCGCTATCCCGGAGTGCACTCCTTCCGAGCGGGGCGTACCGCGGGCAACATGGCGTACAAACATGCCGGCATCACCGATCCCCTCAATGAGCTTGACTTTATCGAGCTCCACGACGCCTACACCTCTAGCGAGATACAGACCTACGAGGACCTTGGGCTATGTCGCTACGGAGAGGGCGGACCGTTTGCGGTGTCTGGCAAGGCTTTTATGCCTAGCGTCGAATACGACCTGGATCTGAATCATGCCCCGGTTTGCCCCGTCAACCCCTCGGGCGGTCTCATCGCTTGCGGACATCCGGTTGGGGCGACAGGTCTGATGCAGGGAGTCTTTGCGATCTGGCAGCTGCAGGGTACCATCGGCCTTCATTTCGAGGATGACACGCTGCAATTGGAGGGTGCCAAGCGCGGCGCGATTCACTCGCATGCAGGAACCGGTACGTACGTGACGGTCAGCATCCTGGAGCAGGAGAGCTAGAGATGGGAGAACTTCCCAAGAAACGTCCTGAAACCCTGGGCGGATATGTAGTTCACGGCATTCCATTTCCTAGAGAGTTGGATCCGGATGCGCTGGCCTTCCTCAAGCGTATGGCGCCGCTCCAAATCGAACAAGAATACAAGATCACTTATTTGCACTCGTACGGGCAAGACAGCCCCTGGTTCGCGGCGGCCTCCAACAAGCGGCTGCTGGCAACTCGGGACCCCAAAACCGGCTACACCTATGCCACGCCGCGCGGTCACGATATGAGTTCCGGCGGAGAAACCGAGTGGATCGACATTTCCGATCGAAAGGCCGGCATTCACGCCTTTACGGTCTGCCACTTTGGCTCAGAGGAGTTCCTGCCGGAGACACCCTTTGTCCTGATCCTAGTGGAATACGAAGGCGTAGATACGCTCTTCATGGCCCGCCTGGTTGGTGTTGATCCTTTGGCCGCCTCGCTCGACTGGATCGGGATGGAAGTAGAGCCTCGCTTCCTTCGCAACAGCAAACTCAAGCCAACTGACGTATATTTCATCCCTCGAGAAGCTGAAGCTTGATCGGCCGGCGAAGCGGATCCCTCATTGCCCCAGAGCCTCTCACCTGATCACCCCAACCTTCAAAAAGCCGTAAGCCGCCTGCGGCGCGTCTTCTTCGCCTGGGCAGCCCTATTTGCAGGAATGGCGGTGCTTACATTTCTCGCCTCACCAGGAGTGATCCCTATCCAGTGGATGGCCGGAATGGCGCTCCTGATCCTCAGCGCCGCGCCAGACCCCGCGCGTGGCGGAGGCTTTCTAGGCCTACAACCGGCGTTGTTGGCCCTGGTATCGATTACCTGGGCGCTTTCACTTCTCGGTCTTATGCCCGCCATCAATCAGGTCTTTGCGTTAGATCCCATTGTCCTACTGTTCGAGGCCGGGCTAATCGAGAGTGTGGCTCTGGCCTTCGTGCGCGGGATCCTAGTGCTGATGGCATGGAACCAGTTCCAGTTCTATCGAATGCTCTATGGAACCCGAGATGCGGTTGGCCTGGAGCCGGGCCTGCCAGACATTCCAGAAGTGGTTCCCAACCGAACCGCATTGCTCGAAAACTACGCCCGTTGGGCCGGCATCTCCGGAGGCGGGATCATTCTCGCCGCCTACATAATTCCCAACTTCGAGCTCCTGCCGCCGCTGCTCTCCAGTTCGCTCGGCGCGGGAATGGTAGCCGTCGGGCTTGGAGTGGGAGTGGCCTTCTCCCCCACCGACCGCCGTCCCGCAGCTCTCGGATCTATTGTGGTCGGGGGCATTATCTTTGTGGTATCGATCGCGTCCGCACGTTTGCTGCGCCTATGAATGAGCTGGGGAATGCATTGATGGTGCACAAGGCCCGCCGCCGAGAACGGCGGCTGCATCTCGTGATGGCGAGCCTGGGGCTACTGGCGGGTGGCGGATTTCTGTTGATCGGATGGTACCGCTGGACCTTTGCATTGAGCAATTACGGCCCAGCCGTCGTCTGGCGCTGGAGCGCGGCATGGTTGGCGGTCGGCCTGCTGCTCCTTATGATCGGATTGATAGGAGCCGCCTGGGTCTTCCGCTGGAATTGGCTGGCCGTCACCACCTTTGAGAACGGCCTCCAGATTCAGCGCAGAAGACGCGTTACGACCATCGCCTGGAGCGAGATCCAGGCGATTTTAGTATCAGGTGTCACCTATGGTGTGCTCGGGCTAATCTGGGGATCGCGATCGAGCTTGCGCCTAGAAATCGCGGGAGGTCGGAGAATACGGTTTCCAGATACTCTGGCTGGGCTAGCCCAACTTATCACTACCATTAAGCGCCACGTTTACCCGCGCCTCTTGAACGAATACTCTCAGCATCTGCGAAATGGCCAACCGATAGCCTTTGGCCCGCTCCAGGTCCGGCCAGAAGGAGTGGCGAAGGGTCAGCAGAGACTCGGCTGGAGCGAAGTAGCCTCGGCCGAACTCAAAGACGGCAAAATCCTTCTCGAGACGAACCACCGAGGGGCTCCGATTCGCGTGCGTGTTAACGCTGTTCCCAATGCGGAGATCTGCCTGCAGCTAATACAGCACTATGCAAATCAATCGAATCCTCAGAATGTTCAGCCAGCCTGAATGCAGGTTGGATCGGAGATGAGCACCGTAACGCGAGTAGGGCCAAAAGATGAGCCTCGATTCTGACTTTGGGGGTCCCGTCGTATGGGAGCCGGGGCCTGACTACACGGAGCGCGCCCATCTGACGCAGTTCATGCGCCAGCATGATCTATCCGACTTTGGCGCGCTCATGAATCGCTCAACGCGAGACGTGGGCTGGTTCACCCAGGCCGTGTTGAATTATTTAGATATCCGCTTTAAGCAGCCCTACTCGCAAGTCGTAGATTTATCGGAGGGAATCGCCTCGCCAAGGTGGTGTGTGGGTGGGCGAATGAACATCATCCACAACTGCCTCGACAAATATGTGGGGACGGAGACTGAGGCGCAACCGGCCCTGATCTGGGAAGGAGAAGGCGGCCAGGTGCGCTCTCTCACCTACGGGGAACTACGCACGCAGGTAAATCGGGCGGCCGGTGGCCTGCGATCCCTGGGATTGAGGCCCGGCGACGCTATCGGACTGTACATGCCAATGGTGCCGGAGATCGTAGTCGCCATGCTGGCGATTGCGAAGATAGGCGGGATCATCCTGCCGCTGTTCTCGGGGTACGGAGCGGGAGCCGTGGCCTCCCGCCTGGTGGATGGAAGTGCTAGAGCATTGATCACCGCCGATGGTTATCCCCGTCGAGGGGCAACGATCGAGATGATGAGCGTCGCGGATCAGGCTGCCCGTGCTTGTCCCTCACTCAAACACGTTGTGATCTTTGCGCATGCCGGGCTGCCGGTTGAGCTGATTGAGGGCAGGGACCTCACTTGGGATTCCTTGTTGAGGGGCCAACCCATGGAGGCAGAGACCGAAGATACGGAGGCCGAGGCGCCGTTGATGGTGATCTACACTTCCGGTACGACCGGAAAACCCAAAGGCGCAGTCCATACGCACTGTGGGTTTCCCATCAAGGCCGCGCAAGACATGGCATTCGGCATGGACGTCCACCCCGGCGATCGAATCTACTGGATAACCGACATGGGCTGGATGATGGGGCCCTGGCTGGTGTTTGGCGCGCTCCTGCTCGGGGGAACGTTTTTCATCTTCGATGGCGCTCCTGATTTTCCGAGACCGGATCGAGTGTGGGATCTCGTGGAGCGCCATAAAATTACCAGCCTCGGTATTTCGCCCACGCTCGTGCGGGCTCTGATTCCGCATGGCGAGGAGCCATTCCGCTCCCATGACCTCTCCTCTCTGCGCTTCTTTGGCTCGACGGGCGAGCCCTGGAATCCCGATCCGTGGATGTGGTTGTTTCAAAAAGTCGGAGGCGGCAGCCGTCCGATCATCAACTACTCGGGTGGGACCGAGATCTCGGGAGGTATTCTGATGGGTAATCCGATCCTGCCGCTAAAGCCAACTGCATTTTCCGGCCCATGCCCAGGAATTGCCGCCGACGTTTTCGATGAGCAGGGCCATTCGGTGCTTAACCAGGTGGGCGAATTGGTCATCAAGTCTCCCTGGATCGGCATGACCCGCGGTTTTTGGAAAGACCCAGAACTATATCTCGAGACCTATTGGTCCCGCTGGCCAGATGTCTGGGTCCACGGGGATTTTGCTGCCGTGGATTCGGACGGATCATGGTACATACTGGGCCGCTCGGATGACACCATTAAGGTAGCCGGCAAGCGCCTCGGACCGGCCGAGGTCGAGTCCATACTTGTGGATCACCCGGCGGTAATGGAAGCCGCCGCAATTGGCATTCCTCATGAGATCAAAGGCAGCCAGCTCATCGTCTTTTGCGTTCTATCCCCCGACGTCGAGCCATCGAGCGAGCTGGCCGGCGAACTTCGGGAGAAAGCAGCCAAGGAATTGGGGAAACCCCTCGCTCCGAGCCGCGTACGATTCGTGGGTGATCTGCCGAAGACGCGCAATGCCAAGGTGATGCGGCGCATGATTCGCGCCGCCTATCTTGGTCAGGATTATGGCGATACATCGGCCCTGATGAATCCTGAGGCGCTGGATGAGTTTGCTGCTTCGCGAGACAATTAGTGGACAAAGGGCCGCTGATGTGTACACAGGGGCTTCATCATCGGCGCCTCACAATGGGCTGGAATAAGCCTCCGTTCGGCTATGCGCAATAAATTGCGCGCGGAGAAAATACATGGAATTTGAGCTAAGCGAAGAACAGCGCATGTGGCAGCAGGCGGTTCACGAATTTTGCGCACAGGAAGTCAAACCCCTGGCAGCCGAAATGGACGAGCGGCAGGAATTCAACGCCGAAGCCGTTGCGAAGATGGAGCCCCTGGGACTGCTGGGGCTGAATGTGCCGGAACAGTACGGCGGAGCAGGCATCGATGCAATCAGTGCCGCCATCGCCATTGAGGAACTGGGTTGGTCCGACGGGGGCACCGGGCTAAGCGTATCGGCCCACAATGGGCTGGCCTGCGCGCCGATCGCGCTTTTCGGGACTGAGGATCAGAAGCAGCGCTGGCTGCCCGACCTTGCGAAAGGAGCGGGGGGCCTCGGTTCCCTGGCCCTGACCGAGCCTGGAGGCGGGTCGGATCTGATGGGAGGCGTCAAGACGCGTGCAGAGCTCATGAACGGAGAATGGGTGTTGGATGGCAGCAAGGCCTGGATTACGAACGCCAGTGTGGCCTCACAGATTGTTACTTTGTGCCGAACCGACCAAAATGGCGGCTCGAGAGCCTTGAGCCTTATTGTCGTTCCCACAGATGTAGCCGGGCTCCACATCCATCCTGCCGAGAAGAAGATGGGCGTTCGCGCTTCACCTACTCATGCATTGACCTTCGAGAACGTGCATGTGCCTGAGGATCATCTGCTCGGGACCCCGGGCGATGGGATTTATCAAACATTGGAGGTGCTGGACGGCGGCCGGGTGTCCATCGGCGCGCTTGCGGTGGGTTTGGCTCAATCCGCTGCGGAGGAAGGCATAAAATACGCCAAAGAGCGCCAGGCGTTTGGGGGGCCCTTAAGCCAAATTCAGGCAATTCAGTGGATGATCGCGGATGCGGTAACCGAAATCGAGGCCGCGCGTCTATTGGTCTACAGAGCTGCCTGGCTCAAGCAGACAGGTCGCCCTTTCACGAGGGAGGCTTCAATGGCTAAGCTGTTTGCTACGGAGATGGCGGAACGCGTCTGTCGCAACGCTATTCAGATTTTGGGGGGTTACGGCTACAGCGCGGAGTATCCCGTTGAGCGAATCTATCGCGATGCCCGGCTGATGACGATCGGCGAGGGCACCAGTGAAATCCAGCGCCTGGTAATTGCCCGGCGCGTCTTGGGGATCGAATAACCTCCGTGGAGATCTAACTTGAATCTCACCCCTCGATTAATCAAGAGGGCTCGGCAGCCCCGCAAGCATCGTGGTCTCCTTCTTATCCCCCCTCGATCTCCAAAAAGAAAGAGGCCGTCTCCAGCGACTTTAGAGACAGCCCCTTTTGTTATTTGGCCGCTAGATTAAGTTAGCCTCCGCTGCCGCCTTCGCCTGGCTGTGAATAGCTCGGAGGTTCGGGAAGGGGTGGTGACCCCGACTCTGGCATGGCGGGTGCGGGTGTATCATCCTCGCTGCGACCCAGCCACCACTTGTATCCGAGGTAGAGGACTATCGCACCTACGGCCGCAACGACCCACACAGGCCAAACTGTCCTTAAGACCGTAGCCACATCCGATATTGGCGCCAGATAGATGAACATGTAGGTTAGCGAGATTGCCCACAAGATCACAAAGGTACCGAATAGCCAAAACCGCATCAAGTTAAGCCGCTTTGCCTTATCTTCGCTCATCCTGTCCCTCCTTGTACTGACCGGTCACTCGGCTTGCATTGCGCACTCCGACTTGAACAGTCTAGAGT
>JAPUGV010000244.1 GCA_027298025.1 Chloroflexota bacterium | reverse complement strand
ACCGCTCTCGCTCAAGGTATTTTTCATTGCCATGGCCATTGCAGATGACGTGGGCGGTATTCTGATCATCGCGCTCTTCTTCACCTCTGAGATCAACGTTGCAAGCCTGTTTGTGGCGGTCATCTTCTTTGCCGGTCTGCTGCTTCTGAACCGGTCGCGCGTGTTCTCGCCATTGCCGTATGCGCTGCTTGGCATCGGACTGTGGTTGGCCTTCTTGAACTCCGGTGTCCAACCCACCATCGCCGGGGTGCTCCTGGCAGCCACCCTTCCAACTCGCAGCCCTCCAAACGTTTCGAGCCTGATGGCACAGACGGATACGGTGGTCAATCGGTATGAATACGACGAGACGGAACGGCGCGATCACGCGCTGGTTCGAACCTTGAAGACGATCCTGGATCGCATGGAGCCGCCGGCTCAGCGGCTCGAGCACGAGCTACAGCCGTGGGTGACATACCTAATTCTGCCCATCTTTGCGCTGGCCAACGCGGGCGTCACTTTACGAGGCGCGGAAGGCGTCACGCTCCTTAACCCGATTAGCCTGGGAATCATCTTCGGCTTGGTCCTGGGAAAGCCGATCGGTGTGGGGCTCTTTGCTTGGGTGGCAGCGAGGACCGGAGTGGCCGAGAAGCCGCTGGACATCAGCTGGCGCCAGTTCTTTAGCGCCAGTGTCCTGGCCGGCATCGGCTTCGCGATCTCGCTCTTCATCGCACAAGAGGCCTTCCAGGATCCAAGGCTGCTCGCCAACGCGAAAATCGGCATTCTGGCAGGTTCGGTCATTGCTGCGGGGATGGGATGGGCGCTGCTCAACCTGACCAGCCCGCGATATGGCGGGGTTACTAAAGCGCAGGCGGAGCCCGCGCCGGCCACTGACTGAGTTCTGACCACCCATCGACTACAGGGAGTAGCCACTTAGTGTCGGATACTACCGCTCGCGAGCGCAGCGAGATCCCCATCGAGTTCACATGGAATGCCGAAAGCGTCTTCCCGGATCGGTCAGCCTGGAGCGATGAATTCGAGGCGCTGGCTGAGGACCTGGCCCTTTTGGAGGATTATCACGGCCGGTTGAGCGAAGGTCCGAAAACCCTGCTCGAAGCGATTGGCATGATCGAGGACATCGTCGCCCGGGCATTCAGATTATTGAGCTACGCCTACGTTGGGCTGGCGGTCGATTCGCTGGATCCGCAGGCAGTAGAGATGTACGGCCGGGTGCAAGGTCTGGTGGGGCAGGCGCTTGGCGCTCTTGCTTTCATGGATCCAGAGCTGATCGCGGCCGGCGAGGACACGGTGAAAGGGTGGATCGACGAGGACCAGCGGCTCGCTAAATACGACCACTACGTTAACAACCTGTTCCGAAAGCAAAAACATGTGAGGTCACAGGAGGTCGAGGAGCTTCTGGGTACGCTTCAAGGATTGTTTCTAGGCGCGCGCACGACCGCAGAGGCTCTGGCGGATTCGGATTTCACATTTCGGCCGGCAACTGCAGCTGACGGCACGGAGATTCCATTTACCCAGGGAACGCTGCGGCGCATCTACACGGAGACGGATCGCGAAGCTCGGCGCACGGCCTGGGAAAACTACGCCGACCAGTACCGGGCCTTCAAGAATACGCTAGCCAGCAACCTCACCCACTCCATACGGCAGAATGTCTTCTCCATGCGAGCCCGCAAACACGAATCGACTCTGGAGATGGCGCTGTTCGAGAATAACATCCCGGTCGAAGTTTTTTACAACCTCATCGAAACCTTTCGCGCTAACGTTGGAACCTGGCATCGCTATTTCTCGATCAAGCGCCAAGCCCTGGGATTCGAGGAGTTCTTCCCCTACGATGTGTGGGCCCCCCTCACGCCAAAGGCGGTTGAGATCACCTATCCGCAGGCCGTGGATTGGATCTGCGAGGGAATGCGGCCGCTAGGCGATGACTACGTGCAGGTCATGCGCAGCGGAAGCCTGGAACAGCGCTGGGTGGATGTTTATCCGAACAAGGGGAAACGTCAGGGCGCATTCTCGTTCGGTTCGCCAGGCACCTATCCCTTCATCGTGATGAGCTACAACGACAACGCGCTCAGCTTCAGCACGCTGGCGCACGAGTTAGGGCACTCCATGCATTCTTATCTGGCTTGGGAAACCCAACCGGTGCTATACAGCCGATACTCGATCTTTGCTGCAGAAGTAGCCTCCAACTTTAACCAAGCCATGGTTCGTGGCTACCTTCTTGATAACATCGATGACAGGGCGCTGATGATCGCGCTCATCGAGGAGGCGATGGCCAACTTCTATCGCTATTTCTTCGTCATGCCGACCCTGGCACGGTTCGAACTCGAAACACACGAAAGAATAGAGCGGGGAGAGGGGCTCAACGCAGATAGCCTGATCGAGCTGATGGCGGATCTGTTTGAGGAACCCTATGGATCCGCGATGGTGTTGGATCGTGAGCGCGTTGGGATTACCTGGGCGCAGTTTCATCACCTATACGCTGACTACTACGTTTATCAATACGCGACCGGAATCGCGGGAGCCCACGCCTTGGTCGGTCGCATATTGGACGGTGAGCCTGGCGCAGCCGAAGACTATCTAGGATTCCTGAAAGCCGGCGGATCAGAGTACCCGTTGGATGCATTGAAGACTGCGGGCGTGGACTTAAGCTCGCCGGAGCCAGTGGAGCAGGCTTTCTCGGAAATGGCAGGCTACGTGGACCGCCTGGAGCAGCTGCTCAGTTGAAGATCCCGCCAATGCTTGGGTGAGCGGTAGATTAGCGTTCGACGCCTACCACGGCCGGGCGCTAACCTATGAAGACTCAGGTAGGTGAGAACTTGCGCTTGCGGGCTATGAGCGATTTGTTGAGCTCTATGCCATTCACGACCCACTGCGCTTCATGGGCGAGGCGCACATGAGCCTGCTCCGCGAAGAGTAGAACCAAGTACTCAAGGATCGGTTCCGCCATTCTCGGTTTCCTCCTAGACTGGACCCTCGGGAGAACACCATGAACATACGAATTGCCACCGGAACCGCCTTGATCCTGGGATCGCTGCTCGCCACGGCGTGCAACATGCCATTTGCTGGCGAGCAGGCCGAGCCCGAGGCCGAGGAACCCGCTGCGGAGGCACCCGCTGCGGAGGCACCCTCCGAGAAGGAGGCCGAAGAGGCAGTTTCCGAGCCGACGGAGGCTCCCGAAGAGGCAATCGAAGAGCCCCAGGGCACGCCGATCGCGCACCTTGATTCGGGCGCTCTTATTCTTATCACCCACATTCAGATGATCACCCAGCAACGGGGCTGGGGTATCGGAGGCCTGGATGGAAATTCTGACCACGTGTTCCGAACCAAGAATGGCGGCCAGACCTGGATAGACGTGACGCCGCCAGAATTGGCGCCTGAAGAATCCAACCTGACCAAATCTGCCGTTGGCAATTTCCTCAACCCGATGACCGGTTGGGTAATTTATTACGAAGAGTCAACTGAGCCCAGCCCCTCTCGGTTCCGAGTTTGGGGTACGACGGACGGCGGCGATTCCTGGAACCCAAGCCGCGCCATTGATCTCGAGTTCTTGGGGACCTCGGACTATCCGCCGATCCTTGGGTTTGAGGACGCCGATAATGGCTGGCTCATTGCCCGGTACGGGCCGGCTGGCATGCACAATTACCCGATCTATCTGCTGCGGACCGCCGATGGCGGCGAGCGCTGGGAGATGGCGATTACTCCGGCCGAAGGTGGCCTGCAGAGCTGCCGCAAGAGTGGCGTGGATTTCGGCAGTCTGATGGTGGGGTGGGTGACTGTCGCGGATTGCCCGATAGTAGCGCCCGAAGTGGCCGTCACCCACGATGGCGGACGAAGTTGGGAACCGCTCATGCTTCCCGCGCCGGACAGCCGGCCCGAACTGTTTGAGACCGAACTCTGCGAGGGCCATTCGCCACAGCTCATTTCCGACCTCATCGGTGCAGTGGCAGTGAGCTGTCGAACCGGCTTAAAACTCAACTATATTTACACCACGCAGGATGGCGGCGTGACCTGGGAAAGCCACCTGTATCCGGGGGGTGAGCTGGCCCTGATAAATCCCAACATGGCTTACGCCTTTGATCGACATATCCATCAAACGCTGGACGGAGGTCAGTCCTGGGACTTCGTCAAGACCGTCCAGTGGGACGGCCAGTTCAGCTTTGTAACGGACCAGGTGGGCTGGGCGGTGGCACGACAAGGGGACGCTCTAGCGCTGGTCAGCACGACCAATGGCGGCAGAACCTGGAATCTGCTCAAGCCCTCGATTACGTCCTAGCTCAAAACAAATAGCCCAGAAGACCTGCCTTATACTCAAGTGTCGCCAAGACCCTCTCCCTCAGGGAGTATGACTCGTATGTTGATGAACAGCTTGCGTCAATGGGACGGCTGGAAGATGCTCGGTGAGATCTCTACTCCAACAATATGGATCATCTCCGAGGGCGATCGGTAGTTCCCGCGCCGGGTCTTCGAATGCGTTGGAGAAGCGAGCCCTGGCGCGGAAATTGTCGACGGGGGGGCTTCAAAGCACAAGGTGCAGCTGGAGCGACATGCTGCAGTAAACTGTGCCATCGAGCGTTTCATCGTAGAGGGGGATCGGCGCTTCACGAGTAGAGACCAGGCAGTGAAATCTGGCCCCGTAGACGAGCCGCTGGAGATGTGTTGCCGCCGACTGGAGCCCTACCCGGCGCCCTGGGAAATCGAGTCTAAGCAGGATTTAACGAAGTCTTTCGTAGGCAAGGTGCTGAGGCGTGTGCTCGTCGAGGATCGTGCATAGAGGAGGCTGCGAGAGATCGGCAAGCGACGGTTCATTGCGGCGCTGGCGCTTCTGCTGCTCGCGTTGCTCATGATTCAACCCGACTGGTTACTGAGGTCGTTGTCAAGACGCGTGACCTACTCTGTGCAGATAGACGAGCCAATAGTGGCTCTCACCATTGACGACGGTCCGGATGCTTCTACAACTCCAGCGATTTTGGATCTGCTCCAGGAACACGGGTCGCACGCGACTTTCTTCGTGATTACAGAGCGAATTCCCGGAAACGAGCGTTTGATGGAGCGGATGATCGAAGAAGGTCACGAGCTTGGCAATCACATGACGAGCGAGGAGCCCAGCATTCGGCTGAGTCGCGAAGGGTTCGCGGAAGATCTCAACGCCGCAGACTCAGCTCTGACCGAATACGACGAGATACGGTGGCTGCGGCCGGGATCCGGCTGGTTCACGGCCGGCATGATCGATACCGTGGAGTCGCGCGGATATCGCATGGCGCTCGGTTCGGTCTATCCATTCGACCATCTGATTCCTTCTTCCTGGTTTGCCGCCGAATTCATTTTGTGGCGGATTCGGCCCGGAGATGTAATTGTGCTGCATGATCATCGGTGGCGAGGAGAGCGGACCGCCGACACGCTCCGCAGGGTGCTTCCGGAACTGACCGCTCGAGGCTACAAAGTTGTTACGCTCTCGGGACTTGTAGATTTCTCAGAATAGTTCGCGGGCTGCCCCATCGGACGGATACGGACGATCGGGCAGCCCCCCGTTTTTGTCGGTGAGCATCGGTTTCACATGCGGATTCTGATCACTGGTGCGGCCGGTAACCTGGGCGGCTTTCTTGCCCGCTACCTGCTCGATAGTCCGCATCGCCTGCGACTTATGACACACCGCACCGAGATCGGCTCGGATCTGCGCGCGGCGACGAATGTGGAAGTCATTCGGGCTGACCTGGGCGATCCGTCAACCTTGGACGGGATCTGCGACGGAGTCGACCGTATCATCCACTTTGCCGGCGTCCTTTTCGAACCTCGACCCGCAAGGTTCCTTTCCACGACGAATATCGTCTTTGTCCAGAATCTGCTGGACGAAGCGCTTGCGGCCGGAGTTGGCAAGATCGTGCTGGTCAGCTTTCCGCATGTTGAAGGGGATACCACGCCTGAACACCCGGCATCAGGGCGCCTGAACTTAAGCCCGCCCTCTGTACACGCTCAGACTCGGCTTCAGGCGGAGCGCGAGATCCTTGAGCGTACCGAAGGCAGCGGCACAACTCCCGTGGTGCTTCGTTCGGGGACGATCTATGGCCGAGGAGTGCTGATGGTTGAGGCGGCGCGCTGGTTGATGAGACGCCGGATGCTTCCGGTATGGCGGAAACCGACTTGGTATCACTGGCTGGCCCTTCCGGACTTCTTGGCCTGTGCTCGCGCTGCTGTTGAAGACGGAAAGGTGCACGGGATTTACCAACTTGGTGACGACCGCCCGATGCTGCTGCAGGAGAGTCTGGATCATTTCGCAGACCACTGGGGGTATGCGCGGCCTCTGCGACTCCCGAGCTGGACCTTCTTCCTTGCGGCTGCGGCCGTGGAGGCCTTTGCGCTGCTTACCGGCAGCCCCGCACCTCTACACAGAGACTTCATACGTATCGGGATGGTGTCCCACGTGGGAGATACGAGGCGCATGAAAGAAGACCTGTTGCCTCGCCTAGCATACCCAACCCTCGAAGACGGTCTGCCACTGCTCTGAGATGTTACACTCGCGGCCGCATGGACCCCAAAGACCTTCGGACGCTTGAACTTCCGATCGTTTTAGAGCGGCTTTCGCAACTAGCCGACTTCTCCGTCTCGCGTCAGCTCGCGCTGGATCTCGTGCCCACCACGTACCTGGAAATCGCACAGCAACTACAGGCCGAGACGACCGAGGCACGCCGACTGCTCGCGGGTGACGGGAGGCCGACGGTGGGTGGAGCGCGGGACGTCCGGTCGAATGTGGAAGCGGCCGGGCGCGGTTCTGTCCTGGAACCACAGGAACTACTGGACATCCAGGCTACGCTGATCTCGGCGCGCACACTTTCCCGCAGATTCATGAAGGAGGCGGAGACCTATCCTTTATTGAGCCGAATCGCGGCCGACCTCAGCGAAGAAGCGGAACTCATCGATTCCATTTCTCGAACCGTAGATGATCGTGGTCAGGTGCGGGACGGGGCCTCCAAGAAGCTAGGTTCCGTCCGTCGCAACCTACGCAGCGCTCGAGAGCGGGTGACTAAGAAATTGGAAAGCATGGTGCGTGACCCGAAGATTGTCTCGATGCTTCAGGAGCCGATCGTCACGCAGCGTGAGGGCCGCTCGGTGATTCCCTTGAGAGCAGAATTCAAGGGAAAGATGGAAGCCGTGATCCATGATCAGTCCACCTCTGGAGCGACTTTGTTTGTCGAACCCCTCCCGGTCGTCGAGCTAAACAACGAAGTGCGGGAGCTCGAGTTGGAGGAGCGGGCAGAGGTCCGCCGAATCTTGAAGAAGTTGTCGAAAGCGGTTGGTGGCAAAAGTGACCAAGTGGTCGTCTCTGTCGAAGCGCTGGCCAGACTAGATCTGGCCTTCGCAAAGGCGCGTTATGCGGAGGCGATCGAGGCCACGGAGCCGGCCCTGCGCAATCTTGACCCTACAGAATCCCGGCTAAGGCTTAGGCGCGCGCGCCACCCGCTCCTAGATCCGGAGACGGTGGTGCCTATAGATCTGGTGCTGGAGCCTGAGGTTCAAGCTCTGGTCATCACCGGACCGAATACTGGCGGCAAGACCGTAACCCTTAAAACCGCAGGCTTGTTAGCTGCCATGGCTCAATGCGGGATGCACGTGCCGGCCGCGCCGGGCGCGGAGCTCAGCATGTTCCGGGCCATCTTTGCCGACATTGGGGACGAACAATCCCTGGAACAGTCCCTTTCCACCTTTTCTTCCCACATCTCAAATATTGTTCGCATCCTAGGCTCCGCAGACGAAGCCTCGCTGGTATTGCTTGATGAATTGGGAGCGGGGACCGATCCAGGAGAGGGTGCCGCGCTGGCTCAGGCGCTCCTGGCTGAGTTTGTTGAGCGCGGCGCGGTGACCCTCGTGGCCACGCACTTTCCGGAACTGAAACTGTACGCCCACCAAAAAGCTGGGGTGCGCAACGCAAGCGTGGAGTTCGACGTGGAAAGCCTGCGGCCGACCTATCGATTGAGTATTGGCTTGCCGGGACGGTCGAATGCCCTGGCAATCGCAGAACGCCTGGGCCTTGATCCAGGCCTGGTGGGTCGGGCCCGCGCGCGAATCTCGTTGGAAGATCGACAGGAGGACAGCCTGCTAGAAGAGATCCGGCATCAGCGTGACGAGGCAGAAGAGGCCCGGGCGGCCGCGCAGGAGGCCAGCGCGGAAGCGAGACTGCTTCGGGACGAGCTTCGGGAGCGCCTGCGGGGTATTGAAGAGGAACGCCTGGAAATACTGGAGGCCGCACGCCAGCAGGCGATGGCTCAGACCGAAGAGCTCACAAGAGAGGTGGACCGCCTCCGACTGAAATTGGCGGCGGCCGGAGCGGCACTGGACTCGGTCAGCGAAGTCGAGCAGGAGCTTGAAGAAGTGGAGAGTGAACTAGCGCCTGCTGTCGTCGAGCGGGGCCAGCATGTCGAAGAGTTGGAGGATCTGAAAGTAGGCGACTACGTTCATCTTCGGACCATCGACGCGGATGGGGTCGTAACGGCCCTGCAGGGAGGAAAGGCAGAAGTACAGGTGGGGAGGCTCAGGGTACAGGCCCGGTTGTCGGAATTGGGACCGCCGACCGAACTCCCCGTGCGAGACAATGCGCCGAGCGACCCGGTCGGGCTCCGCGTTAGGACCGAAGCCCCAGCGGTGGAACTGCATGTGCGGGGACACACCGTGGACGAGGCGCTCGAGGCATTGGAGCGGAGGCTGGACGCCGCCTACCTAGCGGGAATGCCCTTCCTTCGGGTGGTGCACGGCAAGGGATCGGGCATACTGCGGCGAGCCATCCGTGAGGAGCTGAGCAGCAGCCCATATGTCTCGTCCTTCCGCCCCGGGGAGCCCTCCGAGGGTGGGGAGGGAGTGACCGTGGCGGAACTAGAGGAGAACTGATCGACCCGGTGGAAATGCAAGCCCGACTTCTTGGAAATCGCGTGGAGGGGCCCAATTGAGCGTGGAGAACTCACGTTGCTGGGGCGACGAAGATCCCCTAATGGCGGATTATCACGATAACGAATGGGGCAGGCCGGAGCACGACGATCGTAAACTCTTCGAGCATTTGGCACTCGACAGCTTTCAGGCCGGTCTCTCGTGGCGAACTATCCTCAATAAACGAGAGAATTTTCGCAAAGCCTTTGCTGGATTTGATCCAAAGAAAGTATCGAAGTTTGATGAGGCAGATCGAGAGCGGCTGTTGGCCGATGCAAGTATCGTACGCAACCGCCAGAAGATCGATGCTACGATCAACAACGCCCAGCGCTTACTGGAAATCCAGGCGGAAATGGGGTCCTTCGACAAATACATCTGGGCATTTACTGGGCATAACACCTTGCGCGGCGATCCGGTCAGTGATTGGCGAGGGCTGCCCAGCACCAGCGCCGAGTCTGAGACGATGGCGGCCGACTTGAAGGCACGCGGCTTCAGATTTGTTGGGAGCACGATCTGCTACGCCTTCATGCAGGCGGTTGGGATGGTGGATGATCACAGGATCGGGTGTTTTAGATTTCGCGAGAGGTGATCCCCAAAGTTGAGGGCGCGACTTACTTCGATTGTTTGCGTTAATCATGTTATAGGCCTCGTTCGGGGGCGGAATACCGGATCCATACAACGGAGAGTGAAGAATGAGTGAAGCACGAGCACCGCTTCGTCGCTCGCGCAGCGATAGAGTAGTCGGTGGCGTATGCGGCGGATTGGGAGAGTTCTTCGGGATCAAACCGCTCTGGTTCCGCATCGCATTTGTAATCCTGGGCATTCCCGGCGGCTTGCCGGGGATTTTCCCCTATGTCGTGCTCTGGTTGATTGTCCCTGAGGAGGGCTCAGAGTAACCCTACCAACACCGATGCGGGGCCGCGTGCCCTATTTCGGCGACCCTGGCGGCAGCAGACTCGAGTGTGCGATATCCGGAGTTATGGGAACCAGGAATGGGTGGAATCTTCTGTAGGCTTGACATGTTGCCGACTTCGTCTACAATTCTCCGGGTTATCTGATGGGAGCGGAACCAATTGCACACACCGCCTGTCCTGGGGCACTGGCCTCTAGGCAGGCGTCTTTCATTCTCGTCCGACAAAGAGCCGCAAGGCTCTTTTTTTCATGGATGATTTCGGTGAAGGATCAAATTTCAAATCGAAGGAAACTTGCAATCCATGCTTGAATTGCCCGGCCTCATCGATCCACATGTCCATCTGCGGGAGCCAGGCGGCACCCACAAAGAAGACTTCGAAACCGGCACTATCGCCGCGCTGGCGGGAGGATTCACAGCGGTACTGGCCATGCCCAACACGCAGCCCCCCCTTGTTGATTCCGCCAGTCTGGAACTAGCGCAGTTAGCTGCGCGGGCCAAGGCGCGATGTGATTACGGAATATTCCTTGGCGCTGGAGAAGGAAATACCTCGGCTGCCTCTGCGCTGGCCCCTTGGGCGTGCGGGCTCAAGGTCTACATGGACCACACCTACGGGCCACTGCGCATGCAGTCGTTGCCTGCGCTGATTGAACACTTCCAGAGATGGCCGGGGTCGCGACCGATTGCATGCCACGCTGAAGGTCACAGCCTAGCGGTCGTTCTGGCCATGGCGCACCTGTTCGATCGTCGAGTGCACATCTGTCACGTCAGCACCGCAGTTGAAATCCAGCTCATTCGACTGGCCAAGGAACGCGGCACCCAAGTGACCTGTGAGGTCACACCGCATCACCTGTTTCTCTCCAAATCCAACCTTCCCGCCCTGGGCAGTGGAAGGGGCGAGGTCCGTCCACGTTTGGCGACGCCTGAGGATGTTGCTGCGCTGTGGGAGTCGCTCGAGGTCATCGACTGTTTTGCGACAGACCACGCCCCACACACACTGGCCGAGAAAGACGGCGAGCAGCCGCCGCCCGGTTTCCCGGGCCTCGAAACTGCGCTGAGCCTGATGCTGGGTGCGGTCAATGAGGAGCGGTTGGGCATGGACGGCCTGGTGCTGCGTATGCACACTAATCCTCAGCGAATTTTTGATTTGCCGCCACAACGAGAATCTCGGATCGAAATAGACGAAGACCATGTCTGGGAGGTTCGTGGCGTCGAGCTGCACAGCCGCTGCGGGTGGAGTCCGTTTGAAGGAATGAAACTACGTGGGCGCGTTCGTCGCGTGTACCTGCGCGGACAGCTGGCCTACGAGGATGGGCAGGCGCTTGCGCCGCCCGGATCAGGACGCGATTTGATCTCCACACCCGTTCCCGCCTAAAAGGAGGCACCTATGGCTGCATTCGTACCCGCGACCGAGCGACGGACCCAAAGCCCACATCTACCTTTTGGGGACCGACGTGACGGCCCGTTCTATGGAATG
>JAPUGV010000243.1 GCA_027298025.1 Chloroflexota bacterium | reverse complement strand
CGGCTTGAGTCAAACGCCCCCAGCTATGAAGGAATACACATGCACCATTGTCTCCCATACTCATTGGGATCGGGAGTGGTATCTTCCATTTCAGGTCTTCCGCCTCCGGCTCGTGGAGTTGGTTGACACCGTCTTGGAGATACTGGGGCGTGACCCTGATTTCCGAGCCTTCACTCTCGACGGACAGGCTATCCTCTTGGAGGACTACCTGGAGGTCCGACCAGAACGGGAGGATGAACTGCGCAGTTTCGTCCAGGGCGGCCGTCTGCTCATTGGGCCCTGGTACGTATTGCCCGATGAGTTCCTGGTGAGCGGGGAAGCGCTAATCCGAAACCTGATCCTTGGTCGGCGTGTCTGCGGCCGGTTTGGACCGGTCATGGACGTAGGCTACATACCCGACCCCTTCGGCCACATCAGCCAGCTGCCACAAATTCTACGCGGCGTAGGCATCGACACCGCGGTATTCAAGCGCGGCCTATCAGAGGAACCAACCCTATTGGAGTGGGAAGCGCCCGACGAGAGTCGGGTGTTAGCCATTTATCTCCGCGAAGGTTATGACAATTTTGCACACCTACCTGACGACGTGCACGGTTTTCGGCGAATCCTGCTGCGGCAAATCGATCTGCAACGCCGGCACAGCCCCGTGCGCAGCCTGCTGATGATGAACGGCACCGACCATATGTTTCCACAGCCTTTCCTGCCGCGGCTCATACACGAGGCCAAGGAGGGACTCGATAACGTCAAACTGCGCCACGGTACCTTGCCAGAATTCATATCCGATGTTCGGGGACAGCTGGATCTGGACAAACTGAACGTGGTGCGCGGAGAGTTGCGCTCGCCGCAGCGTCACCATCTCCTGCCCGGCGTCCTGTCCACTCGCATGTGGATCAAGCAACGTAACGCCCGATCGCAGACACTCCTGCAAAGTCACGCCGAGCCGCTCGCGGGTCTTGTGCTTCTATTAGGTGGACTCGATTACCGGGGACAGTTGCGAGCCGCCTGGAGCCTGCTCTTGAAGAACCACCCGCACGATTCAATCTGCGGGTGCAGCATCGATCAGGTTCATGAGGAGATGCGACCGCGGTTCGATGGGACCGACCAGATCGCGGAGGATATCGCGGTCCAGTGCCTAGATTTCTTGGCCCGGAGGATCGACACACGAGCGCAGGAACGAGGTGAATCCCTTGAGGCCGACCGCGCATTTGACGTCCGCATGCTCGGAGGGGGTGAAGAGGGTTTCTTGGCCGTGGTGGTCTTCAATCCTGTCCCGGGCATCGCTACAGATGAGGTCAGCATAAACGTTCCTCCCCCACCAAGCGGCTGCGCTTATCGCCTTGGGGATGACACTGGCCAAGCCGTCCCCTATCGTTGGGTTCACCTCCCCGATGCGACCATTGAAACGTGGACACAATCACAATCGGAGATTGAGGCTCTTCTAACTGAGCTGGAGATCGGCCACTTGTTAGGGCGCGCAATACGAGACCTCCACTTTCACCATCAGCCAACCTCGGATCATGCCGAACTGACGGTCGTGCTTACAGGCGCAGGTAACCCTGACATGACAGCACTATATCGGTGGCTGGCGATTGTCAGGGCTAAGATTTCCACTGCAACGATCAACGAAATCGTCGTCCGTGCTTGCCTGGACAGCGATGCGGGTTTGGCATTCGCCGCCAGCAGCGTGCCGGGCCCTGGGTACCGCACGTTTTGGCTGGAAACGGTCGCGTCGGAAGGCTCCCCAAGCGTCTCTGTAGTGGAGCAGAGAGAAGGACGGAGCATCGAGAACGAATTCTTTCGGATCATCGCAGATTCTGACGGCAGCGTGACTCTGCATGAAAAGCGCACCGGTAATGAATTTCGCGGGCTCCACCGTTTTCTCGACAATGGCGATGCGGGCGACGAATACAACCACTGTCCCCCTGATCGCGACCAGGTGATCCAGGAGCCGGCCGAACCCCCCAAGATTGTTACCCTGGAGGCTGGGCCGTCGGGGCAGGCTTTGCAGGTAGAGCAGATTCTCCGACTGCCGACTGGGCTGACGACTGACCGGAGCGCTCGCAGTGAGGAGACGGTGGATCTGCCAATTCGGAGCCGAATCTGGCTCCGCCCCGGGGTGCCTCGAGTTGACATCGATACCATCGTGGACAACACCGCACAGGACCATCGCCTGCGAGTGTCCTTCCCGACCGCAATCCCGGTCGACCACGTGCTGGCCGAGGGTCAGTTCGATATCCTGGTTCGTAGACTATCGCAACCAGGTGACGGGGGGAGGAAGACGGCCGGATGGGCGGAGCAGCCGGTGCCGACCCGACCCCAGTGTGGTTACGTCGCCGCTCGAACTTCGGATGGCCGCGGCCTGCTCATTGCCAATCGCGGACTGCCCGAGTACGAAGCGCGGGAGGATGGCGGGGGAATAACATTGGTGCTCACCTTGCTGCGCTGTGTTGGATGGCTCTCACGCGATGATTTCCCCTGCCGGGACGGTCAGGCTGGGCCGCAGCTAGCCACGCCCGGCGCACAGTGCACCGGCCAAGCGACATTTCATTACAGCTTAATCCCGTTCAACGATTTCCAGGCAGCCGCCCGGGAGGCACATGTCTTCAACGCCGGATTTCGGGCAATTGCCGTGCCAGTGGCTCAGGGGGTGTTGGAATCAAGTCGTCCGATAGTAGAAATAGAGCCGGACTCGCTCCAGCTAACAGCTCTCAAGCCATCTGAAGATGGCTCGGGCATGGTTTTGAGGATCTTCAACAGTGTGGATGAGCCTGTGCAAGCGCGTATCAACTTTGGTGTGCCGGTGGCGGCTGCGCACCGAGTTAATTTACTGGAGGAGATCCAGGCCGACCTGACCGTGCACAACAAGGCGTACCTTGATCTCAAGGTCCGCGGCAAGGAGATCGTATCGATCCGCGTCGAGTCCGATCGATCCGATTGATCGAGTCCACACAGGCACATGAACGATTATTTGAAGGAAGGTGGACCATGGTGGCAGCGAGGGGCTATTTATCAGGTCTATCTGCGCAGCTTCAAGGACAGCCAGGGAAACGGCATCGGAGATTTCCCAGGCATGGTCTCCAAGCTGGATTATCTCGCATGGCTGGGGGTGGGAGCGGTTTGGATTTCGCCCTTCTACCCTTCGCCTATGGTGGATTTTGGCTACGACGTGGCGGATTACTTCGATGTGGACCCGGTCTTCGGCACATTGGAGGACTTTGATGAGCTACTGAGGCGCGCTCACGACTTAAGCTTGAGAGTGATTCTTGACTTTGTACCTAGCCACACCTCGAACCAACACCCTTGGTTTATGGAGTCACGGTCCTCTCACGCCAGCGCCAAGCATGACTGGTACATCTGGCGCGATCCCAGGCGGAGTGGCGGGCACCCCAACAATTGGCTCAGCAATTTTGGCGGGTCTGCTTGGACCTGGGATGATCAAGTCTCAAGGTACTACATGCACAGCTTCCTGCCCGAACAACCTGACCTCAATTGGCGTAACCCGGAAGTTCGGGGTGCCATGCTGGAGGTGCTGCGCTTCTGGTTAGATCGCGGGGTTGACGGCTTCCGCATTGACGCGATCGTGGCCCTAATGAAAGATGCTCAGTTTCGTGACGATCCTCCCAACCCCAATTACGTGCCCGGAAAGGGTCATCCCAGAGATTCTTTGTTGCATCACCATAGCCAGAACCACCCCGACGTCCACGCGGTCCTACGCAACTTCCGCAGCGTACTCGATGAGTACCAGGACAAAATTAACCTCGGGGAAGTCTCTTACCGGTTGTCGCTGGATGATCTGGTTGCCTATTACGGGAAGGACGGGGGGCTTGACCTCCCCATGAATTTCAAACTTATCACCCTTCCCTGGGAGGCTGTGGCCGTTCGCGAGTTTGTAGACAGGTACGAGCAGGCGTTACCCTCTTTTGCCTGGCCTAACTACGTGCTAGGGAATCACGATCAGTCGCGTGTCGCCAGTCGCACTGGCTCAGCTCAAGCGAGAGTAGCCGCCCTGCTTCTGCTAACGATGCGCGGCACACCTATTATCTACTACGGCGAGGAGCTAGGCATGCTCGATGCGGATATTCCAACGCACATGCTGCAAGATCCGTATGGAATCCGTGTTCCTGGCCAAGGACGTGATCCGGTACGCAGCCCGATGCAATGGAACGCCGAGGCGCATGCTGGATTCTCGGAGGTCGAACCGTGGTTGCCTGTGGCTGCCAACTATCAGACCGTTAACGTCGTCACCCAGCACGATGAAGCTACCTCGATGCTAAACCTCTATCGACAGCTTCTCAAGTATCGGAAGGAGTCGCAAGCCCTCACCATGGGAAGCTACCGCTCCCTCGAGGGCGCTCCTGAAGACTGCTTCGTCTATTTCCGCGAATTCGAGAACCGGCGTCTCGTAATTGCGCTAAATTTCTCCGCTAAGGGGAAGGTGCTGCGAATGGAAGACCAGGCAAGCGGGAGATTGGTTCTTTCGACGCACCTGGATCGTGAGGAACTCGTCGATCTGCGATCCCTGCACTTGCGCGGTCATGAGGCGTGTGTCGTTGAGCTTTAGCGTCGGCATATCCCGACTGAAGCAGCCTCCCTGTCGTTCATCGTTACGATAGCGGTTACCTCCGCCCCGAGCATTTAGTATGTACGGGGGGCTGAGCCGCAAGAAACCCCGGGCTAAGGAATTGCGAAATCGGCGCCCGGGTCACCCCAGCGCTCTTGCTCCATCGGCACTTTCCGGTCTGTACACCGGCCCAAGCCGCATTAGGCGTTCTCCGGTAGAATCCCAAACGGCTCGTCGATCGGTCTTCGCTGCAAGACCTGATTCATCAGATCTATGGCAGGTTCTCTCCCTCCCCTTGATCTCGCCTTGCTCCTAATCCGGCTTGTCTGGGCGGCCGCAGTGTCGATTCTGGCCGGCCTTACTGGACAATTGACCGCGGAGCTGGCGGTAATCGTGAGCTTGTGGGTGCTCCTGATCGTCCTGGATTCGGTCATGCCGGGGTTGGGAACCCGATCGAGATGGAAGCGAGAGTCCGCCACAGTTCTCGACTTCATCTTCGTGCTGGGTTCGATCGCCCTCACCGGGCTTGCAACGAGTCCGTTGTGGTGGTCATTATTGATTGGCGGCCTCTTAGGCGCGATGGCATTCGGCTGGATTGCGGCGCTCGTATTCCCCAGTCTGGGTGCCACAGTTCTACTCTCCTTCGGATTTCTCTCCGGCTCCATCCAAATCGAAGAACTGGCCGGTTCGGGCCGTGCTCTACTTACGGTATTGGTATTGACGCCAGTTGCAGGCTGGATCGGCGTTTGGCTTCAGAAGCGCCTGCAATCAAATCCGGTCGGAGCAGCGGGGAACGACCGGTCGATGCTGGACCTGGCGGTGGCGATGAACACCGCGGTGGCGGCCGAGGATTTTCCACAGCGCATCATTGACCTGGCTCTGGGCGAATTGGCGGCCGAGAGGGACGAGGAGGTGAGGGCCGCTCTGCTGCTTTCGGTAGGGGGAGGATTAAGCCTGGCCGCAAGCCGGAACGCGACACCCGAGCGGCTGGTTATGAGCACCCCGAACGGGCTCGTCGGCGAGGCCGTCGACACCGGCCAGATAAAACACTCGGATGCAGCTTCGCAAGATCCGGCCCTGAAGCAATTAGGCCTTGCGCAAGGAAGTCAGGAAGCGGTGTGTGTGCCCCTAATGATGAATGGGCAAGTCGAAGGAGCGCTGATTCTAGCTCACTCCAAGAAAGGGTTTTTTGGCAGCCGTCGCCTTCGGCATCTCGAAGCCATCGCCACGCACGCCAGCATCGCCCTACACAACGCCCGTATTGTGCGGGCGTTGGAGATTGAGCGGGATCGGATAACGGAAACTGAGGAAGAGGCTCGCCGCAAGCTTGCTCGCAATCTGCACGACGGACCGACGCAGACCATCGCGGCCATCGCAATGCGTTTGAATTTTGCCGGGCGTCTTGTCGAGCGTGACCGTGAGGCGGCGCAGGAAGAGATCAAGACCTTGGAGGACATCGCGCGCCAGACCACCAAAGAGATCCGGCATATGCTCTTTACCTTGAGACCGCTGGTCCTAGAGTCGAAAGGGCTCGTTTCGGCGCTGTACCAACTGGCCAGCAAGATGCATGAAACCCACGGGCAGGTGGTCTATGTGGAAGCGGAGCCGAACGTGTCGGACGGTCTGGACATGTCCAAGCAGGCGGTCGTGTTTTTCATTGCGGAAGAAGCGATTAGTAACGCGCACAAGCATGCTGAGGCGGCCAACATCTGGGTGGAACTGCAACGGACCGAAGCGGATACCATCCTGCTCAATGTTAAAGATGACGGGGTCGGGTTTAACGTGGGCGCGGTGGACGCTAACTACGAACAACGTGGCAGCCTGGGCATGGTCAACATGCGTGAACGCTCGGAATTAGTGAATGGTGTTCTGCGCATCAAGTCGGCAGAGGGGGAGGGGACGCGCATCATCCTGGAAGTGCCTGTCACCTAGGTCGCGAGATGCGTCTACCTCGGATCTGCTAGTTTTGACACAATGGGAAGTCGCATTCTGGGTCGGCCTGGCTCTCCTCTCGCCAGCGATGGCGAGACCCGCTTGGCCGCGGGCGGTCTCACTCCTCAGCCTATCCGATTCAATACAGGATCTTCTTCGGAGGCTGGCGCCTTGGCTGTGGGGGATCGGTCCGGCCTATCTCGCCCTGATATCCGGAGCAATTCCTGCCAGGTTCTTTGGCCTCACGGGGCACTCGCCACTGGCCTGGTTTGGCGGAGCCATTATCTGTGGAGCGCTCATCGGACTGGCGAGCATGATCCGGTGGCCGGAGGGGGCCTGGCCGACACCGACCCGGGGCGTCCTCGATGAGCCGCGCTGGGTGCTGTATAGGGCGGCCGGGGCACTCTGGATCCCCCGCCCAGAATTGGGTCTGCTGACGGGTCTCGCCCTGGCGCTCGTGGAATGGGCAATCTACTTTAGGCCCTGGAAAGGTCCCTTGAAGGAAACTCTGCGAAAGTGGCGGACCCCTGAGGTGGATGCTCGGTGGCCGCCCGGCATGTGGGAGACCTTGGTTCGTATGGCCGGCTCGAGTCTGCTCTTTGCCACAACGCACAACTTCTGGCTTACAGCACTATCCCAGGCGGTGCTACTCGGGATGATGCGCAGGAACCATTCCAGCACTCAATGATCCAACCGCCTGACCTCACTCTGGTACGCCGCATTGGCTGGGGGCTAGCCGGAGTTCTCTGGTTCTTCTGGATCGCCTACGAAGACCGGGGGCTGGAAGCGCTTACGTTTGTTGCGCTCGTGATTGCCTTTGCCGCCGGGCTCACTATGCTGAAACGGTGGGTAGGCGGCGAGAAGCTTGCGCGGCGAAAGTGGCTCCTGCGCACTGGTGTAGTGGGATTGGTGTCCGGCGCGGCTGTGGGTCCGCTCACTGCACTTCTCATGTTGGTAAAGCTAGGGCTCCATGCCCACCCTCAGCTGGACTTCGGTCCCGAGCAGTTCATACAGGCCTTTTCACGCACCCTCTATTGGGCTGCTCTCGGAGCGTTGATCGGCCTGGCGTTCGGTCTCTTTGTCCGAGAGAGTCGGGTCTAGGCGTTGTTTGGCTCACCCGCCTCGCTTACAATGAATGGAGATAGAGCCAGGAGGATCGGGGCCGTGAGCGAAGAGATCGTAATCTACGTGTGCAAACGCTGTACTGCCTCAGCTGGGGAACCGGGGAAGTGCGAGTATTGCGGCGGGGAGAAAGTGGCCTGTCGGCCGGGAGATGAGGGGGATCCGATCCGAAGGCCGCTGCTCGATCCGGATGGGAATGTCGTGACCCGCGCGCCGATCTGGTGGCTATATCAAACTATCCCGCGACTGATGGGCGACAGATTAGCGAAAGGGGGGTAAGAAAAACACCCTCATACGGCGTCCATTGCTGAGAGTAACCTCCAAGTGGAGATGATTTCGAACCGCATGAGAATCATTTTATGAAAAAGGAGAAGGTAATCGTCATTGGATCGGGCCCAGCCGGCCTGACCGCCGCGCTCTATACTGCACGCGCTCGACTTGAGCCGATCGTGGTGTCCGGAACTCAGCTCGGAGGGCAGATCTCGATCACAAACGAGGTCGAAAACTATCCCGGCTTTCCGGAGGGAACGACCGGCCCGGAGCTGGTCGAGCTCATGCGCAAACAGGCGGAAGTCTTCGGAGCGAGGACGGTGATCGACGAGGTCACGAAGGTGGATTTCACCGGCGGCTCGCCGTTTACACTCGAGACTCACAGTGAGACCTACGAGGCGGAGGCAGTGATTGTAACTGCCGGTGCCTCGCCAAAGCGGCTTGGGGTTCCGGGTGAAGAGGAGTTCATTGGGCGCGGTGTGTCTTTCTGCGCGACCTGCGACGGGTTCTTTTTTCGAGAGAAGGATGTGGTGGTGGTCGGAGGCGGCGACAGCGCGATGGAGGAGAGCATCTTCCTAACCAGGTTCGCCAATCAGGTGGACGTCGTCCACCGACGCGACGAGCTCCGAGCCGGCGAGGCTCTGAAGCGACGTGCGTTTACAAACGACAAATTAGACTTCGTCTGGGATACGGTCGTCGAGGAGATCGTGGGCAATGGCAAAGTAGAGGCCATTCGTACCCGCAATGTGAAAACTGGGGATACCGACGAGCGCGTAACGGATGGGGTCTTCATATTTATCGGCCACTATCCTAATTCGAGTCTGTTTGAGGGCCAGCTTGAGACGGACGAGCCGGGTTATCTGATTGTGGATGACAAGATGATGACGAGCGTCCCCGGGGTATTTGCGGCAGGCGAGATCATGGATCCGGTCTATCGCCAGATTGCGACCTCGGTAGGCCAGGGCACTGCTGCGGCAATGATGACGGAGCGGTGGCTCGGAGGGCGGGAATAAGGCCTACGGCCATCGTTCCCCAACTATTGCTCACTACTACTGATCGCTTAGCCGCAGCTCCAGGGCTGGACGGACGGCATCGACTGCCCTGGCCCTATGGCTGATTCGATTCTTTTCATTCATCTCTAGCTCGGCCATCGTTCGCCCCGTTCCGAGTACCAGGAAGATCGGATCGTAGCCGAAGCCCCCCGTACCGCGTTCATCGGGAATGATTTCTCCATCGCATTGGCCTTCAGCGAGCTCGACTTCTCCAGTTGGACCTGCTAAGGCCACAGTCGCCCGAAACTGTGCCGCCCACGGACGCGGGTGGACCTTTAACATCTCGAGTAGCAGGCGACGGCGGTCTGAATCCGTTTTGCCTTTGCCCGCCAGGCGCGCCGATCGCAAGCCGGGTGCCCCATTCAAAACCGTGACCTCCAACCCACTGTCGTCAGAGAGCGACCAGAGTCCAGATTGAGCGGCAAAAGACACGGCCTTTAGGCGCGCATTTTCAGCGTAAGTAGCGCCGACTTCCTCGACCTCGAATTCAAGCCCCAAGTCATGGGGCGTGACAATCTCCCAGTGGGGGTTCGCTAGCAGAGCAAGCAGTTCGGCCTGCTTTCCCAAATTGTGCGTGCCGAGCAGTAAACGCATATTAAACCCCTAGACCGAAGCCGATGGATGTCAATTTACTCAAAGCAACCTTCCCCAATTTGACCGTGCGCATAGCCTGGTTGGGGCGGCGCGCTCCACAAGTGGATTCCCATGAAATTACGCAGGTTTTGACTATTCGAATAGTACTCAACCCCAATATGTGGGACTAATTCCAGCAGCACCACCATATATAGCGCAGTACCCCCTTAAATGCTCGTTTTATGTTTGGTACTAAGTTCCTAGTTT
Source organism: Chloroflexota bacterium (assembly GCA_027298025.1). Classification (GTDB taxonomy): domain Bacteria; phylum Chloroflexota; class Anaerolineae; order Anaerolineales; family E44-bin32; genus JADFRG01. The sequence goes on along the minus strand of JAPUGV010000243.1, from coordinate 8,186 downwards.
GACCGACCTTACAATGTATGTTATTATGAAACCGGTATTTTGACAGCTGGATTGCAGTCCCACTGTGTCGAAAACTAAGCAGCACCCACTGCGATTGAACGTTGGCTTCTTGCTGCATCAGGGTGCAGGAACGAGCCAGGAGTTCGAGCTCGAGTTTCCAGCCCTCCAGGTCGGAGACGACCTGGATTTGTCGTTCCTCCGGGGGGTGATGCGTCTGACGCGCACCGGGGAGGGATTGTACATCGAGGGCCCGCTGGAAGCAGAGGCAGAACTGGACTGCGACCGCTGCTTGACTCCACTGAAACATCCGCTCGCAATCGAGCTTGGGGAGCTGCTGTACTACCCCCCGCGGCCAGGCTTCGATGCTTCGGAGAGTGTTCCCGAGACGGGCATTTTGGATCTACGGCCTCTGATTCGGGAGCACTTTTTGCTGAATATGCCCATGCATGCCTTGTGCCGCTCGGACTGTAAGGGCCTATGTACCGAATGCGGGGGCGACTTGAACGAGACAAACTGTGAGCATCCGGAGACGGAGCTCGACCCGCGGGTCGCCGCGCTGAAGTCGTTGCTACAAGAGTCTTAACCTACAGGGAGGGAAAAGATGGCCGTAGCTAAGGACCGGTGGCATAAGCGAGATGCTTATGCCGCCCTGATGGAAAAGGGGGACTATCAGGGCTACATTACTACCGAAGACATCGTTACAGTATTCCCCGAATTAGAGGAGTCGGAAGTTCGGTTGGAAAGGCTTGAGACCTTCTTCCGAGGCTCCGGGGTGGAGGTCTATGAGCATCCTTCGCAGGTGCCTGCCCACCTTCGCCCTGAATCGGCCTACGACCAGCCTGAACCGTTCGATCTAAGCGCGATCTCCAGCGACGATACCGTCGGGCTATATCTCAAGGAGATGGCCCGCGTGCCGCTGCTGACCACGGAAGAAGAGGTCGATCTGGCCATGCGCATCGAACTCGGCAAGGAATCGGAGGCGAAGCTAAGGAGGCGCAACGTCAACGGATCCGCCAAACACCGGGCGGAGCTGCAAGCAGCCGTTCAGGACGCCAAGGGCGCCCGCGATCATCTCATCAAAGCCAATACGCGCCTCGTGGTGAGCATCGCTAAAAAGTACATGGCTCGCGGCGTTCCCTTCTTGGATCTGATCCAGGAGGGCAATCTTGGTTTGATGAAGGCGGTGGAGAAGTTTGATTACCATCGCGGGTACCGCTTCAGTACCTATGCCACTTGGTGGATTCGCCAGACGATCACGCGCTCCATCGCAGATCAGGGCCGGACTATCCGTGTGCCAGTGCACATGTCGGACCGCATTCGGCGGTTGTACAAGGAAGCGCGCCAACTCGAGCAGGAACTGGGCCGTAAGCCGACTCCGGAAGAGATTGCTGAGAAGATGGAGCTGGATCCGCGCAAGGTGCAGTGGATGATGCGCGTATCCTGGCGCCCGCTCTCGCTCGAATCACCGGTTGGCGAAGAGGAAGATTCGGAGCTCGGCTCCTTTGTCGAGGACGAGTCGACTCCCACACCGACCCAGAGCGCATACCAGAACTTACTGCGGGACAAGGTCGAAGAAGTGCTCACAAGCTTGAGCCCCCGCGAGGCCCGCATCCTACGGCTGCGATTTGGACTGCACAACGGGCGCTCCTACACGCTGGAAGAGGTTGGGCAGAAGTTTGGCCTGACGCGTGAGCGAATACGCCAGATCGAAGGCAAGGCGCTGCGCCGCCTGCGTCATCCTCGTCGTTCGCGCCAGCTCAGAGACTACCTGAGCTAACCACGGAACAGGTACATTCAAGGGCCGTCCGATCGGGGCGGCCCTTTTTTCATCGGAGCTAGAGCCGTGAGGTTCGATGAGGGCTGAAGTCTGCTGGCCGGCGCACCAGGCGCCAGTTACCGGCCGTGTGCGAGCGGGCCAACTCAAATACCCGGTCGCCCTGGACCATGACCAAATAGTGCCGCTCTCCCTTTGATTCCCAAGTGCGCCCCACGGAATTTATAATCCATCGCGTTCCTTGCCAGATGAAGGCGAGCGGACGAGATTCCAAGTCAGCATCTGCGTGCTGCTCAACTTGAAGCCCGGACTCTCCCACGCCGTTCATAGTCAGCGCGCTACGCCCCTGCTTCAAGGGCCTCCAGAAGTAGCTTAAGAGCGGCATCGGCAGCGGACTCTTTGTTGGAGTGGCGGTCGCCCTGAAAGACATGCCGTTCCGCCCACTCGCCTTCCGGCGTGCTGGCGGATATAAAAGTGAGACCTACAGGCTTGTCTACCGTCCCGCCTCCGGGCCCCGCGATTCCGGTAACCGACACTCCCACCGCGGCGCTCATCCCTTCTCGCGCTCCGCGGGCCATCTCCCTCGCAGTCTCTTCACTGACGGCGCCTACCGTTTCCAGCGTCTCGCTCTTCACGTGAAGCAGCAACTCTTTGATAGCGTTTGAGTAGGCTACGACGCCCCCAAGAAAGTACTCCGAGGATCCAGGAACTTCGGTTATCCGGTGGGCAACCAGCCCTCCTGTGCAGGACTCGCCCAGCGCAAGAGTCCATCCCCTACCATTGAGTGCAGACCCTACCTTGGCCTCAAGCGTCTGATCCATCGCCCGACCTCATCTCCGTGCGCGCATTATATCGTTCAGTTGACACCCCCCTACCCGCCAGTTATGCTTCGCGATATGAGCCAGCTTTCCATCCTCGGCTTTCAAAGTGCCATCTGGTCGCCTGCCGAGCTAAACCGGCACATTCGGCAGATCATTGAGACCGACTACCGAATGGGCGACCTGTGGCTGGCGGGGGAAGTTTCCAATCTTTCTCAACCTTCATCCGGGCATCTCTACTTCAGTATCCGGGATGCCGAAGCCGCCGTGCGCTGCGTGATGTGGAAGCAGGATGTGGCCCGTATGCCACGCCTACCTCAAGATGGCGAAGCGATCGAGACGCATGGAAAGATCAGTGTCTACGAGGCGGGCGGGCAATACCAGCTCTATGTCGACGAGCTTCGGTTCGCAGGTGAAGGGGAACTCTACCAAGAGTTTCTGCTGCTCAAAGAGCGTTTGGAAGCCGAAGGCTTGTTCGCTGCCGAGCGCAAGCGGACGCTGCCCAGATGGCCGAGGCGCATTGGCATTGTGACCTCACCCACCGGCGCCGCCTTGCGGGACGTCCTGAACGTGCTCCGTCGGCGATACCCGCTGGTTGAAGCGACGGTCTCCCCAACACCGGTGCAGGGTGAGGCAGCTCCGGATCGTATCGTAAAAGCCATACAGGCCATAAATAAAGAGAGCAAGCCCGATGTTGTGCTCCTGGTGCGCGGCGGGGGTTCCGTGGAGGATTTATGGGCCTTCAACGACGAGCGCGTGGTGCGTGCAGTGGCCGCTTCGAAAGCGCCATTGGTAACGGGAATCGGCCACGAGACCGACGTGCTGCTGGCCGACTTTGCGGCCGACTTACGCGCCCCCACCCCTTCGGCCGCGGCCGAGATCGCCACGCCGGATTCGGAGGAACTCAAACTCGAAGTGAGGGAATTGCAGATTGGTCTAAGCCGTGCTTGGTCCGACCATCAGCGCCGGTTGCGGACGGCCTTGCAGGTGCAGCGCACCGCTCTGGAGCTGGTCTCTCCTCGCGCGAGGGTGGACAGCGCGCGCCAGCGGGTGGATGAACTTCTGCATCGAGCGACTACGGCCATTCGCCACGAAATCTCGCTCCAGAAGGCGGCCGTTGGCGGGCTAATCCAAACATTGCAAGCGGTGGGGCCGGATACGGTGCTGGCTCGGGGCTACGCGGTCGTGCGAAAAACGGTAGACGGGTCCGTCGTCCAGTCAGTAAAGCAGGTGAGCACAGGAGATGAGCTGCAAGTGCGTGTGAGCGACGGAGAGTTCGGTGCCCAGGCCTCGTCGATGGGCAGCTCCTAAGCACCGGACAAGGATCAAATATGGCGGAACCAAAGCCCCCAGGCAAGATGCGCTTTGAAGAAGCGTTCGAGGAACTGGCCGCCATCGTCGGCAAACTGGAGGCCGGTGACCTGGAACTTGAGGAAAGCCTTGGGCTTTTCGAACGCGGCCAGGCCTTGGCGGAACGTTCCAGTCAATTGCTCGAGGAAGCTGAGCTCACTCTTCGTCAGCTAGAGGGGGATCTTACGAACGACCCGGAATAGCCTAGCGACGTAAAATGCTCGGCAGGGCAATAGCCTCGGGAGCCCTGAATACGAAGGCGGCCAGCCAGTAGATAGCGGCTCCAAAGACCACTCCCCCCAGACCCACAAGCCAGACAGAGCTCCCGCTCGTCCCATCTCTCCAAAGGATGAGGAACACGGCCAGCACGACCGAAGCCGCCGCAGCAGCGAACAGTCCCCGCCGCACGCGTGGGAAAGCAAGGCCATCCAAACGACCGCGCATCAGCCAGAGCAAAACGATCGCTTCCAGCGCGGTGGCAATAGTGTTCGCCAGCGCCAACCCTCCGAGAGGCGCCCAACCGATCCGTTCGAATGCGATCGATAGTGACAGGCTCAGGATCAAGTTGAGGCCCATCGCCGCGGCTCCCACCAACACTGGGGTGCGGGTGTCCTTCAAGGCATAGAATGCTCGGGAGATGATCTCCACCAGCGCGTGCCCCACTAATCCAGCCGCGTACCAAAGCAGCGCCCAGGCGACCAGATCGGTGGATCGAGCATCAAACTCACCGCGTTCAAAGAGCATCGACACGATCGGTCGCCGGAGCAGTAGCAGGCCGACGGAGGCGGGGAGCGAGAGGAAAACCACCCCCCGCAACGTGGTGGCCAGCGATTCCCGCATCTCGGTTATCTCGCCGCGTGCGACCTGGATAGAGAATGTGGGTAGGGCCGCAATGGCTATGGCCTGCGCGATCACGATCTGCGGCATCAGCATGATGGCAAAACCGAGAGTCAGCCCTGTGAGACTGCCCTGGACCATCGTCGAAGCCAGAATGATGTTGACGAGAAAGTTGAGCTGCACTACCGCTACGCCGAAAACTCTCGGTACCATGAGCCCGCCGACCTGCCGCACCGAGGGATCGCGAATGCCAAACGTCGCCGTGTAATGCGCCTGTAGCCCGCGCAGTCCAGGCAGCTGGATCAGCAGGTGAAGAAGCGCGCCGAGGACCACTCCCCATGCCAACCCATGGATCCCAAGGCGTGGGACGAGCAAAAGCGTTCCAATGATCCACCCCAGCCAATTGAAAGCGGGAGCAAGTGCCGGCAGTGCGAACCGCTGGTGTGCGTTCAATATCGCCATCACAAGCCCGCTGATGCCAAACAGCACCAACGCGATGAGCTGGATGCGCAGCAAATCGACGGTCAGCTCGATCTGTCCCGGATCGTCGTAGCCGGGAACGAGCAGGTTGGGGACGATCCAGGGCGCTGCGATCCAAGCCAGGACGGCCGCCAGACCCAAGCCTAAGATGAGCAGATTGCCGATTCCAGAGACCAGGCGCCACTCGCCGGCACGGTCGTTCTGCGTGAGGAAAGTGGCAAACACGGGAATGAAGGCCGAAGCCAGCGCTCCGCCCGCCATCAAGTTAAACAAGATGTCGGGGACCCGGTTGGCGGAGAAAAAGGCGTCCAGCGAAATGCCGGTTCCGAAAACGCCAGAGTAAAGCACTCGGTTGAGCAGGCCGATGAGGCTGGACAGCGCAAATCCAGCCATCACGATGCCCGCTCCGCGGGCAATCTGGGCTTCAGCGGACCGTTTCACAGCGCTGGATTATACAGGCGCCGATCGTACCTAAGGCGGGTTGGAGGGGTTCAAATACCTGGATCACGCGCATTTTGGGCGTGATATCGAGAGGAGCATAGAATGCCAGAGTTTCTTCCACCGTTTGAGGGGTTGGGGCCCTACCTGCTTAATATCGCCAGCGCAGTTGCGGTACTGGTTGTGGGATGGCTAATAGCCATTGTTGCCCGCGCCGTGACGCGCTGGGGGTTGCGCCGGACTGGGCTCGACCGCCGATTGAGTGCGATGTCAGGGGGGGATGGCGCAGTCAACCTAACGTCGTGGATATCCAGGGCTGTTTACTACCTGATTCTGCTGTTGGTACTTGTGATCGTGCTCCAACAGCTGCAGCTCACGATCGCGGCCGAATCGATTCAGATATTCCTTGGGGAGATCTTCCGGTTCCTGCCCTCCATCTTCTGGGCCGGAGTATTGCTGCTGCTGGCATGGATCTCGGCCACGGTTTTGAAATTCCTGATTATCCGTGGCTTGAAGACAGCCAAGTTGGATGACTGGCTGACCAAGCAGGCAGAAATGGAGACACCAGATGCCAGCTCCGTCAGTGAAACGCTTGGGAACGTGGTCTATTGGTTGGTGTTCCTCGTGTTCCTGCCAGCGGTCATTGGTGTGCTCGGGCTTCAGGGGCTGCTGGAGCCAGTACAAAGTGTCGTGGATGGAGTTCTGGGGGCGCTCCCCGGAATCTTTGGGGCGGCCATCATCCTACTCATAGGCTGGATCGCGGCGCGCATTGTACGCCAGGTTGTTGCCAAACTGCTTGCCGGCGCGGGGTTGGACGCCTTTGGAGACCGGTGGGGAGTTCAGGATGCGCTTGGAACTCGCAAGCTGTCCAGCGTCATCGGAACCGTTGTCTATGTACTCATCCTTATCCCCGTGGCAATTGCGGCTTTGGATGAACTGGAGATTGACGCCGTGTCGCAGCCGGCCGCGGAGGCTCTGACTACGGTTCTCGCGGCCCTACCGGCCTTCTTCGGGGCGCTTCTGCTGCTCGGGGTGGCCTACTTTGTCGCCAGAGCCGTCAGTGGTTTCGTCACTAACGCGCTCACCGGCATAGGGTTCGATAACGTGCTCAGTAGGATCGGGATGGGCAGTGCGGAGGGTGCGGCCGGCCAGACGCCTTCCCAGATCGTAGGCTACGTGTCCTGGTTGGCGATCATGCTTTTCGCGGTCATTGAAGCTTCCAACCTTTTGGGTTTCGGGATCGTGGCGGATTTGTTCTCCCAGTTCCTAGTAGTCGCTGGAGGGCTGGTCGCAGGAGTTGTGATCTTCGGACTCGGGCTGTACTTCGCGGGCATCGCCGATCGTGTGATTCGCGGTACGGGCGGCTCGCAGGCACACCTTCTTGCGCCAGTGGCGCGGGTGGCCATCATCGTATTCTCCAGCGCCTTGGCGTTGCGGCAGACCGGGATTGCGCAAGACATCGTAAATCTGGCCTTCGGCATCGTGCTGGGAGCGATTGCCGTAGCCGCGGCCTTGGCGTTTGGTCTTGGTGGACGAGACGTCGCGGCCAAGGAAATCGAAAAGTGGCTAAATTCGGTTCGCAGATAGGGGAAAGCATAAAGTAAGGCCCGAAGGGGCTGTCTGTGCACGCTTCCAGACAGCCCCTTTGTCGTTCCCCAGGTAATTTTGATCTACCCGAGATCGGCGCTGCGGATGGTGGACCCCGGTTCAGGCTCAATCTCTACCCGGCGAGTCGTAAGGAGACCCACAGGCGCTGCGCCCACGGTTCATGACAATCTGTCTGGCCTATGAGACGGTTGACTGGTGGCAAATTGGGTAGATTGACTGGGCGCTTGGTTATCGAGGGTTTGCTATTAGGCGGCGCGGGCTTGATACTCAGTCAGCTCGCTGTGAAGATCCTAATCGGGCGATCGCTAGTGGATCCGCTCCCGCTGGCCCTCACGCCTGCGGCCATCATGCGCTCCGTGCGAGAAGGCTTCGCTTACTTCGATTTACGCTCCCCGCTGCTGCATATCTTGTACGCCGTACTTTTGGGTACCGCTGCATCGTGGTTGGTCGTGCGGCGCGGAGGAACGGCCGAACAGGCGCGGCAAACGGCCAGAATCGCCTTGGGCCTGGGCATTTTAGTGGTCGCGGTACAACAGGTGGATGCGGTAGTCGTGGCGTTCTATTACGGCCTCTCGGCCTTTGTCAGTCTCTCAATCAGCGCATATGCGGCCGATTGGGTGGCGCGCCAGCTGCTCCGCAGGCAGGCGACAGCATTGAGTCAACCTGGCAAGGATGAGTGATTGCGGGAAGGGAAGGTAGCTAGCTAGGTACTGGCAAATTCGGAGAACCGCGAAAACTCTGTCTCGCCGACCGTCTCCCGATAGAGGATTTCGGTAAACGCAAAAATTAGCATCGCAACAAGTGAATTGGCGACGCCCAACCGAACGTTCTCGACCAACGATACCCCAGGGGATTCTAAGACTGAAGAGCGGAAGGGACCC
>JAPUGV010000242.1 GCA_027298025.1 Chloroflexota bacterium | reverse complement strand
TGCCAGGTATTCAGAGCCTATGAGGGCATTATGAAGAAACTGTGTGAGGTAAGCGCATTGCTTGACGGGGCCCAGTTCGTCGAAGTGAACGCGAAACTCCTCCGAGTTACCCCGGAGGAGTTTGACAGGAGGAGTGGGAGTTTGCTCAGGCGTTCGCGGTGATGACACTGGTGTTCTCATGGGTTGCCTTCGGAGATCTTCCACCGTGGCCCCTGCCCGAGCCAAATGTCCGGCCGCGCGCCCGGCGGGGAGCCTTCACCTATTCTTAATATTCTTAATAAGATCGCACCTATAGGGGTGCTAAGATGTGATGTTTGTTCGCTTAATGTCCATGGAGGGTTATCGGAGCAAACGGATGCAAAATGTGCACGGCTGGAAATCGGATTTCATTTACGCTATCGCGGGCGCGGCATTCCTGATGCTCTTGGTGTTCAGCCCGGATGCGAATCCCGTCCGGTCTGCTGAGGCTTCGAGACAAAATGAAGGCGGCTGGGCTCCGATTGCTTTGGGACGCGAAGTGAAGCACTTCGGAAATCTTCGCGTCGATGAGAGGGCCGATGGAGGTCCAGTCATTGTTCTGCGGGGCCATACAGACAGCATCACCGATATTGCCTTCTCTCCGGATGGCGCCCAGCTGGCGACTGCCTCACTCGACGGCACGATTCAGATATGGGACGCTCTGGATGGGTCACAGGTTCGCACGATAGCCGGCCATTCCGCCGGGGTGCGGTCAATCGACTTCTCGCCAGACGGCACCCTGCTTGCCTCAGGATCAGACGACCGTACGGCGAATATCTGGAGCGTCGCGGATGGATCCTTGGAGCGAACATTGTTTCCGCTCATGGATAGTAGAGTCGTGGAGGTGGAGTTTTCGCCGGATGGCTCCTTACTCGCGCTGGGCGGCAACCGGTGCGTTGTGGAGCTTCGCCGCGTACCTTCGGGGATCCTGAGTCGGACGATCGTGCCGCTTGGCTGCGCGCCCGGGAACGGGGGTTCGGTCGAATTCTGGGGCCTGGAATTTAATCAGGACGGGAGCCGGATCCTGACCGGTGACGGGCGTCCTTGCTGCGGAGGCGGCATTCTCCAGTGGTGGGAGTCGAGGGAATATACGCCCCCTGAAGTGCTCAAGACGGGCATTGTTGTTGTTCGCGACATGGCCCTTTCGCCCGACGGCTCTGAAATCGCTGTGGCGCTGGTCGGTCTCTCCGATTTCTGGTTGCTGGACGCGATCAATGGCGAAGTGAAGGCCGTGCTGTCGGACCACGTTTTCCGGGTGAACGATGTCGAGTATTCGCCAGACGGGTCGCTGCTGGCATCGGCCTCGAACGATACAGGGGTTGGTATCTGGCGCGCGGCCGACGGCGTTTTGCTGCGAATGCTGCACGAGCATCGAATGCAGGCCACCGCGGTCGCTTTCTCGCCGGATGGCCTTAGCCTGGCCACGGGCTCGAATGATGGTGAGCTGCTAATATGGAACGTGGAGGAAGAGCTTGGCGGGTAGGCAAATTAGCTAGATCGAATCGCGGCGGTCATCGGCTTTGTGATAATGAACGTGGGGCGCGACTTGCGGCGCTACAGGCGCCAAACAACCATCAACCTATTCGTCGGCTTCATCGTCCTGCTGTTGGTTGGCGGAGGCGGTTTGGTGTATCTGATCTATGGTGCAAACGCCTTGCCCACCTACCTGCTTTGCCTGGGCGTTGGGCTGGCTCCGCTGTTATTGATTGGATTGGCCCTGCTCGCAATGCAGTGGATCGTGGATCGTAGTGGCTGATCGCTATGCTTTATCATCCGAACCGTGAGGAAGAAGAACCCCGACCGTTTTGCGGTTAAGGGCACCCTGCTGGTCGTCTCCACGCTCGTCGTCTTCGGCGGCGTGATTATGGCCCCGACGTTGCCTGCCATTCGCGCGAAATTCGCGCACATCGAGAACATCGACTTCTGGGTGCGCTTCGTGCTCACCCTGCCCCCATTGGTGATCGCCCTCTCAGCGCCGCTCGCCGGCTACCTGGTGGACACAACCGGCCGAAAAATCGTGCTTGTCACCGCCACGGGTATGGCCGGATTGGCGGGCGTTTCAGGGTATTTCCTTCAGACGTTTGGGACAGTACTGATTGGAAGAGCCATTCTTGGGCTGGCTGTGGCCGGGTTGATGACAAGTACAACGACCCTGATCGCTGATTATTACTATGGGGCCGAGCGCTCACGTGTGATGGGGCTTCAGGCAGGCTTCATGGGACTGGCGGGCACCCTATTTCTGCTCCTTACGGGCCCCATGGCCGACATCGATTGGCGCACACCATTCCTCGTGCATTCGATGGCGTTTGCGATCTTTCCGTTCGTCCTCATCTTCATCTACGAGCCACGTCCCACGGAGCGGTGCCCGGTCAAGCCTCCCGCTCAGGGTGACGTCGGCACCTGCGTGGCGCAATCTATCCAGGAATCCAAGTCCTCCACTCCGGTCGACGAGCAATCCCCTACCCCCGTTCGCTTGATTGCATTTATCTATAGCGTAATCCTGCTCGTGGAAATCGTTTTCTACGTTGTGCCGATCCATCTGCCCTTTTATCTTCAAGACGTCGTTGGCAGTTCGGCCACTCAGACTGGGATCGCAATTGCCGTGATGAGTCTCTCATTCGCCGCGTCTTCGTTCTTCTATGGACGGGTTGCTCGCCGATTCGATCACATCGCAGTTCTTATGATCGGTTTTGTGCTCATGGGCGTGGGCTATGCTCTGGTCACCTTATCGCAGGGCTCGGGATTGCTATTTATCGGTCTGGTTGTATCGGGGTTTGGAAATGGCCAGTTGCTTCCCAACCTCTATGTCTGGCTTGCGGATGAGACGCCAGTGCAAGTTCGGGGGCGCGTGATCGGTGGCTTCACCACCGCGCTCTTCTTAGGGCAATTCCTGTCACCTATCGTAAGCCAGCCCATTACGACTTCCTTCGATCGAGCAAACACCTTTCTGATCGTAGGCCTGGTCATGCTGGCTCTGGTACCCTTCCTCTTCGTCGGTCGCAAAAGACTGCGCCTGATTGCAGCCCAACCCGCCTAATTTCAATCCATCTGAGTTTTTGGCGCGAGTTCGATGGGTGGTTTTCGATCTCTGTGGCGAGACTAGAAGGTCAGCGTCTCTCCATCCGCAGGGATCAGGACCCGATCGGATAGGCTGGCCTCATCAATCTCGCGCGCCAACTCGGCCCGAGTGAGGACGCAGTGGTTCATGGATTCCATGTGTACCGCCACGAGGCGACCCTGCGGTGCGGCACGGGCTACCCGGATGACGTCTTCGGCCTCCATGGTGATGGGATCGCTGTCAATAAACTGCGCAGCTCCGGCGTTCACCACGATCACATCCGGCTGGTGGGTCTGGAGCGCGGATTCAACTTCAGGGCACCAGACCGTATCGCCCGCGATGTAGAGGGACGGTTCGCTCCGTGATTTGATCACGAAGCCCGAAACCGGCCCCATCCGCTCCGCCACTTCTCCCGTTCCGTGTATGCCGCCCGTGAGGGTGATATTGAGGCCCTCCCATTCGATGCTGCTCTCGACGGGCATGACTTGGGCGAATCCGGAATGTTTGATGCTGTCCGTGTCATTCGGCTGGCAGAAGATCGGAAGGTCTTTATTCAGCTGCTCAATGGCAGGATCATCCCAATGATCGGAGTGAATATGGGTCACAAACACCGCCGCTAAAGAATCCAAGGTGTCTTCCAGCTCATCTTGCGCTATGGGTAGCTCCACCATCGGATTCCGCCTCCGATTGGCAGAATTGCTTACCGGATCCCAGGCCTCCGCCGGACTAAGCATTGGATCGACAAGATAGGTCGCCGCTCCGGCCTTCAGGATGAGCGTCGCGTGTCGTACTAATTGAGCCTGCAGTTGATTTACTCCTTCTCCTGATGACGCCCGTCCAGCAGCGCCGTAACGAAGGCCTCGGGCCTTTCCAGCATGTGAAAGTGGCCGGCTCGCTCAATCAGCCGTACCTCCGGATTAGGTAGCAACTCTCGTAGTCGCACGCCCACCTCGTCCCAGGGTTGAAATCGATCACTCGAGCCCCAAATGAGGAGGGTAG
>JAPUGV010000241.1 GCA_027298025.1 Chloroflexota bacterium | reverse complement strand
TCATCTAGTCGGACCCTCGCGCCCTTCGCGCGCGAGGCCTATGCGTGACCCCCCGCTTCGGCCACCCACCCCCCGAATGCCGGGGGGGGGGTGCGGGTTGGACGTGGAGTAGGCGCTGAAGTCGGTGTTCCCGGCGCCGGCGAGGGAATCGCCGTGGGTGCCAATGTCGGGGTACGCGTCGGGGTGAATATCGGCGCCGGCGTCGGAGAAAGAGTCGGGGTAAGGGTAATCGTCGGAGAAGGTGTGGGTCCTGCCGGAGTCGCCGTTCGGCTTGCCGTCGGCGAGGGAACCGGAATCTCCCCGGTCAGGATCAGTAGGTGCTCCTCCGCCATCAGGCGGATAAGCGGATCCGGGCACGCCAGGTCGAGGATCCACTCCCAATTCTGAATCGCGTAGTCTGTTAGCTCATCCGAAGCCTCCGAGATAAGGGCTCGCAGGGCGTAACCGCGCGAAGTATCTCGGTCCAGGATTTCGCACCGGTTTGCCTCGGAGGCAAGCACAATGGCGGTATTGGCCTGATTGAGGCCCTCTTGAAGATCTCCCATGAGAAAGTAGGCATGTCCGAGTCCCAAGTACATCTCGACGGTCTCTTGTCCAAATTGAAGCGCCTTTTGGAAGTCATGGAGACCGGACGAAGGGTCCCCCAACTCCAGGTTTAGCCAGCCTCGGCCGATGAAAGCTGGCGAGTAATCCCCCTTAATCGTGAGTGCCTGATTGAGCGAGAACGCCGCAGCCGGCAAGTCGTCAAGTTCGAACTGTGTGCGACCCAGATCGCTCCAGCCGCGATGATCATTTCCTCGGTAGGCCACGTAGGTTAGCAGGGGCTGAAGCGCTTGCTCGTACTGTTCAAGTCGGGCAAAGGTTCGTCCCAGCACGAAGTAGCCGTCCAAATCCGTCGGATCGGCTCCGCTGCCTTCGATGGCGTTCTCTAGGGCGGCCTCCAGCTTTCCGCGGATGAGCTGGGCCTCGGCCAGAAGGATGTACACTCTCGGGTCTCGCAGCCCGGCGTCTACCGCGGCCTGCATTGTTTCTTCCGCAGTCTTCCATAAGCCCACCCGCCGCATGAATTCGCCCTGTGCAACAAAGGCCTGCATGAAGGTCGGGTCAAGCTCGAGTGCCTTGGCATAGTCCGATGGTAAGTGCTGGCCATCGAGACCATCAGGGCCCTCTCGGATCACGGCCCGCTCGAGCAGCGCATGCCCACGACCCAGGTATGCCGGGGCATATTCTGGATCTTTCAAGACTGCGCCATCGTAGGACTGAATGGCTGCTCCGAGCAACGCGCTTCGATTGGCTTCGCCGTCGTCCGACATCGCATAGAGCCGCCGTGCTTCGCCCTTGAGATAGTGCGCGTCGGGTAGGGAATTGTCCAGATCGAGAACCTGATCGAAGAAACCTGCTGCCTGCTCGTAGTTGCCGCGCTCCAATGCCCGGAGACCGGAAGAGTATGCTTCATACGCAGGGTGGGGCGTTACCCCCACGACCGAAGTAGGGGTTGGGGTCTGAGCTACAAAGAATGCCAGCGGCGTTTGCGCAAGTTCGGTCGGAATTGCAGTGCGTTGAACGCGAAGGGTGGCGGGAATCGTGGTGGGAGTCGCAGTAGGAGTCTCGGGGGTCGAAGTGACAGCGGCGGGTGGGGGAGGAAGTGTCGGCGCCTGAGACATAGCTCTTGGCCCAAACAATGGAATCGCGGCCCTCACCACAAATCCCACCGCAAACAGGGCGACAACCGCCACCAGCGAGTAGGCCATGAACCGCCATGGGAGCCGCGGAAGGCGCACGCCGCCGCCCACAGAAGCACCGGTTGCGACGGCCGCGATTTGACGACGAGGGATCTTGGGCGCCCCGGCAAGTTCGGCCTCGTTGGGGGCCCTTGCGCCCATCAACGTGAGGCCTCTCAGAACGGCGCGGTGGGTTGGATCTAGTTTCAGGGCTGATTCGAGGCAATAGATCTTTTCACGCTTGGACTCGACTACTGAACTCATCCAGACCCAGTAGTCAACCACGCTCGAATCGGTCTTGAGCAGCTTGGTCAGCAGGCTTCTCGCGCGCACCCGGTTGCCCGCCCGGGCGGCGGCGATGGCCTCCATGAACATGCTTTCGGTGGAAGCGCTCATGCGGCGAGCGAGTCTAGCATAGCGGTATGGGGCGCACAACGGACCGCATGGACTAGTCGATCTGCTGAGCTATAATCCGCGGCCATTGATGCCTCCTATAAGATCTCTTGCGCTCGCTCTAGTTCTGATCGGCTGCACGGATATTGGAAGTGCGCCCACACCCTCTGCTACGCCGACGCTCCTGCCGCGCCCGCAGGCTACGGCCTCAGCCACGGTCGAACATGAAATTGGGATTGCCCCCGTTGATACCGTTGGCCCGAGTCCGACTCCGCATAAGCATGTGATTGTGGAGGGCGACACGCTGCTCTCGATCGCCATACGTTATGGAGTTGAGCTGGCCGAGCTGCTTCTGGCCAACCCGGGCGTGAATCCCCGCCTACTCGTGATCGGCGATGGCCTGAGCATTCCCCGCTCGGGCGCCCAGGGACCGGTGCCCTCCGCCACGCCGGTGCCTGTTGAACTATCGCAGGTGGCATGCTACGAGGCGATTCCGGCGGGCCTAACCTGCCTGCTCACCGCTGCGGTATCCGGCGATTCGGCAGTGGAGGGGGTGGTCGCACTGGTGACCCTTGCGGACAGCACCGGACAAGCGCTTCAAACGGAGCCCGCTTACGGGTCGACGAATCTCGTTCTTCCGGGTAGCCGGTTGCCGCTGGCGGCGACCTTCGGGCAGCCGGAGCCGCGCTTCAGCTTTGCCTCGGCGGTGGCAATAAGCGCGCTGAACGCCAGAGAAATAGATTCGCGATACGTGGAGCTCGATCTGCAGATCCAAAGCAGCGTAATTGCATCCGATGGGCAAAGCGCAAGAGCAACCGGGACTGTGGAACTGAAGGGCGAGCTACAGGATCGACCAGTAGGATTGAGACTGGTCGTGCTCGCGCTTGGCAAGAACGATATACCGGTGGGATATCGTATCTGGGAGGCTTCGAAAGATGGCTTTTCATTCGGCTTTGATATCACCGTGTTCAGTCTGGGGCCGCCCATTGAAAAGGTAGAGATTCTTTCCGAGGCGCCCTACTTGCCATAATTTGGGGCAGAAAGCGCGCATGTTATAATGCGCCCCTTCCCCCGTAGGAGAGGTAGCGTAGTCTGGCCGAACGCGCGCGCCTGGAGAGCGCGTGAGCCGCAAGGCTCCGTGGGTTCGAATCCCACCCTCTCCGCCTACTGCGAATTCCCCTTCCGGCAGCGCACAACGGGCTGGAGAAGCTCAATAGCCTGGTAAACTCCCGCAGCATGGATCTGACAGCCACAGGTCGCAATTTGCCATCCGCCATTCCGCTTGTGCTGGCAGCGGCGGGGCTCAGCGCGCTTTATTACGCCACCGCTCGGCCGGCGCTGTTGCTCATCGATGGAGAACCCCTTCAGCTAAGAACACACGCCCGCCGGCCAAAGGAGCTGCTCCATGAAGCGGGAATCGTACTTGGACCCGATGACGTGCTGCTGCCCGGAAATGACACCGAATTGAACTGGGAAGACGGCGTGCTGCCGGTCGTCGAACTCCATCAAGCGCAACCCGTCATTCTGGTGGACCAGGGCGTGATCAGCCGGGTCGAGACGGCAGAAACCGATCCGGCAAATCTGATTTCGCGTCAACTCTTTCCCGGGGATCGATTCATCGTAAACGGGCTACCGGCGGGTTCTGGAACCCCAACGCATATCCAGCTAAGGCGCGCAATCCCGATTCGCCTCACCGTAGAGGGAAGCAACCGGCTGCTGCACTCCGCCGCGCCTACTTTGGGGGAGGCACTCTGGGAAGGCGGGGTTCAGCTACATGAGGGTGACCGGCTTGACCCGCTTCCGAACACTCCGCTCGACGGCCCTATCGAGGCGCGGCTCGAACGATCCACACCCGTGGATATCCGTGTCGCCGGACAGGAGATTCGTGGGCGTTCGGCGGCCGACACGGTCGGAGTAGCCCTCGCCGATGCCGGGCTGTACCTGGTGGGCTTGGACTACACCATTCCCGATCAGGCCCAGACCCTTCCCGCGGATGGCCAGATCCAACTGGTTCGCGTTCGTGAGGAAGTTCAGATGGAACAGGAGCCATTGAGCTTCGATACGGTGTATCAACCGATCGACACACTCGAGATCGATAACCAGCAAATCGTTCAGCCGGGCGCGTATGGGGTCACGATCCATCGCGTGCGGGTGCGCACTGAGGACGGCGTGGAGGTCAGTCGCCTTCTCGAGGGAGATTGGGTGGCTCAAGGGCCCACTCCGCAGATCATCGGATACGGGACCCAGATCCAGGTGCGAACGGCGGCCACAGCCGATGGCCCGCTGGACTATTGGCGTAAGCTTGATATGTACGCCACCTCCTATTCCCCGTCCCGTGCCGGGGTATCTCCTGACGCACCATGGTTCGGCATCACCGCTTCCGGCAAGAGATTGAAGAAGGGTCTGGTGGCGATCGACCGAAGCCTGATCCCTTTCGGAACCATAATGTATGTGCCCGGGTATGGGTTTGCGGAGGCTGCGGATACCGGGAGTGGCGTCGGGGGCCGCTGGATTGATCTGGGATACGAGGATGATAACTGGGTCTCTTGGTCGGGAGGCGTCACGGTCTACTTCCTGACCCCCATGCCTGCGCCTGAATCGATCGTCTATATATTCCCCTAGTGCCGGATCCTCTCGCCGCGCGTCAGCTGCTGCGCGCATATGGTATTCGCCCCCATAAGAGCCTCGGACAAAACTTCGTAGTGGACCGGCAGGCACTCGACGAAATCCTGCTGGCGGCCGAGCTGCATGGGACCGAAGCCGTAGTGGAAGTGGGGGCCGGCCTGGGCGCCTTGACTCGAAGGCTGTCCGTTACTGCGGCGCACGTCACTGCGATTGAGCTGGATCCGCGCCTGCTTCCGGTGCTGAAAGCCGTCCTGGAGGGCGTGGACAATGTGGATGTCGTGTCAGGCGACGCATTGACGCTCGAAATTGAGACGCCGGCCGACTACCGC
Source organism: Chloroflexota bacterium (assembly GCA_027298025.1). GTDB lineage: Bacteria > Chloroflexota > Anaerolineae > Anaerolineales > E44-bin32 > JADFRG01. The sequence goes on along the minus strand of JAPUGV010000241.1, from coordinate 3,788 downwards.
GTAGTCGCCAACATTCCCTACTCCATAACCTCGGCTTTGTTGCGGCACTATCTGGAGACAGAAAAGCCTCCGGGCCGCCTGGTGCTGACGGTCCAGTCCGAGGTCGCTGAGCGAGCCACCGCCAAACCGGGACAGATGAGCCTGCTGGCGCTCAGCGTTCAGATTTACGGAGTACCGGAAATTCGGGGGGAAATTCCGGCCCGAGCTTTTTATCCAAAACCCGAGGTGAATTCTTCAATCTTGCGCATAGACATACATAAGGCCCCTGTGATCGAGGCCGAATGGATCGTTTTGGTGTTTCGTCTTGCCCGAGCTGGTTTCAGACAACGCCGAAAAAAATTGAGGAATTCGCTGGGCCCGGTGCTCGGTAAGCAGGCGGGCGAGACGTTAGTAGCGGCTGGAATCGATCCGTCTGCACGAGCGCAAGAGCTGAGTGTGGAGCAATGGGAGGCTTTGGCCAGGGTCGCCGACTTGGGCTAGCCTGATTGGCGTCTTGCTCCTGGGCGAAATCCTTCAGGCTCGGGCGGGCTGGAGTCCCCGGTAAACGTAGGGGAGCAGCCATACTCGGATGGCAGCCTCGAGCTGAATCCCAAGTGACATCTTAGACTGGCCAATGTGCCGATCTTCAAAATAGATCGGCTGCTCGGAGATTTTGAACCCCATTCTCTGCGCCACGTAGGCCATTTCCACCTGGAAGACATATCCCTCCGAGCGGATGCGCTGGAGTGGCATCCCTCTTAGGGCCTCCGCGCGCCAGATTCGAAAGCCACCTGTAGAATCTCGGACTTGGAGTCGCAAGATGACTCTTGCATATGTATTGCCGAATTTTGATAGGAAGACGCGCCAAAAGCTCCAACGCTCATCCACTCGGCCGCCTTCAACGTAACGAGAACCGAAGACGGCATCCCAATGTTCAAGTTCAGCCAATAATCCTGGCAGGTAGGAGGGGGAATGCGAGAAGTCTGCATCCATCTGTCCTACGGCCTCTGCCCCCTCGGAGAGCGCTACACCAAACCCCCTAATGTAAGCAGACCCTAGGCCCATCTTTCCTGGGCGGTGGACCACAGACAGCCTGCCGGGCAGCTGAACCGCGAGCTCCTCTGCCAGCTGGCCCGTTCCATCGGGTGAACCGTCGTCGACAATGATGAGCTTCAGGTTCGACATCGAAGTTGCGACTAAGTTGTCGATGAGCGAGGGGAGGTTTTCCGCCTCATTATAGGTCGGGATGACGACCGTTAGCTGTCGCATCCTAAAGCAATTTGTTGAGGTCCTCCGCTGCGCGGCGCATGTCGAGGAACAACAAGCCGAGCTTCGCCTTATCGCGCGCTAAGACGGTCAGCACGGCGTCGCGGGCAATGGACATTAGGATCACATACCCGGTTTGACCCTTGATATATACCTGGTCAAGCGTGCCTCGGCCTAATTCGGTCGCGATGCGTTCCCCCAGGGAAATCATGGCTGCCGACATGGCCGACACGCGGTCTTCTTCAACATCGGGGGGCAGAGCCGAGGCCATCGTCAAGCCATCTACGCTGACCACGGCAGAAGCCTCGACATCCGTCGAGGAGGCCTGCAGATCCCGCAGGCGGTCCATCATGAGTTCGACGCGCGGCTTAGACAAGGGTGGATTTCAGGTTCGGCATAAAGGTCAACATAAGACCAAAGCAGGCGCGGGCAATAATATATCACTTCGACCTCGAATTGCCAGCGGGAGCATCGAGCTATCCAGAGTTTCGATCCGAAAAAGTGCTTTGGACTCCGAGCTCAGGAGCCGCCGAACCCCGCTTCGGACACCAAAATCTCCCTCGGCAAGACGCGTATAGGGGATTGGGTCAGATTTGCGGAGAAGGATTGAGAAAGCATTTATTGTTTCCCGCATTAGTTATGGTTATACTCCCCGCTTCGCAAGTAGAAATCCATGCCCGCTGAACTCGAACACCAGATCGTCCTGATTCTCACCGACGTCCTGCAGACAATTGGCTGGGGGGGCGTAGCGTTCATTATGGCCCTTGAGAGCGCAAACATCCCCATTCCGAGCGAAGTCACGATGCCGCTGGCAGGCTGGCTGCTCGTGCAAGCTCAAGGTGGAAGCGCCCTGCAAGCCGTCTTACTTGGCGGATTCTGGGGCGCGCTTGGCTGCACGATTGGCTCCATCGCTTCCTACACCCTAGGAGCCTTTGGTGGCAGGCCGTTCCTGGATCGTTACGGCAGGTACGTCATGATCAGTCACCGCGATCTCGAGCTAGCCGATCGTTGGTTTTCCCGCTGGGGAGACGCGGTAGCGTTTTTCTCGCGCTTGCTGCCGATCGTACGTACCTTCATTTCTTTTCCAATGGGCGTCTCGAGAACGCGCATCGGGCCTTTTATCCTCTATACCTACTTGGGGTCATTTCTTTGGTGTGGAGCGCTTGCCCTGGGTGGCTGGGCGTTTGGGGCAAACTGGGAAGAGTTGCGCGCGATCATGCGACCATTTGATATCCCCATCGCTATCATCTTGCTGGCAGGCTCTATCTTCTACGTCATTCATCACGTGCGACGCGGCAGGGCTGGGCGCTCCGATTCGAGCCTGGCCGGAAGCCAGATCAGCCCAGCCAGCGAGCCTACAGTGAGCCCAAATAGTCCCAATAATCCCAAATAGCCCACGGCGCTCATGAGGATTGGATCCAGGTAGTTCGGTCCGGATCCCACGGCCAGTCCGGAGAGACCGATCCCTATTGCAGCAAGATTCCACATCCCATGCAGGCCCACCGCAAGGATGTAAGTGCCAGCGGAGAAGAGCCAACGCTTCCTTCGCACTCCCTCGGCCAGCCCCCAGCATACGAGGCCGGTATTAAACGCGTGGATCAGTGGAGTGCCGGCGCGTGCAAGCATGGTAATCACCCAATCCTCCCCCGCTTGAGGCAAGAATAGCGATTCAAATAGGGCGTAGCCTGCCCCTCCCAGGGCGCCTCCCAGGAATGCCTGGCCGGCTGTCATCGGTCTCATGAGCAAAGGCCATATCGTGAGCGATTTAAGCAGCTCTTCGATAAGGGGGACCGCCCCGGAGAGCAGCCCGACCCCCAGCAAGATCACGATCGGCTGTGTGAGCAAGCGCGTCGCCAAATCGATTACCTCCTGCTCCGAGGCGAGCTCGATTGCGAGCAGTTCCTGCAGTAGGGACTGGCCCTGGGGAGTGAGAGCGAGGCCCACGAACATGAGCAAACCGACCACAACAAGAGCGATCAATTCAAGGAACAAGCTGAGGGGCGGAGTCACCCACAAACCGGCAAGGAAATGTGCCCAGCGGCGCCGCGCGGAGAAGAGTGGACCTCGGGAGAGGGAAACCGATACGACGAACAGGACCGGACCGCCCGCCGCAAGGATGTGGGCAATGGGGCCCAATAACCTTGGGAGTGTTCCAACTTCGAAGGCCAGAATGCCCAGGACCAGAGCCAATGGAAAAAGCAACAGCGCTAGAATCCAGGCCGGGCCCGGCCTGCGCACCGCGCGGTCTGCCGAGCCCCTGGCACCCCAATAGATCGCTGGTGCCGCCAACATCCCGACCGCCAAAATCGAGGCGGCCTCCACTCCCACAGCGACCGGCTGTCTCGCGAAGAGCGATAGCCCTCCAAGAATTGTCGCGGTGAGAAGGCTAAACACGAGACCAAGCGAACCCGTAATGATCAGGATTCGATCCCATGTGTCTCGTTTTGTAGGCACGACACTCGGGGCGGAATGTGCTCGTATCGTTTCGTCGATCAGCGCTTTATTCACTCACAAACTCCCGCAAGATTGTAGCAAGAAGGTAC